>JAABRX010000151.1 GCA_011390675.1 Trueperaceae bacterium | reverse complement strand
CTGTCCATTGCTCGCGCGCCCGATGTCATGCTCGATCCCGACACTTGACGGCGCGCGCGAGGCACCGCCTTGACCGCGGTGCGTGGCGAGGGCCGCCGACACCTCCGATGTCGGCGCCGACCCCCTGCAGTTCGGCCAGCCCGTCGTGCACGGAGCGTCGTTCAACGTTCCTTCGTGCAGTTCGAGACGATCCACCCCTTCCTCGAAAGCAACGGTCGTGTCGGACGGCTCCTCATCACGCTGTTGCCGTGCGACGTCGGCGTGCTCCGCGAGCCGCTGCTCTACCTGAGCCGCTACTTCAAGCGCCACCGCGCCCGGTACGACGAACTGCTGGACCTCGTCCGCCGTGAGGGCGACTGGGAGGCCTGGCTCGAGTTCATCGCGGAAGGCGTCGTGGAGGCCGCCAAGGGCGCCGTCGACACGGCCGTCCGGCTCTCCGAGCTGTTCGCGCTCGACCGCTCGCGCATCGAGGGCGCGACGGGCCGTCGAGCGGGCTCGGCGCTGCGGGTCCACGAGGCGCTGAAGGCCCGGCCCCTGCGTTCCATCACCGATCTCGCAGCGACCACGGGGTTGTCGTTCCCGGCGGCTGCCGCAGCGGTCGACGCCCTCGTCGAGCTCGGCGTCGCGCGCGAGTTCACGGGACGCCGGCGCGATCGGCTGTTCGTGTACGAGCGGTACGTCGCCATCCTCGGGGAGGGCACGGAGGCGGCGGCCGATCGGTGAGCCGATCCCACACGGTCCGTCGTGAACCTGAGGAACGCCCGTCACGTCTTCAATCGCCGTCAGTGGTCGGTTCGTCCACCTCGCCGTCGCCGGCCGAACCCGACTCCCAACGCTGCCGGTGGGCGTCGGCTTCCTCCACCGAGCGGAACCGTCGGACGCCACGGGGCGCACGGCGCAGGGTGCCGAACGCCCGCGAGAGCGACGAGGCGGCGCACGCGGCCGCGAGCCCCTCGAGCGCCGACGCGGATCGCCGGGGTCCCGGCATCTCGGCCACGTCGCGGTAGCGGCGCACCGGCACGTCAGCGGTCCTCGCCCGAGGCGAACCCGAAGGCCCGCGCCAACCGCTGCGCGTCGTCACGGTCGCGCAGTCGGACGGTGTCGCGCTTCATCCGGTAGAGGGTCTCCGGTGTGACGACGGTGATCGTCACGTGGCCGGCCGGGACCCGCTCGACGTCGAGGTCCTCGAAGCGAAACGCGTCGCCGAGCCGACTCACGATGTCGATCGTGAAGTCGACGTCCGGTGGGCCGTACTGCACGGCCGGGTACGCGCCGCCCAGGTCCTCCGCCGTGATCGAGGCGATGTCGGGGTCGTCGAAGACGGCCGTCAACGCCTCCCGCAGCCGCTCGACGTTCGCCTCATCGGGCGCGACGAAGAGGTCGAGGTCGCGCGTGGCTCGATCGAACCCGTGCGCCGCCATCGCCAGGCCACCGAAGACGGCGTAGCGGACCCCGGCCTGCTCCAGCGCGTCGAGCACGGTCAGCACGTCCTCCAGCCGCATGCTGCCAGGGTACATCGGGCCGCGACGCACGATGGGGACGTGGAGCCTCACCGCCCAGCGCCGCGCCCCATGGTACTTTCTAGTCAGCACAGACCAGAATGGAGGTGGCGTCGTGCGCACGTGGCAGTTGCAGGAGGCCAAGGCCCGGTTCTCGGAGTTGGTGCGCGAGGCCGAGGGCGGTCAGGCCCAGCTGGTCTCGAAGCACGGCGTCCCCAGCGTGGTGGTGGTCGACGTCGCGACGTACGAGCGGCTCACCGCGCCGGGCCGCAGCCTGGTCGACGCCCTGCTTGAGGCGCCGCGCTTCGAGACCGACGAACTAGCCATCGAGCGCGATCCGTCGCCGGCACGCCCGAGTGAAGCGTCGTGAGCACGAGCGGGTTCCTGCTCGACACGAACGTGGTCTCGGAGGTGCTCCGGCCGCGCCCCGACGCGCGGGTTCTCGCGTGGCTGCGCGCGAACGAGGCCCGCGCCTGGCTCTCGGTCGTGACGATCGGCGAGATCGAGGCCGGCATCCGGGGCGCGCCTGACCCCCGGCGCGCCGAGTTGCTGCGTGTGTGGCTCGACGAGGTCCTGATCCCGCAGTTCACGCGCCGGCTCCTCCCGATCGACGTGGCGGTGGTCCGCCGCTGGGGCGAACGCACGGCGGCGGCGCGCGCCGGCGGCACGCCCGTCGGCGCCGTCGACGCGCTGATCGCCGCCACGGCCGCCCAGCACGGCCTGGCGGTGGCGACGCGCAACGGACGCGACTTCGCGCAGCTGGGCGTCGCGGTCGTCGATCCGTGGACGGTGGCGGAAACCTAGCCTGAGTCGTCCGTGGTCGCGATGCTTGTGTGCTGGACGGAGGTGTTCCTCGCCGCCCACCCACGCGCCGATGGCCGCTGGCCGCGCCTCAGGTCCGCACCCCCCGCACGATGCCCGGCGGGTGCATCCGGATCGGCTCGGTGTCGAAGCCGTGGCGGTCGTCGAGCGGCCAGGGGATGCGGTCGCCGGCCGACCAGGCGTCGCGCAGGTGGACGCGCAGGTGCTGCAGGACGGGTTGCCTGGCGATGGTGGCGGCGTGGAGCTCGGCGCGCCGCTCGAGCTCGCGCACCCCGCCGGTGACGCGCGCGGAAACCAGGGAGCAGGCGACGATGTGCGCGGGGCTCCCGGCCTCTTCGAGCCGCTGCTGCGGGATGGCGGCGAGGGCGCGGTCGATCTGGTGGAACGGCGCGGCGTCGCGGCGGTCGTCGCGGGCGATCTCGTACCAGAGCTGGACGGCGGTCTCGCCGCGCAGGAGCGGGAGGTCGAGACCGAGCTCGTGCATGGCCCTCGCGACGCGGTAGACGAGCGAGCCGTCGTACCAGATGCTCAGCGACACGGCGCCGGCGGCCGCCAAGTGGTCGAGCGAGGTGAAGCCTAGTCTCTCGGCGCAGTACCCGAGCAGGTTGCGGCGGTCGTGGTCGGCGATGCGGTAGCCATCCTGCTTCTCGGGCGGGATGAAGGTGACCAGCATGCCGAGCGCCAGCTCGCGCGGGCCGCGGCCGTAGGGGTAGGTGTCGACGTCGATGCCCGCCGAGGCGTCCCGGTGCAGCAGGAACGGCACGTCCACGGTCGGGGGGACGGTGATGTGCTCGTCCATGGCGACCAGGGCGTCGGCCTTCTCCCACAGGAGGAACCACCAGGGGCCGTCCTTGGGGGCGTTGGCGTCGTGTTCGAGGACGATCATGAGGCAGCCGCCGGCGCGTGAAGCAAGCAGAATCCCACCCTGCGCGTGTGGGTTCAGGGTTTGCTGACACCTGCCAGGTTCCGGTAGGCGAGCGCCGCGACTGGGTGGGGTTCCCAACCTCGCACGCCGCCAGCGTGGGCGCCGATCTCGGTGCCCGACACGACGGTGGCGAACGTCGCCTCGTCGCCGAGCGCTCTCAGCAGTTCGCGGAGGGCTTCGGCCCCCTCGCCGGAGCTCGCGTCGGTTCGCGTGACCGCGTCGGCCAGGTCGTTGATCGGCCCGTCGGCGAACGCGGGCGGCGCCCAGAGCCCCCGGACGCGGTTGAGCACGAGCCCCACGGTGTTCGCGCCGTACGCGAAACCGGCGAGGAGGGCGTCGTAGTCGCCGCTGTTCGCTCGGTCGAGATACGCGCGGAAGTCGTCGACCACCTCGGTCCGGAGCGTGATGCCCTCGCGTGCGAAGGAGGCTTCAAGTTGGGCGGCGATGGCCGAATGGCTGGAGCTGGGCCTGATGAGGAGGACGAGTGGCCGTTCGAACGTCGCATCCGCCTCCGCCAACAAGGCGCGTGCGCGCACGGGATCGAAGGGCCTCGGCTCGACCGCATCGGACCATGGCGTGCCCTTGCCGAGCAGGGTCTGGCGCGCCACCAGGAGCGCATCGCCGTCGATCTCCTCGACGATCCGGTCTCGCGGGATCAGGTGTTCGAGCGCGGCGCGCACGCGGGCGTCGGCGAGCGGGCCGTCGGAGGTATTCCAGATGACGAGTTGGATCGTCCAACCAGGGATGACCTGGGTCGAGAGTTGTCGGGCGCTGGTGAGCGAGCTCAAGGAGCTCCGGGACCCGCCGGTCTGTGCCAGGTCCACGTCACCGCGGACGAGAGCCCGCGTGAGCTCGGCGGGCGTCGCGAAGATGCTGAACTCGACCCGATCGACGGCTGCGCGATCGCCCCAGTAGTCATCGAACCGCTGGACGCTCAACGACGCCGCCGACGGTTGGGCTTCGAACTCGAACGGACCGGTTCCGATCGGCCTGCTGCCGAAATCGCCGGTGGCGCCTGCCGGCATCATGGGGATGGACGCCAGGTCGTAGAGGATCTCGGCGGCTGGCCTCCGGAGGAGGAGGATGGCGGTGGCCGAGTCCGGTGTGTCCACGCGCTCCAGGCGGTCGTCGTCGCGGGACTCCAACGTGGCTCGGACGTCCTCCGACGTGAACGTCTTGCCGTCATGGAACCGAACGCCTGGGCGCAGATCGAGTCGAATCGACCGCCCGTCGTCGGCCACGTTCCAGCCCGTCGCGAGGTGCGGACGCAACGCGTGCTCGGGGGTCAACGCGAGAAGTGGTTCCAGGATCGCGAACATGACCTGGTCCTCCGGCGTCCGGTTCGCAGACCGCGGGTCGAGGCTTTCGACGGCACCCATGACCCCCACCCGCAACACGGTCGCGGGAGGCACGGTCGCGGCCGGCGAAGGCGGTGACGCCGAGGAACCGCGACTCGCGGTGGAAGCGTCGCCGAGGTCTTGGACCGTCGTCGGGGCACAAGCGGTCAGCAGGAGGAGGACGATGGCCCACAGAGCCGGTCGTCCGAACGTGGCCATGCTGCGCCCGCGTGGCGCGACTTCGCAATCGCTGGATCGTCGACGAAGGGCGGAAGTTGGCATGGGCTCGCTCCTCCTCTTGCGTTGCTCTCGGCCATTATAGATTTTCGGGAAGGCAATGAGTCAAGGGCGGCAAGCGCTGGAGGCAGTAGGCCACGCTGCGACGAAATTCGCGTGCAGCACGTTCACTGTCCGACCATAAGGCGGTCGTAGATGTCGATGTGGTGCTTCCATGCTGGCGCCAACCGTGCGCCTGGACCACGGATGCAGGAACGGCTACACCCAGGTCCGCGTGGCGGTTGAAGCCGTGACTGTGGCCGCGCCTGCTTCGCGAACCGCTCGACGTGTCGCGCCAGCAGACCTGGCCTCTCGGCTGGCCGTGTCCCACGCTTCGAGAGCCCCAACGCACCGGGTGAGGTAGGGGTGCCGCCGTTCAGTGCTGCGCAGTCCTGCCCATCGCCCTATCCCCCCGCCACACGACCACCCGGTAGAGCCCCAACAGCACGAGCGTGAGGACGAGCACCGAGACGCCGATGGTCGCCAGGCCGGCCGCTTCCGCGAAGAACCCGACGGCGGCCGTGAGGCTGGCGCCGCCGAGGCCGGCGGCGGCGATCTGGAAGCCGATGACGTTGTCGGCGTGCGCGGGGCCCACCCAACGGGGCGTCAGGATGATGAGCGTGGCGAAGACGGGGGCGAAGGCGGCGCCGATGATCATGAGGCCGAGGAACGAGAGCATGCGCGTCGGCTCGAGCCAGAAGAGCAGCGCACCCACGACGCTGGCGGCGAGGCAGGCGGTGATAGTGCGGGTGAGCGGCACGCGGTCGGCGACGATGCCGAAGAGGACGCGCCCGACCATGAGGCTGCCCCAGTAGAGGCTGACGAGCAGGCCGCCGGTGGCGACGCTCTCGCCCCGGTGCAGCGTCAGGAGCGTGAAGCTCCACTGCGCCACCACGAACTCCGAGCCGGCGTAAACGAAGAACGTCGCCATCGTCAGCCACACGATGGGCCGCCGCAGCGTGTCGCGGTTTCGCGCGGCCACCGGACGCTCCGCGGGCCCGCCGGCGCCGATCGCAACGTCGGCCCAGCGTCCGCGGGTCGCGAAGAAAGTCGCGGCGAGCAGCAGCTGCGCGCTGCCGACGATGACGTAGCTCCAGCGCCAGGCGGCGCCCGACGTCAGGACGGCGGTGACGATGAGCGGCCCGAGCGTGGTCCCCACGCCGAAGAAGGCGTGCAGCCAGTTCAGGACGCGGGCGCTGAAGTGGCGGGCGCCGTAAGCGTTGAGGCCGGCGTCGACGGCGCCGCCGGCCAGGCCGGCGACGAAGCCGCAGGCGAGCAGCAGCGGCCAGTGTGCGGCGAGCGCGAAACCGAGCAGCGCGAGCGCCGCTGCCAGCGTCGACAGCGCCAGGACGCTGCCGATCGGCAGCACCCGCAGGAGCCGTCCGCTGAGCGAGCTCGAGGTGAGGTAGCCGAGCGTCTGGAAGACCACGAGCGTGCCGAGCGCGTCGAGGGGCACACCGAACCCCAAGCGCATGGACGGCCACGACACGCCGAGGAGCCCGTCGGGCAGGCCGAGGCTGATGAAGGCCAGGAAGGCGAGGAGCGCGAGGAGGGTGCTGCGTGGCATCGGGTGGGGCTCCTGCGCCGGGGCGCGGTGGGGGGGGCGAGGGCGCGCGGTGCGCGGGCTCGATCGGGCGGGGGCTGCGACGCCATCGTGGGCGTCCGGGACGTGGCAGCGGGCCTAGCAGGGTCATTCGACCGCGGCGGGGCGGGGCCGCGCAAGGTGGCGAAGGGCACCTTGGGTCCAACCGGCTTCTGCCCACGCGTGATGGCGCGCACTCTTGGGGAACCGGTACGCTGCCCTTGTTGGGAGGTGCCACGATGGTAGCGAACCTCGAAGACCGTCTGGATGCGATTCGCGCTGCGTGTGAGCGCTTCCACGTGGTGCGCCTCGATGTCTTCGGCTCGGCGATCCGAGACGACTTCGAACCTGGGCGGAGTGACTTCGATCTGCTGGTCGACTTCGGCGCCATTTCGCCCTACGAGAAGCCCGATGCGTATTTTGGTCTGCTGGAGGAGCTGCGGACGATTCTCGACGCAGACGTCGACTTGGTGATGGTGGGTGCACTCAAGAACCGCTACATCCGCGATGACGTCAACCGCAGCAAGCAGGTGCTGTATGCGGCGTGATGCACGCGCGTACCTCGCCGACATCCTCGAATCGTGTGACGCGATCGATGCCGCTGTCGCGGGCATGTCGGTTGAGGGCTACCTGGCCAACCGGCTCGTCAGATCGTCGGTCGAACGGGAGTTCACCATCATCGGTGAAGCCGTGCTCGCCCTCTCACGCAAGTCGCCTGCGACGTTCGATGCCATCACGGGTGCGCGTCGCATCGTCGACTTCCGCAACCGCCTCACGCATGAGTACCCGATGGTCGACGATGAGCTGGTCTGGGCGTTGGCGAAGCGGGACATGCTGGTTCTCCGCCGCGAATGCGCGGCTTTGATTGTGGGACTCGAGGCTGACGAGTCGGTGGGCTGACGAACGTCCGGCTGGCATGCCGGTTGAGCTCCGTGCGCGAATGGGGCGGCGTCCGGCGCGACCTTCTCGGACAGGATTGACGCGGCCGCTGCGCAGCGATCGGCGGGACTCGGCGGACCCGATGCGTGGGAGGCCGACGTGCTCGAGAACCAGTACGATCACCATATGAAGACCATCACGATCAATGTATCCGAGCCGGTGTACGCGGAGTACCGCCGTGCCGCGAGGGTCATGGGCCGCCCCACGTCGGAGCTGATCCGTGAGGCGATGGAGGCCTACCGGCGCTCGCACCTATCGCCCAAAGCGGACCTCCGCCAGTTCCAGCCCGTGAGCCTGGGGGGCGTGCTGCACCCCCTGTCGGCGGACGACGACCTCCTGGACGAGATGCTGGACGAGCGATGACGGTCGGCGTCGACACCGGCGTCCTGGTGGCCGTCACCGTGCGCGAGCACCCCGCCCACGCCGCCGCCTGGCGCTGGTTCGCGGACGAGGTCCGCGGGCGCGACGGCGCGATGGCGCTCGCGCCGCAGGTCCTCGCGGAGTACGCGCGCGTGGTGACGGATCCGCGTCGCTTCGAGCGTCCGTTGTCGATGGCGGACGCGTTGGCCGTGGCGTCGCGCTGGTGGCACGCGCGCGAGTGCCGACAGGTGGCCGCCGACGGGGACGCGGTGGCGATCCTCTTGGACTGGATGGCCGAGCATCGCCTGGGACGGAAGCGCCTGCTCGACACGATGTTGGCCGCGAGCTACCGCGCCGCGGGCGTGTCGCGCCTGGTCACGACGGATGGGCGCGACTTCGAGGTGTTTGGTGGCTTCGAGGTGGTGCGGATCGGGGATTGAGGCGCGACGTCGAACTCACGGTGGTGCGGCGGCGGTCGGAACCACGCCCCGTCAACCGTCCCGCCACGACGTGACCGTCAGGCCCGGCACCCGCGCGAACGCGGCACGGTCGTCGCTGACCAAGCCGAGTCCGTGGGCGACGGCGGTCGCCGCGATCACCAGGTCGTTGGCGCCGATCGTGGCGCCCGACGTGCGGAGGTCGGCGCGGAGGCGGGCGTAGGCGTCGACGCAGGCGTCGTCGAACGGTAGCGAAGCAAATGGCGCACAGAACGTGTCGACGAGGTCGCCGGCGCGGATCGGGTCGGCGGCGAGCCGGGCGCCGTAGGCGAGTTCCGCCTTGACCATCGAACACAGGAACAGCCCTGCGGGCCCGTGCGCGGCGAGGCGCGCGACCACGTCCGCGCGGCCACGGAGCACGTCGATGCAGACGTTGGCGTCGAGCAGGAGCATCTACAGGGGACGCCGCTCGTCCGGGGGCGGGTCGTCGAACGTCGGCCACGGTTCGGTCCAGGCGCCGGCCACGCGCTCCAACCAGCCCTCGGGCCACGCGCGGCGGGCGTCGCGGGTGACGATCTCGGCGAGCAGCCTGGAGAGACTCGTGCCGCGTTCGCGCGCGCGTTCGCGCAGCACGGTGGCGACATCGTCGGACACGTACAGATGGAGCTGTGGCACGGCGCGGCCTCCCGGGTCCACATATAGCACATAGTCGGGTAATCGGGCCCAACGGATGGGCGCCGTTCCGTGTGCCGCGCCGCGCGGGCCTAGTGGTTTGGCTCGCGGTGGCCGGCTACTTGGCCGCCGGCTTGTAGACGTCGCGGAAGATCCGCCAGGCGTCATCCTCCCGCTTCCACACCAGCAACACGTCCCCGTGGCTCGTGATCGCGCCGTTGACGTCCAGGAACTCGATGGTGGCGTCCTCGACGATGAGGTCGCCGCTTCCCCAGACATCGACGACCCTCAGGGCCAGCGTCTTGCCGGCGTCGATCATGCCCTGCGCGTCCTTGACGACGTTCGCTCGACCCGCGTAGGCGCCGACGATCTTCATGTCCAGGGTGTAGATCTCGCCCACCGCCGCCGCATCCCCCCGTTTCAAGGCGTCCTCGAACTCCCTGCTCCGCTGCTCGACGATGGCGCGTGCAGCTTCCATGTCGAGTCCGTCACCGTGCCCGTTCACCGCCACTACCGGGCCGTGGTCTGGCGTTCGTAGTCCGCCGCGTCGAACCAACCGCGCGACGCGACGATCTGCAGGTCGGGGTCGAGGTCCCACTCCTCCCACCCCGCCACCCGCAGCGGGTTCTTCGTGCCGGCGTGCGTGCCCGTGAACGTCCAGACGTACACGAGGTGGTCGCCCGCGCAGCGCATCTCGTCGCAGGCGAGCGTGAGGTCCGGGACGTCGGCGAAGAAGCCGGCGGCCATGGCCGCGACACCCTCGCGGCCGATCCACGGCTTCCCGCGGTTGATCACGATCTGCCCATCCGGGGCGAAGAACGAGGCGACGGCGTCGGGCGAACCCGAGTTCCAGGCCGCCGTGTAGGCCTCGGCCAGCGCGCTGGCACGTTCAGGGTCGATGGTCACCAGGTACCTCTCCGTCCGCCGCGTCAGAGCGACAGCGCGTGCTCCATGACGTTCGCGAACGTGTCGATCTTGCCCGAGGCGTTCGTCTGTTCGAAGAGGTCGTACCAACCGGACGCCCGTACGATCGCCTCGAACCCCTGGACGGCCTCCTTGTCCGGGAACCTGAAGGCGGTGAAGTACGTCTTCCCGAGCCTGTGATCGACGTCCTCGTCGTTGATCCATGCCCCAAGGATCTCGGCGCCGAGCGGCTGCAGCCCCTTGGCGGCCTCGGCGACCTTCGCCATGAACTCCTGCCGCTCGGGCAACGACAGGGCGAGCCAACTCGGCTTCGCGTTCCACATCTCGACGTACAGGTACACGGCGCCTCCGGAGGTCTTCTTGGAACG
>JAABRX010000150.1 GCA_011390675.1 Trueperaceae bacterium | reverse complement strand
CCTCATCTCGCTGATCGTGAACCTGATCGCCGCGTGGATGCAGCGGAAGTTCGCCGTGGGCGGGAGGGCCATCTGATGACGACCTCGAGCAAGGCCGATCACGGGCGCGGGATCGCCGCCGTGACGCCGGCGAACCTGCGTCGCCGCTATCGACGCGACCAATTGATGGTCGCGCTGCTCGTCGTTGCCACCCTCGCGGTGCTGATCCCGCTGCTGATCATCGTCTGGTACGTGATCTCGCAGGGGTTCTCGGCGCTCACGCTCGAGTTCTTCACCGAGGACCTCGGCTCGCCGGCGCGCGCCACCCAAGGACGCCCCACGGGCCTCGGCCACACCATCCTCGGCACCCTGGTGGTCGACGGCCTCGCGCTGCTGATCGCGGTGCCCATCGGCATCGGCGCCGGCATCATGCTCGCGGAGTTCCCGGACCACCCGCTCAATCCGCTGCTGCGCATCCTGAACGACACCCTCAACGGCATGCCGGCGATCCTCAAGGGCCTCCTGGCCTGGGCGCTCATCGTCAAGCCGATGGGCACCTTCTCGGGGCTCTCCGGCGCGGTGGCGCTCTCGTTCGTGATGCTGCCGATCCTCGCGCGGGCCACCGAGGGCGTGCTGCGGATCATCCCGTGGTCGATCCGCGAGGCCGGGCTCGCGCTCGGGCTGCCGCGCTGGCGCGTCGTGCTCAACACCGTGCTCCCGGCCGCCCGGGTGGGCGTCGTCACGGGCGTCCTGATCGCCTTCGCGCGCGCCGCCGGGGAAGCCGCTCCGCTCCTGTTCACGGCCTTCGGCAACAACTTCTTCTCCAGCACGCCGATGCGCTACCTGCTCGGCCCGGTCGACACGCTCCCCGCGCGCCTCTACAGCCTGGCGATCAGCCCGTACCGTGAATGGCACGCGATGGGCTGGGCCGCCGGCATCGTGCTGCTGGGGCTCGTGATCGTCACCTTCGCCACCGCGCGGCTCTTGACCCGCCAGCGCCACGCCACCGACCTGTGATCGCCACCGAGGGACCCACCATGGATGCCACCGACACCCGCTCCGCCCCGCCCGCCCCCCGCACCGGCAACGACGCCGAGCGCGCCGCCGTGGCCGCGGATGCGGCCCCGCGCCTGATCACCGAGGGGATCTCGGTGCACTACGGGGCCAACACCGGCGTCCGCGACGTCTCGCTGACCTTCCGCGACAAGACGGTGACGGCGCTCATCGGGCCTTCCGGCTGCGGCAAGACCACCTTCCTGCGCGCGCTCAACCGCATGCACGACCTCAACCGCACCGTCAAGGTCACCGGCAAGGCGCTCCTCGACGGGAACGACATCTACGCCCAAGGCGTCGACCCGGTCACGGTGCGCCGCCGCATCGGGATGGTCTTCCAGAAGCCGACGCCCTTCCCGACCATGTCGATCTACGACAACGTGGTGGCCGGCCTCAAGCTCGTCGGCATCCGCAACCGGGCGCTCCTCGACGAGGTCGCCGAGCGCTCGCTGCGCCAGGCGGCGCTGTGGGACGAGGTCAAGGACCGCCTCAAGGCGCCCGCGGCCGGCATCTCCGGCGGCCAGCAGCAGCGCCTCTCGATCGCGCGCGCGCTCGCCGTCGAGGCCGAGGTGTTGCTGATGGACGAGCCCACCAGCTCCCTCGACCCCCAATCGACCATGCGCATCGAAGAGCTGATCCAGGAGCTCAAGCGCGACGTCACCATCATCATCGTCACGCACAATATGCAGCAGGCCGCGCGCGTCTCGGACTACACGGCCTTCTTCTACGAGGGCAACGTCGTCGAGCACGCCGACACGAACACGATGTTCACGAACCCGGTGGAGCAGCGGACGAACGACTACATCACGGGTCGTTTCGGCTGAACTACGCCGAAACGACCTTGCAGTTCGGGCAGAAGGCGCCCGAACTGCGGGTCGGCTGAAGGCGCCCGAACTGCGGGTCGGCTGAAGGGCGCCCAAACTGCGGGTCCGCCGACGGGTGCCCAAACGACGCGCGGTTCAGGCCGTGATGCCTGAACCGCGCGTCGGCTGAAGCTTGACGAACGGCGAGCGTGCGCTCAGCGACGCTCGGCTCTCTCGGTCGTGGCGATGGTGCGCTCAGAGCTTGGTGCCGGTCGGCGGCGCACCCTCGTCGCGCGTCGCGTCCTCGCCGTCGTCGCGGATGCCGCGGCGGAACTCGCGCACGGATTGCCCGACGCTCTTGGCCATCCCTGGCAACCGCTTCGCGCCGAAGAGCAACAGCACGACCAAGAGGATGATGAGGATCTCCCAGTGTCCGAACGGTCCGATCCGCATCGTTCTCCACCTCCGTGCGGACAACGTAGCACGGGCGGTCCGGACCTCGGCGCTCCCGAACGTGAGCGTTGGTGTTGTACCAAGCGCTTTGTAGCGCCGAACAACAGATCGCGAATTGGATATCTTAGAGGCAGCCAAATTCAAAGGGACGAACGTCCCGAATCCGCGGACGCGGTGTGAAGTCCCTGGAAGGGAGGGCTGCGCGGTACGCCACCTCATCACCTGTCGACGATCGGCCATCCGGTCCTTCGTTCGGGTGTCGGGTGGGGGGCAAGACGATGCCAGTGAACGCTGCGTCGTCCAAAGGTGGCGCGCCCGCCGGGTGCAGCCCGAACGCTTGTGTCCCGAGCGTTGCATCTGAATTGGAGGCACTAATGCCGAAAGAGAAGAAGAACCACAAGGAAGCGCCGCCCGAGAAGACCGAAGCGACCGGTCTCAGTCGTCGCGATTTCCTCAAGCGCGGTGCGGTTGCCGGGGTCGGCGCCGCCGTCTTCGGCGGCATCGGTACCGTTGCGGCACAGCAGCAGACGAGCAACGTCGACGAGATCGAATGGGACTACGAGGTCGACGTCCTGGTCGCTGGCGCTGGAGCGACGGGCCTGCCCGCCGCCATCCGCGCGCGCGATCTCGGCGCCGACGTGATGCTCATCGACCAGAACTTCGACGTCGGCGGCGTGATGTTGCACAGCGCAGCGTGGGTGTCGCTGGGTGGCGGCGACCCCATCCAGGAGCGCGACCTCCGCGGCGACGGCGATCCGGACGGGTTCGTGACCGTGGACCCGGTCGAACCACCCGACGCTCTCACGGACGACGTCGAGCTGCTCTTCAAGGACATGACCGACTGGTCCGTCGTCGACCGTTCCGCGCAGGCACCGTACCGGTACAACGAGCGCGACTTGCACCGTGGCTGGGCCGACAACGCGTACGACACGCGCACCTTCTTGATGGAGAACTACGTCCGGTTCGGCCGGATCTCCGGGACCCACGGGACCGGTGGGGTCTCGCGCGCGCGCCGCGCCGTGGCCATCCTCAAGGAAGGCGACGTCACCGACATCCGCGCGGGCACCGTGTCGACCCAAGAAGCGGGCATCAACAACGTCAGCACCAGCCACTTCGCCCCCGCCGTCATGGGCGACGGGACGAACGTAGCCGGACCGGGGATCCGCCACAACGGGGCCGCGCTCGCCCGTCCGCTCGAGTTCAGCGCCCGGGAGAAGGGCGTGCAGTTCATGCTCAACCGGCGGATGGTCGAGCTGATTCGCGAGGAGCCGTTCTCTGGCCGCGTGATCGGCATCAAGGCGACCTACACGCCGCGCATGGACCCCGACACCGGCGCCCGGCTCGAGAGCTACTGGCAGGACGGCAACATCGACGAGCGCCGCGAGACCATCTACATCCGCGCGCGTAAGGCGGTCGTCGTCGGCACCGGTGGGCACTCGGGCAACCCCGAGTTCCGCAGCATGTTCTACCCGGCGCTCCGCGATCCCTACTTCGTCACGAGCGGCTGGGCGCTCCTCGGGCCCGGCCGTGGCCGCGACGCATCGGGGATCAAGGCGGCGATGAAGATCGGCGCGAACCTCGCCGGCATGCAACAGAACCTGTCGTATGCCACGACGTTCCACGTCAACAGCCGCCTTGCGACGCGCGACGCGTACACGCCGATGCTCCCTGGGCACCCGACGTTCCCGTTCCGCCGGTCGACCGGGTTCTCCGTGCCGGCCGCGGCGCGCCAGCACCTGATCACCGTGAACCAGGTCGGCAAACGCTTCTTCAACGAACTCGATTTCGTCCGCTCCCCCGGCCATGCGCAGTACCCGGGTACCGGACACGTCCCGAACCCGGGCACCGCCCACGTCGCGACGGATTGGCGCAACAGCCGCGTCGAGTGGATCAGGGAGAGCTTCTCCCGGCACTACGGCATGGACGCGGCGCTCGCGATCAACGAGGGCTCGACGGCGCCCGACTACTTCTCGGGCCCCATCTGGGCGATCTTCGATAGCGCTGCGGTCGAACGGGCGGAGTGGAACATCAACCCGCCGTTCACGGACGAGACCAACGGCCAGTTCTTCAAGGCCGATACGATCGAAGAGCTGGCCGAGAAGATCTACGCCGGCAACGAGTTCCAGCGCGTTCCCCTCTCGTTCCTCAAGGAGACCGTCGACAAGTGGAACGCCGCCGTCGACGCGGGTGTCGACGAGGAGTTCGAGCGTGGCGAAGACGCGCCCATGTACAAGATCGACCAGGGCCCCTTCTACGCAGCGTCCCAGATGATCATCTGGCACGACTCGTACGGCGGTCTGCGCATCAACGGCAAGGCTCAGGTCGTCGATCTCGAAGGCGACGTGATCCCCGGGCTCTACGCCGGTGGTGAGGCGAGTGGTGGCGGCAACCAGCACGGCCTCGGTCGCGCGAACGTGCACGGCTACATCGCCGGCACCAACGCCGTGGCCGAACCCGCAAGCTGACGCGACCTCGAGTACCACGTGCCGGACCCGTTCGCGGGTCCGGCACGTGATGCGTCGGGCTTGCGGAGCCACCGTATCCGCTCCGCGGGAGCTTGGCGCGTACCCTTCGGATCGTCGTGGCCAGGATGGCCAGAGAGGAGCGACCGTTCGGCATGGATTCCCTATCTGAACAAGGAGTTCGCACGGTAGTGTGCTCGGTCCGATTGACGCGGAGCGAGGTCCCGCCCGGTGCCCCCTTCTCGCTGAGCGCCGAGGTGGCGACCCGAGATGGACAGAACCTGAAGGGCGCCACGCTGTCGATCGCCGACGGCGACGGTGCGTCCGTAGCCGAACTCGTGCTCATCGACTTCGATGGGCAGACGAACCTAACGGCGGGCGTTCAGCTTCAGGCGCCCACGTCCCCAGGAACGCACGTATGGCAGTTGAGGTTCCCCGAACAGTCGGTTGCGGGCGTCACCTACGCGCAGACGCACGTGGACGTGGCGTTCGAGGTCGTCCCCCATCCCATCAGGGTGAACGTCTGGGGTATGCCGGCAGCGCCGATCGCGGGCACGACCGTGCGCGTCCATGTGGGGGCCAAAGGGGCGCACGACGTCGCCCTGGGTGGCCGTGCGTTCGAGATCGTCGACGAAGAGGGAAGCGTCGTGGCGACGGGAACGCTCGGTTCGGACGCCGCGCCTGGGACGACGGGCCTCCACAGCGCGGAGGTCGAGCTGCCCACGCGCAGCGACCCTGGGATCGCGCGTTGGACGCTTCGCGTTCCTGGGTTCGAAGAACCGGTCCCGCACGGCGAGGCACGGCACGAGTTCTCCGTCCGTACTGCAGCAGAGCCTGATCGGGCCGTGACGGTTCGAGCGATCGACGTGGCGACCAAGTCACCGATCGAGCGGGCGGACGTCGTCTTGCATCCGTACCGAGGCACCGCGGCGACGGGCGGAGTAACTACGGTGCAGGTCGCTGACGGCACGTACACTCTCTTCGTGACCGCTCCAGGCTACGAGGTCTTCCGCACCGAGGTCGAAGTGACGCACGACCTCGAGCTCGAAGCGGAACTCGAAGCCGTCGTGGAGCCCGATATGAGCGAAAACTACGTATGACCGTGGTGGTCGTCCAAACCGACCGACCGTCCATTGAGGAGATGATTCCATGTACCGACCGATGAAGATGCTGTTCGTGGCTGCTCTGATCGCCTGGAGCGGACTGGCGCTGGCCGAGTCCGAACCGTTGAGCCACCTTCTAGGCGTGAACGACGACGTGACCGAGACGTTCGTGGTCGACGTCGATGGACCGTGGGCCATGACGCTGTCCGCGTTCTGCTCCGAGGGCTTCGGCTACATCGAAGCCACGGCGTTCGATGAGGACGGCGAGCGCGTCGGCGTCGTGACCGTGATGGGCGAGGGGGTCGAGCGCACCGTGTTGACGGCCCCGAGCGGTCGGTACTACGTGGAGGTCTACGCCTCCTACAAGAACGTGTACGACTGGGAGTTGCTCGTCGAGGAGGGCGAGGGCAGCCCGTACGAGTTCGGCAAGCCCCTGTACGCGCTCAGCCACCAAGAGCAACAGGACGCCGACGAGGCCGATCACGGCCATGGGGAACCGGTCGCCGTGCCCGAGTCCATCTGGGATGGCGTCTTCACGGCCGAGCAGGCGGAGCGGGGCCGCCCGGTCTTCGAGCTCCAGTGCTCCGCATGCCACGGTACCGAGCTCGTCAGCGCGGACGGCTACGCACCCGACCTCTCCGGTTACCGGTTCACGACCATGTGGCACGGTCGAACGCTCGCCGAGCGCTTCGAGACGATCCAAACGACCATGCCCCTGGGCAAAGCCGGATCGCTGACGGCGGCGGAGGTCGTCGACATCATCGCGTACATCCTGAGCTACAACGACTACCCGGCCGGCGACGACGAACTGGTGCCGGGGCCGCACCTCGAGCAGATCGAGGTCACCCCGGCGCCGAACTGATCGGATCGACCCCGCGCTCGCTGCCGCCTCGGCGTCGACGCCGCACGCCGACCAGCCCGACGCCGTCGTCCATGCGGCACGATCAGGGCGCTCCCGGTGCGGTCGGTGGCGATCTCCACCGACCGCGCCGGGGCGCGGGTCAGGTCACGGCCCGATCGATCGGATCGACCGGGGGTCAGGCGACCGCGCGCTCGGCCAGGGCGAAGGCGACCGCCTCGCGCGCGCCGAGGGCTTCGCCGCGGCGCTCGAGCTCGGCGGCGCGCTCGTCCGGGACCGCGGCTCGGGCGGCGGCGAGGGCGTCGTCGTAGGTCAGCTGCTGCGGCCCCGTGAGCGGCGCGCCGATGGCCGACGCCATCGAGCGCACCGCGCCGGCGAGCACGAGGGCGCGCTCGTGGGCGCCGCGGGCGACGGCGAGGTCGAGGAAGCAGCTGATGCTCTGGGTCGCCAGCGCCCGCGCCCCGGCCGCGCGCCGTAGGCGCAGCGACTGGCCGTAGCGCTCGTGGGCCTCGTCGTACGCCCCTCGGCGTTGCGCCAAGATCCCCAAGTTGACGTGCAGGTGCGCCAAACCGTCGCGGTCGCCGAGCTCCTCGCAGAGCGCGAGCGCTTCGCGGTAGAGCGCCTCGGCGCGTTCGGGGGCGCCCGTGTCGAGGTGGACGTTGCCGAGGTTGGTGAGCGACATCGAGATGCCCGGGCGGTTGTCGATCGAGCGCTGCAGCTCGAGCGCGCGCTCGAACTCGCCGCGCGCGGCCTCGAGGTCGCCTGCGTAAGCGAGGGCGATCGCCTTGTTGTTGCGCACGTTGGCCATCTCCCAGACGTGGCCGACCCGTTCGGCGAGGGCCAGCGTCTCGTCGAACAGCGCCTGCGCGCCCTCGAGATCGCCAGAGTCGCGCATGACGTTGCCGAGGTTGCCGAGCGAGCCGGCCAGCGGCACCTCGCGACCGAGCGCCCGGTAGCTCGCGCACACGTCCTCGAGCAGGGTGCGGGCGGTGGCGAGGTCGCCGCGGCGCCAGGCGACGATCGCGCGGTCGCAGCGCGCGGCCGTGGCCAGCCCTGGGTCGCCCAGCGCCGCGGCGTCGGCCTCGGCGCGCTCGAAGGCGGCGTCGGCCCGCGCGTAGCGCCCCTGCTTGTCGAACAGCAGACCCTCGCCCAGCATCGCGCGCACGCTCGCGGCGGTCGGCGCCGGAAGCGGCAGGGCGCGCACGCGTTCGCTCCAGGCCAAGCCGTCGGTCAGGTGGCCCCGCCAGCGCCAGAAGCGCCCGAGCGCCGCCGTCAGCGCGTACGCGGGATCGGCGTCGCCGGCGGTGATCGCGCGCTCGAGCGCGCGCGCCAGGTTGGCGGCCTCCGCCGTGAGGAGCGCAAGCGCCTCGCGCTGCTCCGGGGTGTCGAGGCGACGGTCGGCGTCCTCGGCGAGGGCGAGGAAGAAGGCGAGGTGGCGGCGGCCGAGGTCGGCGGCCAGGTCCGGGAGCGCCTCGAGCTTGTCCTGCGCGTAGCGCTGCACCACCGGGTGGGCGGCGAAGCGGGTGCCGTCGCGGTAGAGGAGCGAGCGGTTGGTCAGCGCCAACAGCACCCGCAGTGGGACGTCGGCGACGGCCCGCGCGGTCTCGCGCGTGCAACCGCCGTGGAACACCGCCAGCCGCCGCAGACCTTCGCGCTCCCCATCGCCGAGCAGCGTCCAGGAGCTCTCGAACGCCGCCCGCAGGCTCGCATGGGGGCCGCCGCCGTCGCCGTCGGCGGCGCGCAGCACGTCGAGGTCGCGCGCCACCTCGCGCAGCAGCTCGCTCGGCTCGAGCACCCGCAACCAGCCGGCCGCGAGCTCGATGGCGAGCGGGCTGCCGGCCAGGAGCCGCGTGAGCGCGACGGCCGCCGTGCGTTCGGGTCCCTGCGGGTGGAAATCGGGGCGGACGCGGTGGGCGGCGCGGAGCAGCAGCCCGACCGCGTCGTAGGCCTCGGCGTCGGGCGCGTCGTCGCGTGGGGGCACGCTCAGCCCGGCGAGCGGCACGACCGCCTCGCCCGGGAGGTCGAGGGCGTGGCGCGAGGTGGCGACGAGGCACAGGCGCGGGCAGGCGTCCAGGAGCGTGGCCACCAGATCGGGGCCGTCGCCCAGGTGCTCGACTTGATCGAGGACCAGCAGCAGCTCCTGATCGCCCAGCAGCGCCGCGAGCGCGGAGGCCGATGGCTCGACCCGGATGCCGAGCGCCCCCGCGATCGCCGCGACCGCCTCCGCCTCGGACCCCGCGGTGCCGAGCGGCACCCAGGCTGCGCCCTCCTCGAAGTGGCCCGCGCGTTCGCGGGCGAGCTGGCGCGCGACGCGCGATTTGCCGGTGCCACCCGGACCGAGGACGGTGGCGAGGCGCCGGCCTGGCTCGGCGAGCCGCGCGTGCAGCTCGGTGAGCTCGAGCGCGCGGCCGACGAACGCGGTCGCGTCCGCGGCGAGGCCACGGACGGGGCCAGGCCTCACGTCGCGCTCGGAAGATCGCGTGGCGTCGACGTCGCCAGCGGTCGCCGGAGCCGGCGGATCGTCGGCGTGCGGCCCGGTTGGCTCGGCGAGGTTCGCGGCCAGGTCGCCGCGGCGGACGGCAGCCGCGAGCTGGGCGGTGGCGTCGAGCGGTTCGAGGCCGAGTTCGGTGGCGAGGCGCGCGCGGAACGCCTCGTAGACCTGCAGCGCCGCGTCACGGCGCCCGGCCCGCGCCTCGAGGCGCATGAGCGCTTGCACGGCGTCCTCGAGCAGGTCGTCGCTGGCCAGGAGGCGGCGCAGGAGCCGGGCGCTCTCGGCGCTCTGCCCGGCGTCGGCGAGGTCGGTGGCGTGGCGCCGCAGCGCCTCGTGCCAGGTCTCGCGCAGGTCCTCGCGTTCCCCCTGCAGCCAAGCGTCGAAGCCGTCGGCGCCGGTGGCGGCGGTCCCTTCGAGCAAGTCGCCCGCGTAGAGTTCGCTGGCATGGCGCCAGTCGCCCTCGGCCGCCGCCTGGCGGAACGCCGCGACGTCCGTGGCGACGGTCCAGCGCACGCGGGTCGGCTCGGCCTCGAGGTCGTCGCCCCAAGCGCTGCGGCGTGCGGCGTAGAGGAGTTGGCTGAGGTTGTGGCGGCCGCGCTTGACGTCCGCGTCGGGCCAGAGGTGCGCTACGAGCTCGTCGCGCACGAACCAGTCGGCGCGCAGCGCCAGGAGGGCGGCCAACTCGGTGGCGCGGCCGGGCGGCAGAACCGCGTCGACGCCGTCTCGGCGCCGACGCGGTACCCCGAACAGCAGCACGGCGTCGTCCACGCGGCATGATACGGGTCCTTCCCGGCGCGGTCGGGGGGCGGCGCCCTCACGACCGCGCCGCGGCGCGGGTCAGCTCATTCGACCCAGAAGTTGATGACCTCGATCTCTTGGCCCCCGACGTCCTGCACGTAGGTGAAGATCCCCCACGAGTAGGCGTGCTCGGCGAAGTCGGCGGCGGAGATGCTGCCGACGAC
>JAABRX010000149.1 GCA_011390675.1 Trueperaceae bacterium | reverse complement strand
CTCGGGACCGTCCGCCGTACGCAGGAGCATCTGGATCTTGTGCAGGTGGGCGCCGGTTCGCAGGCGCTCGACCACCACGCCGAAGTCGGTGTTCAGGCGGCCCGGCTCGAGGTCGGTGAGCGACCGGTTCGTCAGGTCCGAGACGTCGAACCCGGTGAGCGCTGCCATGCCCTGGTTGGCTTCGATGATGACCAGGTCGTCGAGGCGGACGATGACCGATGGGGCGGGGTCGGCCTCGAAGACGGCGCGGTAGCGTCGCTCGGAGCGCCAGCGATCGGTCTCGTCGCGCACGGTGAGCACGCTCAGCCGCGGGTTGCCCTCGATGTGGTGGCCGCTGTAGACGTACACGCGCGGGTCGGCGTCGCCGGTGCGCTGCACCACGAGTTCCACGTCGCGGTACTGCTCGCCCCGCAGGGCGCGCACGACGGGGCGGTCCTCGTCGGCGACCCGAACCCCCTCGAGGGTGCGGAAGACGAAGTTCTCGAGCGAGTGGTCGCGCAGGTTGATGGTCGAACCGTGCGCGTCGATGCGGTCCTCGATGCCGTAGAGCGCCTTGGCCGTGGGGTTCATGTAGCGCACGTGGCCCGCTGGATCGGTGACGAACAGCGCGTCCTGCACCCCTTCGAGCAGGGCGAGGAGCGCTGGTGCTGCGAGTTCGGGTGCGCTGGGCTCGGGGACGTCGGTCGAGGAGGGCATCGATTCCACACTAGTCCAGTCGCGACGACGATCCGTCGCGGATGCCCGTCATGCGTCCGCGTCGCGCGGCGCGACCTCGATGCGATTGCGCCCCCGCTCCTTGGCGGCGTAGAGCGCTCGGTCGGCTCGCTTGAAGAGGCGGTCGATGCTGTCGCTCGCCTCGAAGGTGGCGACGCCGATGCTGGTCGTGAGGTGGCCGACGCCGGCGAAGTCCGCCTGGTCGATGCGGTCGCGGATGCGGGTCGCCGACTCCAGCGCGGCGTCGGCTCCGCTCTCGGGAAGGATCACCAGGAACTCCTCGCCGCCCCACCGGCCGACGAAGTCCGAACCCCGAGCAGCGCTCTGGAGCACGCGGGCGACTTGCCGGAGCGCCTCGTCCCCTACATCGTGGCCGTGGGTGTCGTTGAGCTCCTTGAAACGGTCGAGGTCGAGCAACAGGATCGAGAACACGTTGCCGTAGCGCTCGGCGCGATCTGCCTCGTCCATGAGCCGGACGTCGAGGCCGCGTCGGTTGGGGATGCGCGTGAGGGGGTCGAAGATGGCCAGGTAGGCCAACTCCGCCTTCTCGTCGGCGTGCTCGCGCCGAGACGTGTTCAGCTCCGTCTGGGTCTGCTGGTGTAGGCGCTGCTCGGTCTCGAGGTCGCTGACGTCGATGTACGTGAACAGCCCGCAAGCGCGGCCGTCGACTTCGATGGCGCGTGCCGAGAGCAGCACCTGGATCTCGGAGCCGTCCACCGTGCGCACGAGCATCCGAACCTTGTGGAGGTAGGCGCCCGTGCGCAGCCGCTCGACCGCCAGCCCGAAATCGGTGTTCAGGCGAAACGGCTCGAGATCGGTGAGCGACCGGTCCAACAGCTCGCCGACATCGAATCCGGTGAGCGCCGTCATGCCCTGGTTGGCTTGGACGATGTGCAGGTCGTCGAGGCGCACGATGACCGATGGGGCGGGGTCGGCCTCGAAGACCACGCGGTAGCGGCGCTCGGCGCGCCAGCGGTCGGTCTCGTCGCGCACCGTGAGCACGCTCAGTGGCGGGTCGCCCTCGATGCGGTGCCCGCTGAACACGTACACGCGCGGATCCGCGTCGCCGGTGCGCTGGACCACGAGCTCGACGTCGCGGTACTGCTCGCCGCGCAGGGCGCGCACGACGGGGCGGTCTTCGTCGGCGACCGCGACACCCGCGAGGGTGTGGAAGACGAAGGTCTCGTCCGAGTGATGGCGCAGGTTGACGGTCGAAGCGTCCGCGTCGACGCGGTCCTCGAAACCGTAGAGCGTCTTGGCGGCGGGGTTCATGTAGAGCACTCGGCCATCCGGATCGGTCACGAAGAGCGCGTCCTGCACCTCTTCGAGCAGAGCGTGGAGCGCCGGGGGCGTGAGCTTCGGGGTGCCGGAAGCAGGGGGCTTGGACGGTGAGGGCATCGCGCCCAGCGTAGGTCCGTTGGGGCGCGAACCCGGTGCGGATGCCCGATCCCTCGTGCGGAGGGTGGTTGGCCGCTCAGACGGCCGCTCCACCCCCGAGCAATCCAGCGATCAGCCAGACGATCAACCCGAGCGCTACGAGACCGAGCAGGACCTTCATCAAGACGGCGCCGATCCGGAACGCGAGGTAGACCACGACGATCAGTACGAGGATGCTGACGACGTCGGTCATCTCCATCGGACCCCCTCTCCGAGACCACCGTACGGTAGGTCCGCGGTCGCGGTGCGCCACGACGACCATCCTCCCGGTCGACCTGCGCCGCCGCGCCGTACGCCTAGAGTCTGCCGTCGTCCGCTGCGGCGCCTCCGATCCCGGCCGCGACCGTCGCGACGATCCGTTCGCGCGACCAGCCGTAGGGCGTCGACGCGTCGAGGCGCGCCCACTCGTGCGCCGCCTGGCGCAGCGTGACGTCGGCCTCCTCGGCGATCGGCACGACCAGGTAGCGCTCCAGCGGCTTCTCGTCGAAGAGCGCCGCGTGGCAGGCGACCGCGACCGGTTCCGGACCGGGGTACTCCGATCGCGAGGTGTCGGCGCCCGGCGCGAACAGCGCCTTGATCCCCTCGCTGGCTTCTTCGGGCGGCGCGAAACGCCCGACGGCGCTCCGCACGATCGCCGACGCGAAGTTGCCGGGCGCGACGGCGCACACGTGCACGCCGAGCGGCGCGAGCTGCATCGCGAGCGCGTCGGTGTACGCCTCGAGGGCGTGCTTCGACATGCTGTACGCCCCCAAGTGCGGGGACGACAGCGTCCCCGAGAGGCTCGAGATGGTCACGATGCGGCCCCGGCTCGCGAGGATCAGGTCGACGAGCGCGTTGGTCACGCGGTGGACACCGAAGACGTTGACCTCGAACACGGCCTTCAGTTCGTCGAGCGAGGTCGCGGTCAGGTGGCCGAGGTGGGCGATGCCGGCGTTGTGGACGATGCCCCAGAGGCCGTCGCCGCGGGCGTCGATCGCTTCGCGCAGGCGCGCCACTTGGGCGTCGTCGGTGACGTCGCAGATCAGCGCATCGACGCCGTCGATCTCGGCGAGGCGTGCCGCGTCGCTCTCGTTGCGGACGGTGGCGATCACGGGCACGCCGCGGGCGGCGAGGTGCGTGGCGATCGTGAGGCCGATGCCGCTGCTGCAGCCGGTGACGAGCACGCTCTGGGGCATGGGCGATGCTACATCGGCGCTCCGGCGCCCGTCGGCATGGGGCTAGTTGATGATGATGAACCGCAGCTGGACGAAGTCGTTCCCGGTGTTCCCGCCCGGGTCCTGCGCCGTGAGGCGGATCGTCACGTCGTAGCGGTCTTCGCCGCTGAAGTCGATCGTGTCGTTCGGCGTCCAGAGCACGTCGTTGCCGGTGCCGACCTGCACCGGAGCGCCGCCGTTCACGCTGACGGTCCAGGCGAGGGCCAACGGTGTGGCGCCCTCAGGATCGCTCACGTTGCCGCTGAGGGTGATCTGCTCGTCGGTCTGGACGCTCTGGAAGTTCGTCGGGCTGGTGATGAGGACGGACGGGGGCAGGTCCGGCGGCGGGTCGAGGACGGTGACCACCGCGGTGTCGGTCGCGGACGCCCCTTGCGGGTCGATGCCCGTCAGCGTCAGCGTGCGGGCGCCCAGGGTGCCGAAGACCACTTGGACCTCGCAACCCGCAACGGGGAAGTCGCTGTCGCCGGCGTTGCTGCTCGTCCAGATCAGTGCGGCGCACGCGAGCTCCGCGCCAGGCTCGTTGAGGTCGAACGACGTGCCCCGCAAGACGGTGGCCGCGCCCTGATAGACGTCGTCCTCGGGGACCGGTTTGGTGATGTCGACGCGCGGCGGCGTGTTGACGACGGTGACCGGGACGTTGACGATCCCGCGCGCGCCCTGACTGTCGACGGCGGTGAGGGTGATGGTTCGCGCGCCCACCGTCGAGAAGCTGCTCGAGGTCCCGCGCCCGGTACCGAGGGGTCCATCGACGTTCGAGGTCCACGTCACCTCGCAGCACGCGTTGCCGTCCTCGAAGTCGGTCACGAGCGCATCGAAGAAGACGGTCGCGTTCAGGTCGAGGACGTCGCCCGGGCTCGGGCGCACGACGTCGATCGTCGGGGGGACGTTCCCCAACACGGCTCGTACCGCACCCAACGCGTCGACGACGCGACCGACCTCGGCGTCGGGGCTCGACTTCGCGTTGGCGAACAGAACGTCCTCGACGTCGAAGGCGCTCAGCGTGGGGTCGGCGGCCCAGATCAGGGCCGCGACGCCGGCCGCGAACGGCGCCGAGTAGCTGGTGCCGCTCTTGGCGCGCACCACGTTGGCCGGCGCGTCGGGATCGGGGCCGAGCCAGAGCGTGAACGGCGCGAACAGGTCGACCTGCTCCCTACCGAAGTTGGAGTCGTTCGCTCGCGACAGCGAGCCTGGGGCGAGGCCGCCGACGCAGATGACGCCGGCGTTCTCGCACGGCGTGTGCCAGGTCCGCTCGAACCCGAGGCCGACGTCGAACACCGGGTCCCTGGCCTCGGCGTCGACGTCGTCGCCGGCGTTGCCGGCGGCGGCGAACAGCAGCATCCCCGAGGCGCGCAGGGCGATCGTGGTGGCTTCGAAGGGCAGCACGGTGCTCGCCAGGTAGAACGGCACCGGGGCCGAGTAGCTCATGTTCGCGATGCGCGCGCCCAGCGCCCGCGCCTCGATCAGCGCCACGACGCTGCTGTAGTAGTCGTACGAGGTGAAGATCAGCAACGGATCGGCGACCGGTCCGGCCGGACCTGCGCTTCCGTAGCCGTTGCCCGGCACCGCGAACGCGGCGCTCGCGACCAGGGTGCCGTGCCACGGGCATAGGGTGTCGCCGCAGTCGAGCAGGTTCTGGGTCCCGGTCGGGGCGAAGAGGGGCACGTTCGAGACGGCCAGGAACCCGTCCGGCATGTCGGCGTCCGGCTCGAAGCCCATGTCCAGGATCGCCAACGTCACGCTGCCAGGAAGCAGCCTTCCGGCCGCCTCCAGGGCGCGCCAGGCCTCGGCGACGCCGATGTCCTGCGGGCTGCCGACGTCGTGCGTGGGCCACGCGAACGGGTTGGGCGTGTAGGCCACGCCGCCCAGGGTCGGACCGCTCGGGGCCTCGGCCAGGGTCTTGTCGGCGATGGACTCGGTGCCGATGTCCGCACCCTCACCGATCCAATTGACGCCGACGGCGTGGCCCAGAACCGCCTCGCGGGCGCTCGCGGCCAGGAGACCGAGCCCCTCGGCGCTGGAGACCCTGCCGCTGCCGGTCGCGTCCGGGTCCAGGGAGGCGAGGTCGGCCGCGAGCCCGGCCGCGTCCGCCAGGGTCGGGTCGATGCGGATGAGGTACTGGCGTGGAAGTCCGCCCACGCCGGCGGCCGCGGGATCGAGCTCGAGCAACACGGCGCCGTTCCAGCGGGCGAGGAGCGCGTCGACCGCGGCTCGGTCGTCGGTCGAGAGCCAGAGCTCGTCGGCGACGAAGGCGGCGCGCGTCCCGTCGTCGTTCTCGAGGACCTCGACCGGACGGGGGCTGCCGCCGAGCGCCGGGAGCGTCGCCACGGGCGGGTCGAGCGCCGGGTCGACGGTCAGGGCCACGGTGGCCTGCGAGGGCGTCGTCGGACCCGGACCGGAGCAGGCCACGAGCGCCAGCCCGGCCAGGATTGAGGCGAGCAGCGAGCGGGGGATGGGGCGGAAGACGCGCATGGTGGATCCTCCAGGCGGTCACGGGCTCGCCCGGGGCGCATGCGCCGAGGACGACGTCCGGCGATGAGGGTCAGCCCTGGGGTTCGATGTTCTGGTTGACGCGGAACAGGTTCCGAGGATCGTAGGTCGCCTTGATGCGCGCGAGGCGCGGGTAGTTGTCGCGGTACGCCGCGCGCACGCGCTCCTGACCCTCGTCCATCATCATGTTCACGTAGGCGCCGCCAGCGGAGTGAGGGTGCAGCGCCTCCGAGTAGCGCTTCGCCCACTCGGTGATGAGACCGGCATTCGCGGGGTCCGGATCGACGCCGACGATGACCTGCGCCCAGTTGGCGTCGCGGTAGCTCCACGGCGTCGCGTCGTCCGCGACGTCGTGGGCCGCGCCGTCGATGGGGTAGAGGTGCATCGAGGACTGCATGGTCGGCATCTGGGCGCCGTGGTGCACGTGCGCCGCGATCGCCGCGTCGCCCAGTTCGCTGAAGAAGTCCGCCCGCCAGTACCACTGATGCCCGGCGGGGTAGAGCCCGTCGAACGCGCTCTGGAGCGCGGGGAACGGCATGGGGTGCACGCCGTGAAGCAGGGGTGCCCCGAACGCCGCGATGGGCGCGAAGACCTCGTCGGCGCGCTCGGGCGGGCCGGCGTAGCACCACACGACGCCGCAGACCTTGCGGCGGTGGAGGTGTTCGGGGAACGGGGGTGCGGGGGGGACCGTCAGGTAGGCGAAGAAGCCGTTGAGGTCGCGGGGCGCCTCGCGGATGAAGTCGCGGTACCAGCGCAGCACGTCCGCCGCGTCGTCCAGGCTCCAGAGGGTCGGGCCACCGACGATCGTATCGATCGGGTGCGCCCGGAACAGGAACGAGGTGACCACGCCGAAGTTCCCACCGCCGCCTCGGACCGCCCAGAACAGGTCCTGGTGCTCGTGCTCGTTGGCGGTCACGAGGCGGCCGTCGGCCAGCACCACGTCGACCTCGAGCAGGTTGTCGATCGTGAGGCCGTACCGACGGGTGAGGTGGCCCAGCCCTCCACCGAGCGTCAGGCCGCCGACCCCGGTGGTCGAGATGATCCCGCTCGGGACAGCCAGGCCGAACGCGTGGGCGGCGTGGTCGACCTTGCCCCAGGTCGCGCCCCCCTCGACCCGCACGGTGCGCGCCTCTGGGTCGACCCGAACGCCGTTCATGGCGGCCAGATCGATCACCAGGCCGTCGTCGACGCTGCCGAGGCCGCCGCCGTTGTGGCCGCCGCCGCGGACCGCCAGGGGCAGGCCGGCGTCGCGGGCGAAGGCTACGGCCGCGATGACGTCGGCGACGTCGACGCAGCGCGCGATGAGGGCCGGACGCTTGTCGATCATGGCGTTGTAGAGCGAGCGCGCATCGTCGTAGGCGTCGTCGCCCGCTCGGACGAGGTCGCCGCGCACGGTGGCGGCGAACGCCGCGATGACTTCGGGGCTGGGGGCGGACCGGGTCGTCGTCATGGGTGTCCTCTCGCGTCGAGGGGCTGGGTGGCTCCCTCGAACCGCGACCCTAGAGGACGGTCCGTTCCCCGCGCGTTGCCGGCAAGGGAACGCCCCGGAACGGGTCCGGGGCGGGCGGCGTCGGCAACGCTTCGGGCGTCAGCGGAACATGGTCGGGTCCAGCTCGCGCACGACCGAGGCGCTATCGAACGGGAGGCCCGCGCGGCGGGCATGCTCGAGCAGGAGGTCGAGGTTGAGCGCTTCGTACTCGCAGTAGATCTTGCCCTCGTCCGCCGAGTAGTACGAGCGGATCCAGCGGATTCCGGACATCTTGGCGAGGACGTCGTTGGATTCGTCCCCGGCAGCCTGGATCTGCTCATCGGACAGCGAACCGACGGTGCGGTGGATCAGGTACTTGGGCATCGAGGCGCTCCTTGGCCCGCGGAGGACGTGGCGGGACCGCAGTCTAGGTCAGATCGGACGTCGCCTGGCCGGCCGCGGCGGCGGCGGCGAGCTCCGCGAGCGCCTCGACCATGGCCTTCGCGCCCTCGTCGTCGCCGCAGGCGCGCCGCAAGCTCATCGACCGCTCGAGGCCGGCCCGGGCCTCATCGGTCCGCCCGGCGCGCTGGTAGCTCGAGGCCAGGCTGGTCAAGAGGAACGCTTCGCCCAGCGGGTCGTCGCCCGCGCGCGCCCGTTCGACCGCCTCGCGCCCCGCCTCGATGCTCTCGTCGAGCCGGCCCAAGTCGCGGTACACCACCCCGAGGCTCGCGCGGGCGGCGATCGCCCGCTCCGGCATCCCGGCGTGGGTGGCCGTGGCGAACGCGTCCTGGTACGCGGCCGCAGCCCGTTCCAGGTCGCCCGCACCCCAGTGGAGGGCCCCGAGCTCCATTTGGATCAGGCCCAGTCGGTGCGGGTCGCCGGATCGGGCGAAGATCGCTGCCGCCTGATCGAGGCTGGACCGGGCGTCGTCGGGGCGTCCTAGCCGGCGCCGGGCCAAGCCGCCGTGCAGGACCAGGGCGTCGCCCTGCCCGATCTCGTCCTCGGCCGTGTGCGTCATCGCGTACGAGGCCTCGAGGAGCCGCGCGGCTGCGAGGTAGCTGCGGCCCGCGTCCTCGAACGCGCCCAGCCCTTCGAGGGCCACGCCGGCGCTGATCCGCGGGTACCCCTCGTGGCGCAGGTCACCGGTCGCGGCCCCCTCGCGCGTGGCCGCCTCGAAGTTGTCGAGCGCGCGCCGGTACCGACCGGCGCCGAGGTAGATCTTGCCGAGGTTCATGTGCTTCTCGACCACGAGGTGCTTGTCCTCGAGCTGGACGCAGATCGGCAGCAGGCGCTCCAGCACCTCGGCGGCGGCCGGCTCGTCGCCGCGCCTGAGGTACTGCCAGGCGCGGAGGTCCAGCCGCACGTACGCCGCGAGGCGGTCGCCGAGGTCCTCGTAGGTCGTCGCAGCCTCCTCGGCCCACCGCTCCGCTTCGGCGTCGTCGTCGAGCCAGCGGTACGCGTGCGAGACGTTCTCGGCGGTGGCGGCCAACGCCCGCCGGTGCCCGAGCTCGCGATCGATCGCCATGGCCGCGAAGCTGGACGCGATGACCTCGCGGTAGTCGCCGCGCATCCACGCGAGGTAGGCCACCTCGCGGTAGCCGCGCGCTCGGAAGCGCACGTCGCCGAGCTCAGCGAACAGGGCGTCGGCGCGCTCGAAGGCTTCGGTCGCGCCGGTGCGGTCGCCCTGCACCGACCGCATCGCCATGAGCTTCAGTGCGGCCTCGGCCTGCATGGCGGGGTCGCCGACCCGGTCCGCGAGGACCGCCAGCCGCTCGATCGTGTCGACCCATTCCGGGCGCCGGCCCATGAACTCGAGGAGTCGCTCGATCGCTTGCAGCGCGTCGAAGCGCTTGCGGTCCGGATCGTCCAGGCGCGGCGCGATCACGAGCATGCGCGCGTACGCCTCGCGGGCGACCTCCCAGGCGCTGTCCGATTCGGCATACCGAGCGGCGACGTGCAGGTGCTCGTATGCCTGTGGCCACAGCTCCGCCCGCAGCGCGTGGTGCGCCAGTTCGGCGTCGCCCGCGCCGTCGATCTCCAGTGCTTCGAGCACGCGGGCGTGCAGCGCCCGCGTGCCGGGCGGCCCGAGGCTCTCGTAGACCGTCTGCCGCAGCTTGTCGTGGGAGAAGGCGTAGGAGCCCTCCGCGTCCGCGACGATGAGCCCGGCCGCGATGAGGGGCTCGAGCGTCGCCCAAACCGTCTCCGAGGCGCCGCCGACCACGCGTTCGAGCACGTCGAACGCGAACGAGCGCCCGATCACGGCCGCGGCGTCCAACACGGAGCGCGCCCCTTCATCGAGCGCCCGGTACCGAGCCCAGATCAGGGAGCGGATCGATTCCGGCACATCGGCCACCGCGGCTCGGTCGGCGTCGGGCGCGGCGAGTCCGCGGGCGCCGCCCGGTGCGAGCTGGTGCGTGTCGCGCAACCAGCGCAGGTACTCGAGGACGTAGAAGGGGTTGCCTTCCGACTCGCCGTGGACGAACGCTGCGAATCGCTCCAGCTCGGCGCCGCCCCCGCCGATCACGGCGGCGACGAGATCGAGGGTGTGGCCGGCACCGAAGCGACCCAGGCGCAGGTTCCGGATCGCTCGCCGTTCCGACAGTTGCGCCTTCCATCGTTCGAGCACGGTCCGGTCCTCGCGCCGGTGGCTGACCACGATCAGGACGTGCTCGTCTCGGATTCGGTGGGCGGCGTAGGCCAAGAACTCGAGCGTTGCCGCATCGGACCACTGCAGATCGTCGACGAACAGCACCGCGCCGCGCCCGCGTCCAGCCGCGTGCAGCAGCTGCGCCGTCAGCGCTTGGTGGATGCTGCCGCGCTCCCGCGGCTCGGCGGTCGCGAAGCGGACGGCGTCCGGGGCGGGCGTGCCCGCCACCGCGCCGACCACGCCCAGCGCTGCCCGTACGGGTTCGAGGG
>JAABRX010000148.1 GCA_011390675.1 Trueperaceae bacterium | reverse complement strand
GGTGGCCGTGGCGCTGGTCGCGATGCTCGGGCTGTCGCGCCTGATGGTGCATGCCGGCATGATCGAGGAGCTCGCGCTGCTGGCCGCCACCACCGCGGGCGCCGCCTGGCCGCTCTTCGCTCCCTTCGTGGGCGTGCTCGGCACCTTCGTCACCGGCTCCGCGACCGCCTCGAACGTCCTCTTCAGCGACTTCCAGCTCGCCACGGCCCGCACCCTCGGGCTCGACCCGCTCCCGCTCCTGGGCGCCCAAGGCTTCGGCGCCGCCGTCGGCAACATCATCTGCCCGCACAACATCGTCGCGGCCGCCGCGACCGTCCAGCTGTCGGGGCAAGAGGGGGCCGTGCTGCGCCGCACGCTCGGGGTGGCGCTCGGGTACGCCTTGCTCGGGGGCTTGTTGGCGCGGTTCGTGTTCGCATGAAGAGCGTCCCAGGCATCTCCCCGACGCTCCAGGGCACCCGCGTGCGCCTGCGCGCCCTGCTGGCCGTGGACGCCGACGCGATCGTCGAGGTGTCGTTCTACGACGGCGTGCCCGCCGCCTCTCCCGCCGCCGCGCGCGCCATGCTCGCGCGGATCGCCGAGGACCAAGCGCGTGGCGAGACGATCCATTGGGGCATCGAGGACGCGGCCGGCACGCTGTGCGGCACGATCGGCTTCTACCGGGGCTTCCCCGACGCGGTCGGGGAGGTCGGCTTCGTGCTTCGACCCGCCTGGCGCGGCCACGGGCTCATGTCGGACGCACTCGGCGTCGCGATCCGGTACGGCTACGAGGGACTCGAGCTAGCCGGCATCGTGGCGCACACCGAGGCGTCGAATCCCGCCTCCATCGCGGTGCTGGAGCGCTGCGGCTTCCAGCACGTGGCGACCGTGGGATCGCGCCGCACCTACGCACGGCCCCGCTGAACGCGGCCGAATCACGCTCGACTCACGCCTCTCGGATCACGCTCTCTGCAGGGGCGGTCGCCTGCTACCCCGGTCGCCCCTACGTTGTCCCACGTCGCCTCCGAACCCGGAGCGCCGTGGCCGCGCACCTGCTAGCTTCGGGGCACCTTCGCCGCCGCAGCCGTCGTCGCCCCAGGGTAGGAAACGGAGCGAAACGATGCCGATCGTTCGACGGGCCCGTCATGGACTGGTCGTGATGACCGTGCTCACCGCCCTGAGCCTGACGTGCGCCCAGGTCCTCGTCACGGCGCTGCCCCTGAACCCCACGTCCCTCGATCCCCACCGCGCGATCGAGGGGTACTCGTTCATGATCACCAACCAGATCTACGACACCCTGGTGCGCCTGGGCGAAGGGGGCGCCATCGAACCCGGCTTGGCCGAGGCGTGGAGCCGACCCGAGCCCAACGTGCTGCGCTTGGAACTGCGCCGAGGCGTCCGCTTCCACGACGGCCAGGCCCTCGACGCGGCGGCCGTCGCGGCCTCGCTCCAGCGCCTGTCCAACCCGTTGCTCGCCGCCCGCGGCGCCTTCCTCCTCGCGGCGGTCGACGCGTACCGGGTGGTGGACGCCCATACGCTCGACCTGGTGACCGATCCGCCGTACGTGCCGCTGCTGGCGAACCTCACCTTCCCGGCGCTCGCGATCGTGCCGCCGGACGCGGGGCTGGACCTCGCGCGGGCGCCGGTCGGCACCGGACCCTTCCGATTCGTGGGCTGGCGCGAGGGGGACGAGGTGGAGCTGGTGGCGAACGAGGCGTACTGGGGTGGCGCCCCGGCGCTGGCGGGCGTCCGCTTCCGCATCATCCCCGACGCGGCCGCGCAGGCGATCGCCTTCCGCGCCGGCGACCTCGACCTCATCCACGACCTGACGCCCGATGCGTACGCCGCCCTCGCCGATCGGCCGGACGTCGTGCGGCGGCACTACCCGAGCGAGCGCACCAGCTACCTCGAGTTCAACACCGCGCACCCGGTCCTCGGCGACGTGCGCGTGCGCCGCGCGTTCGCGCACGCCATCGACGCCTCGCTGATGGTCGACGCCCTCTTCGGCGAGTTGGCGCTGCCGCCCGGCGGCCCGTTGGCGCCGCTCGTCCGGTACGCCCTCCAGGACCCCATCCCGTATCCGTTCGACCCCGATCGTGCCCGAGCGCTCCTGCGCGAGGCGGGCGTCGAGGGCCTGATGCTGACGCTCGACCTCGGCAACGAGGGTGGCGCCGAAGAGCTCGTCGCTGAGTACGTGCAGGCCGCGCTCGCCGACGTCGGGGTGCGCCTCGAGCTGCGCCGCAGCGACTTCGCGGCGCTCTGGGACATCCTGACGTCGGACCGAGCGGAGCTGTCGTTCTCGTTCTGGGGCTCGGACACGCTCGACCCCGATTTCATGCTCGGCCTCGCGCTGCACGGGCGCGAACTGGGCGGCAACAACACGTCGCGCTACGCGAACCCGGCCTTCGACGCCCTGATCGACCGCGGCGCCACCACCGCCGACGAGGCCGAGCGCGCGGCGATCTACGCCGCGGCGCAGCGGATGCTGCTCGACGACCTGCCGATGCTGCCGCTCTACCACCACGTCGGCACCTACGCCAAACGGGCGACGCTCGAGGGCGAGCGGGTGCTGGGCTCCTCGTTCCAGCTCGACCTGCGCCGAGCGCGCCTGACGACGGCAGGCGACTGACGGGGCCGGCGAGGCGCGCGGGTGCTCCCCTTCGTGCTCGGCCGCCTCGTCAGCGGGGCGCTCGCGATCCTCGCCGTGACCGCCGTGGTCCACGCGCTGGTGGCGGCGGCCCCGGGCGACCCGCTGATCGCGCTGCTCGGTCCGGCGGTGACGGCGCTGCCGAGTGCGGAGCGCGATCGGCTGCGCGCCGCCCACGGGCTCGACCGGCCGTGGGCCGAACAGTACGTCGCCTTCGTGGGCCGGGCGCTCGCCGGCGACCTGGGCACGTCGCGTCGTTCGGGCCGGCCGGTGGCGCACGAGCTCCGGGACCGGATCCCGGCCACGGTCGCACTCACGGCCGCGGCGCTGCCCCTCGCGGTCGCGCTGGGCGTGGGGGCGGGCGTGGCGGCCGCGGCGTGGTCGCGCACGTGGCTGGACACCCTGGTGACCGGCCTGGTGGTCGGCGCCTCCGCGGTGCCGGTGTACCTGAGCGGCCTCGTGCTGCTGCTCGTGTTCTCGCTGGTGCTCGGGTGGCTGCCGTCCGGGGGCACGGGTGGGACGCTGCACCTGGTGCTGCCCGCCCTGACGCTCGCACTGGCCTCGGCGGCGCCGCTCGCGCGGATGGCGCGAGGCTCGCTGCTCGACGCCCTGGCCGAACCGCACGTGGTCGTGGCGACCGCCAAAGGGCTCGCGCGCCGCACCGTCGTCGTGCGCCACGGTCTGCGCAACGCGCTGGTCCCGCTGGTCACGGTCGTGGGCATCGACCTCGGGCGCGTGCTGGGCGGGGCCGTGTTCGTCGAGGCGGTCTTCGGATGGCCCGGCGTCGGGCGCTTGACCGTCGACGCGATCGTGGCGCGCGACCTGCCGCTCGTGCAGGGCGTGGTGCTGCTGGGCGCCGTCGTGGTCGTGGTCCTGAACCTGCTCGTCGATCTGGCGTACGCGCGCCTCGACCCGCGCGTGCGGCCGGGATGACCGATGCCGCGCCCGCTGCGGCCGCGACGTCCTCGGGGCGCCGTCGCCTGCACCCCTCGGGTTTGGTGGGGGCCGCCCTGCTGACCGTCCTGATCGCGGCGTCGCTCTTGGCGCCCTGGTTGGCGCCCCGCGCGCCGGACGCGATCGACCTGCGGCAGCGGCTGCGACCCCCGTCGTGGTCCGAGCCGCTCGGCACGGACGAGCTCGGGCGCTCGACCCTGGCGCGGGTGCTGCACGGCGGCCGCGTCTCGCTGCTCGCCGGCGCCTTGGCCGTCCTGAGCGCCGCGATCGTCGGCGGCGCGATCGGCGCGGTGGCGGGCGCGGCGCCCGGGCGCATCGACGGGCTTCTGATGCGGGCCGTCGACGCCTTGCTCGTCTGCCCACCGCTGCTGCTCGCGCTGGCCATCGTCGGCGTGCTCGGCCCCGACCTCCGGAACGCCGCGCTCGCGCTGGCGATCGTCGAGGCGCCCGTGTTCGCGCGCTTGACGCGCAGCGTCGTCGTGGTCGCGCGCGAGCTGCCGTACGTCGAGGCCGCCGTGGCCAGCGGCGCCCGTCGCTGGCGCGTCCTGGCGCGCCACGTGCTCCCCGTCGCGGTGGGCCCGCTCACCGTCCAGGTCACCCTCGCCACCGGCTTCGCGATCGTGGCGTTCTCGGGGCTCAGCTTCCTCGGCTTGGGCACGCAGCCGCCGACCGCCGATTGGGGCGCGATGCTCGCGCGATCCCGCCACTACCTGCTCGACGCCCCCTGGTTGCTCGTCGCGCCGGGCCTCGCGGTGACCGCGGCGGTGCTCGGCTGCAACCTGCTGGGCGACGCGCTGCGCGACGCGCTGGGCCCCGTCGGGCGACCGACGCGCACCGGACGCCGCGGCGAGCGCCGCGTCAGCGCGCGCCGGATCTGACTTCGAGCGCGTGCTGGACCCGACGCGCCATCGCGACGGCGTCGGCCCAGATCGCGGCGTCCGACGCCGCGTCGCCGCGCGGCACGGGCGCGGCGGAGGCCACGGGCGCGTCCGCGAAGCGCAGCGCCGCGAGGTGCCGGCGAGCGGCGAACGAGGCCGCGGGATGCGCCGCCACCCAGCGCCCCACCTCGCCGGCGTGCGGCTCCGGGAGGACGGGTACCGCGATCGCGCACGCGTGCAGGAGCGCCGGGGTGAAGCGCCACCGGAGGGCGAGGGCGACGGCCTCGCCCAGGTCGCGTGCGGCCACGGCCGGCTCGCGCCCGGCGAGCGCGACGGAGGCACTCGCGATGCGCGCGAACACGACCTGGAGGTGGCCATCGCGCCCGACCGGCGCCGCGATGCTCGCCGTCAACGCCTGATCGGCGCAACCGCGGGCCAGCACCAGGTCGCCCTGGGCGCGCGCGATCGTGGAGCGCAGGATCGAGCCCGACGTCGTGCGCGCCGCTCGGCCGTCGGCGGCCAGCCAGCCGGACGCCTCCGCCAGGTCGCCGCGCAGCCAGGCGATCGTGGCGAGCAGCACCTGCGCCTCGGGGACCGGCTCGGGGAGGAAGCCTTCGATAGCGCTCGCCAGCATGAGCGCTTCGCGCGCTTGCGCGTCCGCCACCTCGAGGTCGCCCGTGGCGATGCGGATGCGCGCCGCCACCCTCAAGTGGTCGCCCAACTGCGTCGGCATCCAGTCCTGCTCCCGCTCGATCTCGACGGCGCGGTCGACCATCGCGAGCGCGCGACCGTAGGCCCCGTAGGTGTTCGCGACGAAGGCCGCGTGCGCGGCGAGCGCGAACGACTCGTGGTCGAGGTTCTTGGTCACCGCACGGTTCCGCGCGCTCTCCTGGTAGCGCCGCTCGCGCTCCTCGGGCTCGTCGGCGAACGTGCACGATGCGTCCAACACCATCCCGAGCACGTGGAGCTCGCCCAGGTCGCGCAGGATCGCAGCTGCCTCGGCGAGCGCGGCCTCGGCCTCTGCGACGCGACCGAGCGCACCGGCGGGCTCGGCGAACAGGAAGAGCGCCCACGCCAACGAGAAGCGGTCGTCGTGGCGCCGAAGGACCTCGATCGCGTGCGCTCGCCGCGCGTACGCCCGGTCGAAGCGTCCGAGGAAGTAGTCCAGCGACGATTCGTGGACCTCCAGGAGGGCCCATGCCGACGTGTCGCTCGGGATCCGGGCGAGCGCCACGCGAAGCAGCTCCCCCCACCGCTCGGGTCGGCCGAGGGTGGCGTAGCTCAGACCTAGGGTGGCGCCCCCCTGTTTGAAGGCGTCCCACCACCCCGCGTCGAGCGCGACCGACCAGGCGGCCTCCAGGTTCGCGTGTTCGGCCTGCAACGATCGGTTCGTCTCCCGGTGGCGCCCTTCCTGACCGGCCCGTTCGCAGCGCTCCAGGAGGGCGCAGAACCAGGCCGCGTGGCGCTCCTGCGCGGCCCGCCAGACCGGCGGGTCGGCCGATGCACGAGCGCGCACGTACGCCTCGAGGAGCGGATGCTGCACGAAGCGCCCCGTCGCGTCGAGCGACAGGAACGACTTGTTGCGCAGCGCCAGGAGCAGCGGCCGCCCCACGTCCGCCACCGCGCGCGCCGCCGCCTCGGTGAAGCCGCCGTGGAACGCCGCGAGCCGGGCGAGCGCTTCGCGCTCGCGCCCGGCGAGCGCTGCCCACGACGCGTCGAACACCGCCCGCATCGTCCGGTGCCGGGGCTCGAGGTCCCCGTCGGCGGCGCTGAGCAACTCGAGGCCCGCTTCGAGCTCCTCGGCGATCCCCTCGAGCGGCAGGACCCGCAGCCACCCCGCCGCGAGCTCGAGCGCTAGCGGCATCCCCGCCGTGGCGCGGCACACGCGGACGACGGCATCCGCCTGCCGGGCGGCATCGAACGCCGAGCCCACGCTGCGCGCCCGGCGGCGCAGGAGCTGCACCGCGCCGTAGTGCTCGAGGTCCGGGTCGGACGCGTCGGTCGGGTACGGGAGGCCCGACAACTCCACGACGGCCTCGTCGGTCACGCCCACGCGGCTGCGCGAGGTCAACAGCCACGCCAGCCCGGGCGCCGCCGGGCGCAAGCGCGCGACGACCGCTGCGATGCCCTCGAGCTGCTCGACGTTGTCCAACACGACGAGCGCGGAGCGGCCGACGAGGGCATCTTCGACCTGGTCGAGCGCCGGACGGCCCGGAAGCAACTCGAGCTCGAGCGCGGCGGCGAGCGCCGGCGGGACCTGGTCGAGCGCCGTGGCGTCGCTCAAGAGCGCCAGCACCACCCCGTCCGGGAAGCGCTCGCGCAGCGCCGTGACCGCCTCCATCGCCAGCCTCGTCTTCCCCATCCCCCCTGGACCCAACAACGTCACGACGGGGCTGTCGCCGGCCAACAGCAGCGATGCCAGCTGCTCGAGTTCGCGCTCGCGGCCGACGAAGGCGACGCGCGGCGGACGGATGCGGGCGCGCCGCGCGCGCTCGGGCCCCGTCTCTGAGGCCCACAGCTGCTCCGTCGCGATCGACGCCACGTTCCCGGTGCCCGTCGGCGACGGCACCGCCGCGGTGCGCAACGCGTCGGCCATCTCCACGGTCTCGCGCTCGGGGGCCAAACCGATCTCGACGGCCAGATGCCGCTCGAACGCCGCGAAGCGCGCCAGCGCGGCCGTGCGGTGACCGAGGTGCGTCGACGCCTTCAACCAATGACGCAGCGCCTCCTCGTCGAGGGGGGCGCGCTGCAACCACGGCTCGAGGAACGCGGCGGCGGCCTCGAAGTCCGAGGCCGCCGCTGCCCGCCGTGCGGACGCGAGCACGAAGCCGCGCAGGCGTTCGTGGAACGCGCTCCGCTCGAGATCGAGCCAGCTCTCGAACTCGGGGGCGCCGGCCAAGCGGAAGCCCTCGAGCACCGGCCCGGGCCACGCCGTGGCCGCCGGTGCCGGCGCACCACCGTCGATCAGCGCGCTCCAATGCTGCAGGTCGGTCGCCACCGACCACCGCACCCGCGTACGCTCCACCTCGAGGTCGAGCGCGCACGGCATGGCGCGCACCGCAACGAGGAGCTGCCGCAGGTTGGCCCGTCCCTTGTGCTCCTCCGAGTCGGCCCAGAACAGGTAGAGCAGGTCCTCGCGCGGCACCCAGCCGCCGGCGTGCGCGAGGTAGTACAGCAACGCGCTGCGCCGGTCGGCGGGCGGTTCCCACGCAAGGTCGCCGACCCGGATCGACGCCCGGCCCAGCAACCGTACGGTTGCGTCCATGCCGGATGATACGGGGTCGTGCCCGCGGAGCGGCCAGGGCCGCCGGCACGCCACGTCGGGCACGTACCGAACGCCGGCTGGAACCGCTGCGGCGGTGGAGCGCACGCCGCGCGTCAGCGGTTGAGACCGTCCGGCCAAGCGCCACCGAGGAACACGTCGAGCATCGGGACCACCAGGTCCGCCCGATCGGCCGCGACGCCGTGGCCGGCATCGGGCACCATCAGCCAGCCGACGTCCCGAAGGAAGTCGGCGTGGGCACGGATCCCTTCGAGCGCGTGGTCGTGGTCGCCGAAGAGCAGAAGCACCGGCGCCGCCACGGCCCGCAGCTCCTCCCGGTAGTCCCAATCGCCGGCGTTCGCGAGCGCACCGTCGAACACGACGGGCAGGATGCGGTCGCCGTGCTCGTTGCGGTACTGGCACAGGTTGGCGGCCTCGTAGAAGCGCATGCTCGCTTCGTGGACGTACCCCTCGGCCGTGCCGACGTACTTCTCGACGCGGCAGTAGGCGAAGGGATCGCGCTCGGCGCGGCCGTCGGCTTCCATCGCCTCCTTCTCGGCGACGAGGTCGGCCAGATCGCTCATGTCCCGCTCGATGAGCCGGTCCGGCCCCGTGTACAGCGCAGCGGCGACCTCGAGCGGGCCGAGCGCGGCGACGCGCGCGACGCGGTCGGGGTGGCGCGCCGCGTACAGCAGCCCGACGTGGCCCCAGAGCGAGGCGCCCACGTACGCGATGCGCTCCGCACCGAAGTGCCGGCGCAGCGCCTCGGCGTCCGCGATCTCGCGCTCGATGCCGTAGCGCGCGAGGTCGTCGGGGCGGTCGGAACGACCCCGGCCCCGCGGGTCGTACAGCACCACGTCGTAGAAGTAGAGCAGCGGCATCAGCACGGGTACCAACTCGTGGCGGTTGGCGACGAGCACTTGGGGCGTGCCGGTGCCATAGCGCTCGAAGTACAGACGGACGTCGTCCTCGACCTGGACGAAGCCGCTCTCGGTCGCGGGTGGCTGCGCCCAAGCCGAGCCGACCAAGGCCCAAGCGAGGACGATCGCGATGGTGGTGGTGCGCAGGTTCCCGTTCATGTTCGCTCCCTCTCGTGCGGTGGCCTCAGCGGTTCGCACGATCGTCCCGCACGCGCTCGAAGAAGGCGGCCATCATCGGCAGGACGAGGTCGGGTCGATCGTTCCAGACGTGGTGCCCCGCGTCGGACACCAGCACCCACTCGACGTCGCGCAGGTGGTCGACGTGGGCGCGCACGCCCTCGCGCGACCCGTCGCGGTCGCCGTGGATCAGCAGCACCGGCGCCTCCACGCGCTCCATGTCCGCGCGCCAGTCCCAGTCGCCGAACGAGGCGAAGATGCCCTCGAAGATCACGGGGAGGATCCGGTCCAGGTGCTCGTTCCGGTATTGGCAGACGTTGGCTGCGAGGAACGGCGCCATGTTCGCCAGGTCGACGTACGAGTCGGCGAAGGTCACGAGCAGGTCGAGCACGCAGAAGGCGTACGGCTCGCTGCGGTCCCGTCCGTCTCGTCGCATCGCCTCCATCTCGGCCACGGTGGCCGCGAGGTCGTGGACGATCGGGTCTTCGGCGGGTGCGTTGAGCGCCGCGGCGATCGGGAGCGAACCCAACGCCACCACGCCCGCCACGCTGTCCGGATGATGGGCGGCGTAGAGCATCGCCACGTTGGCCCACAACGAGATGCCCACGTACGCGACGCGCTGGGCGCCGAAGTGGCGGCGCAGCGCCTCGGCATCGGCCAGCTCGGCCTCCAGGCCGTAGCGGCTCAGGTCGTCGGGGCGGCTCGAGAGGCCCCGGCCCCGCGGGTCCCACGTCACGACGTCGTGGCCCGCGAGCAACTCGGCGAAGGCGTGCGTGAGCTCGAGGCGGTTGGGGATGAACACGGTGGGCGTCCCGGTGCCGAACCGCTGGTAGAAGAGGCGGACGTCGTCCTCGACCTCGACGAAACCCGACTCGGTGGCGAGCGGTTGCGCGAGCGCGAGCCCGGTCACGAGGACGAGGGCAAATAGGGCGAGAAGCATCCGGTGGACGTGTGCATGCATGGTGGCTCCCAACCGTTCGGTCGATTCGAGCCCGCGCATGGCTGGCTCGACCCGGACCGTACGGAAGCGGTCGTGAAGTCGTCGTGAGCCGGAGCGGACCCGAGGTCCCGGTATCGTCGGAACGGTATGCCCCGCCCTACCCCGGACCACGACTGGCGCATCGCCGTCCAACCCACCGCGACGGTGCTGAGCCCATCGCGCCGCGAGGTCGTGAGCTACGACCTCGAGGGCCGGGTGCGCAGCTGGTTCGTCGACGGGACGGTCTACAAACGCACGCTCGCCTCCGACGTGGTCGCGCGGCGCAGCGAGGCGCACCCGTCGCCGACGACCCCGCGCGGCCCGCGGCACCGGTGGGCGGTGCCCGCGGACGAGGCGGACGAGCTGTTCCGCCGCGCCGCGGTCCTCGCCGCGGCCGCCGAAGGGGCGACGGACGCGGTGCCGGCCGACGCCCGCGACGCCCTGCGCGCCCGCCTCCACGAGGCCCGCGCCTGGTCGCCCGAGCGCCTGCGCGCCGAGGGCGGCCGCTTCGCCGCCGCCTACGCCCCCATCCCGATCCTGCCGCCCGACCAG
>JAABRX010000147.1 GCA_011390675.1 Trueperaceae bacterium | reverse complement strand
GATCATGGCGCCGACCGAGCTGCTGGCGCGCCAGCACCTCACGTCCTTCACCTCGCTGCTCTGGCCCTTGGGCGTCACCGTCGACCTGCTGGTGGGGGGGCTCGGCGCCGCCGAGCGGCGCGCCGTGCGCGCCCGCGTCGCCAGCGGCGGCGTCCACGTGGTGGTGGGCACGCACGCGCTCATCCAGGAGGGGGTGGCGTTCCGCGACCTGGGGCTCGCCGTGATCGACGAGGAGCACCGGTTCGGGGTGGACCAGCGCCGGACCTTGATCCGCGATGCCCCCGACGTGCTCGTGATGACCGCGACGCCGATCCCGCGCTCGCTGGCGCTCACCCAGTACGGCGACCTCGACGTGAGCGTCTTGGACGAACGACCGCCCGGGCGCACCGCGGTCGCCACCGAACTTCGCCGCGGCGCCGACCGACCCGCCGTCTACCGACGGGTCGCGGAGGCCGTCGCCGCGGGACGCCAGGCCTACGTCGTCGCGCCGCTCGTCGAGGACTCCGAGGCGCTCGACGAGATCGTGTCGGCGACGGCGCTCCACGACGAGCTGCGGGTCCTGCTGCCGCCGGAGGTGCGGCTGGGCTTGGTCCACGGCCGCCTCGCGCCCGCCGACAAGGACGGCGTCATGGAGGCCTTCCGCGCCCACCGGGTCGACGTCCTGGTCGCCACCACGGTCGTGGAGGTGGGCGTCGACGTGCCGAACGCGACGATCGTGGTGATCGAGAACGCCGAGCGCTTCGGCCTGGCGCAGCTGCACCAGCTCCGCGGGCGCGTCGGACGCGGCGCGCACCCCGGACGCTGCGTGCTCGTGGCGGGGGAGGCGAGCCGGGCGACGATGACGCGGTTGCGGGTGGTGGAGCGGCACACGGATGGCTTCTTGATCGCCGAGGAGGACCTTCGCCTTCGCGGTCCCGGCGAGCTGCGTGGTACGCGTCAGTCGGGCATGCCCGACCTGGCGTTCGGCGATTTGGTCACCGACGTCGCCGTGATCGAGCAGGCGCGCGAGGTCGCGCAGCGCATGCTGGCGGCCTCACCACGGCTCGACGCCCCCTGGGCCGACCGTCTGCGCGCGATGCTGCAGCGCACGGAGCGGGCGATCGGGTTCCGGGAGACGCTGTGAAGGAGGGACTCAGGTGAGATTGCTCGGACGGTTCGCGATCGTGCTGGTCGTGCTGGGCCTGCTGCTCGGATGGATCGTGCGCGGCAAGTGGGGCACGCGCCCCGGGCCACGGTTCTGGTGGGCGACCTTCGCTCCGGCGGGCTTGCACGCCGCCTACGTCGTGCAGCGTGCGGCCGTGGCGGACGTCGGGCTCGTCGCGGTCCTCGGGTACGCCCTCGGGTCCCTCGCGCTGCTGGTCGCCGCGGGTGGCGCGGTCCGCGCGCTCTCGGCTCAACGACGCGGCTGGGCTGCGGCGGTGCCGCTCGCGCACGCGCTTCTGCACACGATCGCCACCAGCCTGTTGGGCGCTGCCTTCTCGGCGGCCTCGGAAGCGCCGCCGGTCGTCGGTCCCGCCCTCGTGGTGGCCTGGTCGATCGTGGCGGCGAGCGCCTGGGCGGTCGTGCTCCTGCGCGTGGGTCGGCCGCGCGGATGGCGGCGGAAGGGCGCCGCGGCGCCGCCCGCTCCGGACGCCCCTGCTAGACTCGAGCCGTGACCGCGCATCGCGCCCCACGCGCCCGGGCGGCCGCCCTCGCGGCGACCGCCGCGGTGCTCGTGCTGGTGCTGGCGGCGTGCGTGCCGCGCACCGTCAACGAGATCACCGACGCCACCCCGCTCGTCGACGTCGTCGCGCCGCGCTTCACGGTCGACGGCGGCCACACGCGCATCGAGCGCTTCGATCCGCCGGGCGCCGGCGCTGGCATCGAGGCCGCCCTGGCGGTGTCGGTATCCAACCCCAACGAGTTCGGCATCGTGCTCGAGCGCGTCGAGTGGACGCTGCGCCTGGCGGGGCGCGCCGTCGCCTCGGGGGTCCTCGAACCCGGCCTCGCGGTCCCGGGCGGTGGTGAGGTCCCGCTGGGCTGGGTCGCGGGCGCGTCGCTCGCCGATGCCCGCGAGCTCTGGGGACCGGTCGTCGGTGCGTTCGCGGGACGGCCGCTCCCCTTCGAGGTCGAGGGCCGTTTGCGCTTCGTCTCCGAGGTCTACGCCTTCACGAGCGGGGTGCGCACCCTGTTCGCGGGCGAGCTGGTGGCGCGGCAGACGGTGCGCGCTCCGCGGCTCGCGCTGCAGGACAGCGGCCACGAGGCCACCGCGGTCCGACCCGACGCGCCGGTGCTGCGGGTCGCGCTGTCGCTGACGAACCCTGGCGACGTCGGCTACTTCGTCTCCGGGCGCGACGTGCGCGTCTCGCTCGGCGCGCCGCGGACGACCCCCGGCGACGCCCTGCGCGCCGTCGCCCCGGCGGAAGCGCTCGACCTGCTCGAGGTCGGTCGGGTGGACCTGGCGCCGGTCCCGGTGCCCGCGGGGGCGACCGTGCGCACCGACCTGTTCGTCTACGTCGACCCCACCGCGCTGTCGCCCGCGGCCGTGCGCCGGCTCGAGGCGGCGCTGGCGGGCGTGCCGACGCCGTTCTCGGTGGTCGGCGCATGGGCGTACGACGTCCTGGGCGTCGACAGCTTCGCGCTGGAAGCGAGCCCGGAACTGCTCGGGCTGATCGGGCCGAACCCGGTCCCCTGATCGACCAGGGCGCGGTAGGCTGCGCGCCATGTTGCGAATCCTCGTCACCGACGCCGTCGCCCTGGGTGGCCTCCCGTTCGACGACGTCGAGGTGGTCGACCGGCCCGGCATGCCGCGCGAGGAGATCCTCGACGTCGTCGGTGGGTTCGACGGCCTCATCACCCGGTCGCGGACCCAGGTCGACGAGGCCCTCCTGGCCGCGGCCGCTCCGCGGCTGCGCGTCGTCGGTCGCGGCGGCGTCGGCGTCGACAACATCGACCTCGACGCGGCGAGCCGCTTCGGGGTGCTGGTCGTCAACGCCCCCGAGGCGAACAACGTGTCGGCCGCCGAACTGGCGATCGGGCTGCTCCTCGCGGCAGCGCGCGGCATCGGCCGCTCCGACGCGCTCGTGCGGCGTGGGACGTGGGACCGCACGTACCTCGGGCACGAGCTCGACGGCGCCGCGCTCGGCATCGTCGGGCTCGGCCGCATCGGCAGCCTCGTGGCCAAGCGCGCGCAGGGGCTCGGGATGCACGCCTTCGCGTACGACCCCTACCTCAACCGCCGCCGCGCGGACGAGCTGGGCGTCGAGCTGGTCGACGACCTGCACGCGATGCTCGCGCAGGTGCGCTTCCTCACCGTGCACACCCCCTTGACCGACGAGACGCGCGGATTGATCGACGCCACCGCGCTGGCCGCGCTGCCCCGCGGCGCGGTGGTCGTGAACGCCGCCCGCGGCGGGATCGTCGACGAGACGGCGCTGAGCACGGCGCTCGCGAACGGGCATCTGTTCGCGGCCGGGCTCGACGTCTTCGTGGGCGAGCCTCCGGCCCCCGACCATCCGCTGCTCCAGCGCGACGACGTGGTCGTCACCGCGCACCTGGGGGCGAACACGGTCGAGGCGCAGGCGCGGGTCGGCTCGGAGATCTTGGAGCGCACCGTCCACACGCTGCGGGGCGACGTCTCGCGCGGCGTCGTCAACGCGCCCGCGTTGGCGCCCGAGGTCGGCGCCAAGCTCGGCACCCACCTCGAGCTCGGGGAGGCGTTGGGGACGCTGGTCGCGCAGCTCGCGCACGGTCGCGTGCGCGAGCTCGCGATCGAGTTCGCCGGCACCTTCCCGATCGACCCCGACCCCATCGCGGTGGCGGTCGCCAAGGGCTTCTTGGAGCCCGTCCTCAGCGACCCGCCGACGTACGTCAACGCGCTCGCGCTGGCCAAGGACCGCGACGTGCGCGTCTCCCGGACGGTCGCGGCGCGCCCGCGCGGGTACACCACGCACGTGCTCGTCACCGCGATCGGCGACTCCGGGGCCGTGTCGGTCGGCGGCACCGTGCTGGGCGATCATCCGCGCATCGTCGAGCTCGAGGGCTTCCCGATCGAGATCCGGCCCGAGGGGACGATGCTCGTCTGCACCAACTACGACCGCCCCGGCGCGGTCGGCCGCGTCGGGACGATCCTCGGCGACGCCGGGGTGAACATCTCGGGGATGCAGCTCTCGCGCGTCGGCGACGACGGCCTCGCGATGTTCGCGCTCACCCTCGATCAGGTGCCGGGGGACGACGTGCTCGAGGTGCTCCGCGGCATGTCGGACGTCATCCACTCGCTGCGCGTCGTGCGCTTCGCCTGACCGAGCTTCGCCCAGCCCACCAGGAGGCCCCGTGTCCGCGCCCAAGGCCCGACTGTTCGCCCCCGGCCCCGTGGCCGTCGCTCCCGAGGTGCTCGCCGCCCTGGCGCAGCCCGTCGTCCACCACCGCACGGCGGCGTTCCGGGCGACGTTCCTGCGGGTGCGCGCCACGCTTGCCGACCTCGCGGAGGTCCCCGGCGACGACGTCCTGCTCGTCTCGGGGTCCGGGACGAGCGCGTTCGAGGGGGCGCTGCTCGCGGCGGTGCCGCGCGGCGCCACCGTGCTGGCGCTCACGGGCGGCAAGTTCGGCGAGCGCTGGGCGGACCTGGCGCGCCGGTACGGGTACGCGGTGCGCGAGGTGGACGTCCCATGGGGCCGCGCCTTCGACCCGCAAGCGGTGGTCGACGCCCTGCGCGCCGGCCCCGCGGCCGACGCGGTGACGGTGGTCCATTCGGAGACGTCGACGGGCGTCCTGCACGACGTCGCGGCCATCGCCGCCGCGGTCCGGTCCGTCGCGCCGGAGGCGCTCGTGCTGGTCGACGCGGTGACCAGCCTGGCGGCCGCCGAGCTGCGCCCCCGCGATTGGGGCCTGGACGCCGTGGTCAGCGGCTCCCAGAAGGGGGTCGGGTTGCCGCCGGGGCTGGGCTTCGCCTGGCTCTCGGAGCGCGCCTGGGCACGAGCTGCCGATCCTGCGGTCCGCGTGCCGGCCTTCGCCCTGGACTTGCACGCCGAGCGTCCCAAGCAGCGCCGTGGCGACACCGGGGCGACGCCGCCGACGTCGCTGGTCGTAGCGGCCGACGTCGGCCTCGCGCAGCTCCGGGCCGAACCCTCCGAGGTGCGCTGGGCGCGCAAGGCACGCCTCAACCGCGCGCTGCTCGCCGCCGGCGCCGCCACCGGTGCGCGCCCCTTCGCCGAGCGTCCGAGCCCGGCGGTCGCGGCCCTCGAGACGCCCGCGGGCGTCGACGCCGAGGGCGTCGTCAAGGAGCTCGCGGCGCGCGGGGTGCGCATCGCCGGCGGTCAGGACGCGCTCAAGGGGCGCGTTCTGCGCCCGAGCGTGCTGGGCGACGTCGACGGGTACGACGTGGTGCTGCTCGCGGGCGCGCTCGAGGACGCCTTCCGAGCCGTGGGGAGGGACGTGCCGTACGGGGCTGCCGCTGGGGCGGCCCTCGCGGCGTTGGCGGTCTCCGAATAGGGTGCGCCTCCGAGCCGTGCGGCGTCGTCAGGGCTGCGCCAGGTACGCCCAGGTCGACGCGCCCTCGGTGACCGGTCCGCGGTCGAAGCCGCCGAACGTCCGCACCCGCCCGAAGCCGGCCGCGCGCAGCGCGCGTTCGAGCTCGAAGCGGTGGAAGAAGCGCTGACGCAACGTCGCGGAGCGGCGGTGCACCGTGCCGTCGGCGCGCGTGCGATCGAGGCGATGCTCGGTGACGACCGTCTGGGCGACCGGATCGACGACTTGCCAGGTGCTGAGGTCGCCGTCGAGCCCGGCCCATGCGGGCTCGACGCGCACGACCCCAACGGGTCCGAAGCGGGGCACGTACACGTCGGTGGCGAACGCTCCGCCGGGGGCTACGTGCGCGCGCGCGGCGCTCAGGGCGGCGTCCTGATCGTCGAGGGTGGCGAGGTGCATCAGCATGTGGAACGGCGCGATCACCAGCGGGAAGCGGCGCTCGAGCGCCAGCGTGCGCGCGTCGGCGTCGAGCCACATGGCCCGGTCGGCGACGCCCGCCGTGGCGAGGCGCGCCGCCCCGCGCGCCTGCATCGCCGCCGCGGGCTCGACCGCCACCACCTCGAAGCCGGCGAGGGCCAGGGCGAGGGTCACGCGGCCGCTCCCGGCCCCGAGCTCGAGCACCGGCCCGCCGAAGTCCTCGGCGAGCCCGCGGTAGAAGCCGAGGTCGTCGCGGTACCCGTCGTGGAGCTGGTCGTAGAACTCGGCGTCGGCGTACAGATCCGGGCTCACGCGGGCACCCCGGGCGTGGGCTCGGGCACGAGCCCGGCCTCGCCGAACCGCAGCACCCGGTCGGCCACGTCCGCGAGCTCGCTGCGGTGGCTGACGACGACGATCAGCCGCTGCGTCGCCAGTTCGCGCAGCAGCGCGACGAGCGCCCGCTCCGCCTCCGGGTCGAGCGCGGAGGTCGGCTCGTCGAGGAGCAGCACCTGCGGGTCGCCCACCAGCGCCCGTGCGATCGCCAAGCGCTGCCGTTGACCGCCCGAGAGCCCGGCGCCGTCCTCGGCGAGGTCGGCGTCCAGGCCACCGGCGAGCGCCACGATCGCCGCCTCGAGCCCGACCGCGCCCACCGCCGCCCACAGCGTCGCGTCGTCCGCGCCCCGGCCGAGGTCGAGGTTGTCGCGCACCGATCCCGACAGCAGGTCGTGGCCCTGCGGCGCGTACGCGACGCGGCGGCGCAGGGACGCCTCGTCGGCGACGCCCGAAGCGTCGACCAGGACGCCGGCGACCTCGACCCGACCGGATCGCGGCGGCAGGAGGCCGAGGACGGTGCGCACCCAGCTCGTCTTGCCGGCACCGCTGGCACCGACGATCGCGACCAGCCCAGGGCCCTCGAGCCGGGCGTCGGCCACCGGGATCGGCGGGCCGTCCGCGAAGCCGAGGCGCAGCCCGGTGGTGGCGATCGTCGCCTGCGGGTCCGCAGGACGGGCGGCAGACCCTTCGCTGGCCACCGAACCTGCGGCGTCCGGCCCCGCGTCGTCGAGGGCGCGCAGCCGCTCGGCGGCGGCGCGCGCCTGCTGCAGGAGCGCGAGCGCCTTGGGAAGGAGCTGGGCGGGGGTGGCGAGCAGCGCGACGAGCGTCAGGTAGGCGACCAGTTCGCCGGTCGTCGCGCGCCCCTCGGCCACCGCGCGCACCAGCCAGGCGATCAGCGCGGCCAGCGCGCCGAAGACGAGCAACTGCGCGACCGGCGTCGGGACCGCGGCCCAGGCGGTCCTGCGGGCCAACGCCCGCTCGACCGCTCGGTCGTACGGCGCGAAGCGCGCGCGCGCGAAGCCGAGCGCCCCTGCGGCGCGCAGCACCTCGCGGTGCCGGACCCCCTCCTGGAGGCGGGCGCCGACCTGCTCGACGGTGGCTTGGTGGCGTCCGGCGCTCGCCTCGACCCGGCGGCCGAGCCACGCCGTGGCCGCCGCCGCCGGCAGCGCCAACGCGAGCAGGGCGAGGGTGGCGACCGGGTCGAGGGTGGCGAGCACCACGAGGATGCCGATCGCGGTGGCGCTCTCGGTGAAGAGCGTGCCGAGGCCGTACAGGACGTACGTCTCGACCTCGCGAAGGTCCGCGATCACGCGCGCCGCCAGGCCGCCGCTGGTCGCGCCACCTGCCGCCTCGGGTGGCCGGCGCAGCAAGGCGTCGTGCAAGCGGGCGCGCCAGGCGGCGGAGCGCCGCGCCGCGCTGCGTCCGAACGCGACGTCCTGCACGAAGAGGAGCGCGGCACCCCCCACCGCGAGCAGCGCACCCAGGGTGATCAGGGTGGGGAGGGCGGTCAGGTCGCCGGCGCCGAGGACGCGGTCGAACACCGGCGCCACGAACGCGGGCACCAGGGCCACGCGGGTGGCGGCGCCGGCGAGGGCCGCCACCGCGCCGACGAAGGCCCAGCCGCCGCTCGGGCGCAGCAGCGGTGGCCGCTTGGGGCGGGCGGGGGCGCTCACGGCGTGCCGGGACCGTCCACCAGGGCACGAACGCGCTCGACGAGGCGATCCGCGGCGCCAGGGCGGGGCATGGTGGCGAGCAGACGTTCGCGGCGATGGGCGCGGTCGGCCGAATCGTCGATCAGGGCGGCCAGGCGCGCGGCGACGCCGTCGGGGTCGATCACGCCCTTGACCTCGACCATGAGCGCCTCGCCGGAGAACTGGTTGGGCAGCGACACGGGGTAGCGCAGCCGCTCGACGAACAAGCGCACCGCGCGCCGCTTGAGCGGCACGCCGACGAGCGGCAGCAGCGACAGCCAATGCCCGGGCCCCTCGAGCGGGATGACCTCGGGCCGGTTGAGCGGAAGGACGACGACGGAGGGCACTCCGGCGATGCCGAGCTCCAGCGTGTTGGTGCCGGGGATGGTGAGGGCGACGTCGGCGACGCGCATGTGGGCGTAGCGTTCGCCTTCGTCGGCGAGCTCGACGACGGTGCCGGCCTCGGTGACGACGCGGTCGCCGTCGCGGTGCCCGCCGGTACCACCGAAGGTGGCGCGCAGGTCGCCGTCGATGCCCGCCTGGACCGTCTCGGGGCGCAGCATGCGGGGGACGGGCCACACGAAGCGCGCGCCCGGGTAGCGCTGCGCCAGGCGGTCGGCGACGGCGAGCACGAACGGGATCAGGTGCATCGCGAAGGCGTCGCGCGAACCGGCCATCAGCAGGACGTGCGGCGACCCCGGGGCGCCGACGTCGCCCCCCGCCTGGACGGCGTCCGCGACCAGGTTGCCGATCACCTCCACGCGGTCGGGCGCGACCCCGAGCAACCGTGTCTTCCGGCGGGTGGCGTCGTCGTGGACGAAGAGTCGCTCCAAGCCGCGGACGCGCGCGGGCACGAAGGCGTACTTGAACGCCGGCGCGTCGATCCTTCGGGCGAGCGCGGTCGCGTGCGCGCCCGGGCCGCCGAGCGACACGACCACGGCGCCCGGACCCCCTTCCACGCCCTTGGGCGCGCGGCCCGTCGCGCCGGCGGCCACGAACTGCGCCACCGTCGTCACCCCCGCCACGTCGAAGGTGCGAGCGATCTCGGGTTCGCCCCCCGCTGCGAACTGGCAGGGCACCAACACCACGCGCACGTCGGCGTCGGGCTCGGCCCGGCGCCACGCGTCGACGACCGGCCGGACCCACGTGTACAGCTCTCCGGGGCCGTTCGAGGTCAGCACCACCCGGCGCCCAGCCACGGCCGTCAACCGCCGGTCACGAAGCGCGCGACGCCGCGCTGCGATGCGTCGACGAAGGCGACGAGCTCGGCGACCTCCGGCGTCGCCGCAGCGAGCGCCGCCAACGCGTCTCGGTCCCGTCGCCTGAGGCACCGCAGCGCGCTCTGGATCGCGCTCGTCGTCGTCTGGGGCACGCCGTGGCGACGCAAGCCCACCGCATTCAAGCGGTAGTGGCGCGCCGGGTTGCCGCGCGCCAACGCGAAGGGCAGCAGGTCGGTGTTGGCCGCCGAGGTCGCGCCGACCATGGCCCACCGCCCCACCCGCGTCCACTGATGCATCATCACGCCCGCGCCGAGGACCGCGCCGGCGCCGATCTCGACGTGGCCCCCCAGCTGCACGTGGGTGGTGAGCACCGCACCGTCGGCGACCACCGCGTTGTGCGAGACGTGCGCGCCCGTCATCACCAGCACGTCGGCCCCGATGTGCGTCGTCGCCCCCTCGCCCGTCGCGCGGTGGATGGTGGCGTGCTCGCGCACGTCGGTCCGGGCGCCGATCGCGACGAAGCTCGGTTCACCGCGGAAGCGCGCGTCCATCGGCGGACTGCCGATCACCGCGTAGGGACCGATGCGCGCCCCGGCCCCGACCCGAGTGCCGCTGCGCAGGACCGCGCCCATCTCGATCACCGCGTCGGGGCCGATCGCGACCCCGTCCTCGAGCACCGCGAACGGCCCGACGGCGACGCCGTCCGACAGCTCGGCGGTTCGAGCGATCACGGCGCTGGGGTGGATGCGCGGGGCGGACATGAGCGCCTCAGCGGGCGAACGCGAAGGACAGCGTCGCCTGGGCAGCTACCTCGTCGCCGACCAGAGCGACCGCCTCGACCGTGCACAGCCCCCGACGGAAGCGCGTGATGGTGCCGGTCAGGCGCAGCACGTCGCCCGGCACCACCTTGCGGCGGAAGCGCGCGCCGTCGACGCCGGTGAGGTAGGCGATCCGCGGGGCCGCGGCGCCGTCCGCGCCGCCGTCGGCGGTGGCGCCGTCGGTCGGACCTTCGCGCACCGCCAGCGCCACCCCGGCCGCCTGCGCGAGCGCCTCGAGGATGAGGACGCCGGGCATGACCGGCTCCTCCGGGAAGTGCCCGGCGAAGTGGGGTTCGTTGTGCGACACGTTCTTGGTGCACTCGAACGCGTCGCCGTCCTGGTGGACGAAGGCGTCGACCATCAGGAACGGGTAGCGATGGGGGAGGAGGCGGCG
>JAABRX010000146.1 GCA_011390675.1 Trueperaceae bacterium | reverse complement strand
AATCGCGTCGAGGTGGCGCCTCGGAGCATCGCGGACGCATGAAGCGGGGCTCGATGCCCGACGTGGGTGTCCCCCGCTCGGCGCCCGCGCGGTCGACCGCTACCTGGCGGACTCCTCGGGGACCCCGACCGCCCGCACCATCTGCCGCACCGAACCGAGGTGGTAGGCGGTGTGGGCCAACACCGCGAGGGCATCCCCCAAACGAGGCTCGTTCCACGCCAGATCGCTGGTGACCAGCGCGCGGAACCGCTCCAGACTCGCCTGCAGCCTGCCGCGCAGCTGCTGCCACGCCGCTTCGTCGACGACGGCCGGCTGGAAGCTGCCAGGCCAGTCGGCCACCGGTTCCGCGCCCCGCATTCCCGCCTCGATCAACTCGACGTAGTACGCCGCATGGGCCGCCTGCGCCGCGATGGTCGTCCCGCCCGCGACGATCGGCCTCGACGCCTGGGCGGCATCGATCGCGGCCAGGGTCTGATGCCATCCCGTGTCGTGGTCCAGGCACGCGCTACCGGGGCTCGCCTTGGGCGGATGCCCCGCGAACTCGTCGAGGATGAAGAGGAAGGGGCGGAAGAGCGCTTCGGTCGCAAGGGTCGCGTCGGTGCTCACGCCACCTATCTTGCGCCGTTCGCGCACCGTCGTTCCAGCACGACCAGGTAGCGACCGATGACGAAGCGCGTGGCCGCCCACACCGCGAGGCCGGCGCCGCGTTTCGGCACGAGCTCCACGCGCCAGCGGACCTCGGTCCCGCCGTCCTCCGTGGCCGCGAACGCCACCGTCCCCACGTGGTGCTCGACGGGGAACGTCCTCCACGACGGGTTCACCACACGGTACTCGAGGCGCTGCGGTCGCTCGGCGGCCACGATGCGCTCGCGCACCCCCCTGGCGCCGACGCCGATCCGCCGCGTCGAGCCCGCCCCTTGGGCGTCGCCCGACTCCTCGATCGTCGGGCGTGGACCGTAGCCGGCTCCGCCGACCCAGAGCTCCGTGAAGAAGGCTTCCCACGTGACCTCCGGCGGCGTGTCGACCCGCCGAAGCCACGTGAGCGTGCGCACGCGTCCGCCCCCGGCTCGGCGCGCATCCGATGGCTCCGGCAGCCAGAGCCGCGCCACGACCTCGTCGTCGTCGACCTCGCCGGTCTCGCGGAAGCCGAGCGCCTGGTAGAGGCGCTTGGCGGGGTTGTCGGGGCGATACGCCAGGGCGAAGCGCCGATGGCCGTGCTCCGACGCGAGTCGCTCCATCAGGGTCTCGAGGGTGCGGCGACCATGACCCTGGCGCTGGTGGCGCCGATCGATGATGAGACCGCCCAACCAGCAGCTGCCGTCGTCGGGGTCCACGGCCCACATCACGAACCCGATCACGCGGTCGCCCACGCGCACCGCCAACGGCCGCCACACGCCGCCGTAGACGCACAGCGCCAGGTAGCGCGTCGGTGCGGCCACGAAAGCGCGCTGCTCCTCGGTGACCTCGATCTCGGCCACGGCGCGCCAGTTGTCGGCGGTCACGGGGGTCAGCGCTAGGCGTTCCGTACCCGCCGGTGGTGCTGGTTCCTTCACGTCGCTGGCCTCCGTCCGCTCGCCGCCAGCGTACCGAACGCCAACGGGCCCCCGAGCGCGCCGCTCAGGCGCCCGCGTACGCGGCCAGGTGTTCGCCCGTGACGGTCGATCGCGCCGCCACCAGTTGCGCCGGCGTGCCCTCGAACACCACCCGCCCACCTTCGTGGCCGGCACCGGGACCCAGGTCGATCAGCCAGTCCGCGTGCGCCATGACCGCCTGGTGGTGCTCGATGACGATCACCGACTTGCCGGCGTCGACGAGCCGATCGAGCAGCCCGAGCAGCTGGTCGACGTCGGCGAGGTGCAGACCCGTGGTCGGCTCGTCCAGCACGTAGACGCCGCCGGTGTCGGTCATGTAGGTCGCGAGCTTGAGGCGCTGCCGCTCGCCGCCCGAGAGCGTGGTGAGCGGCTGCCCGAGGCTGAGGTACCCGAGCCCCACGTCGGCGAGCCGGTGGAGGATGGCATGGGCCGCCGGCGTCTTGGCGTCGCCCGCGCCGAAGAACGCCTCGGCCTCGGTCACCGGCATGGCGAGCACCTCGGCGATGTCGCGCCCGCCGAAGCGGTACTCCAGCACGGCCGCCTGGAAGCGCTTCCCTTCGCACTCCTCGCACGTCGACGCGACGCCCGCCATCATCCCGAGGTCGGAGTAGACGACGCCGGCGCCGTTGCACGCTGGGCACGCGCCCTCCGAGTTGGCGCTGAACAGCGCCGGCTTGACCCCGTTGGCCTTCGCGAACGCCTTGCGGATCGGGTCCAGCAGGCCGGTGTAGGTCGCCGGGTTGCTGCGCCGGGAGCCGCGGATGGGGGTCTGGTCGATCGCCGTCACGCCCTCGCGGCCCGACAGCGCACCGTGGATCAGCGAGCTCTTCCCCGACCCCGCCACCCCGGTCACCACCACCAGGACGCCGAGCGGCACGTCGACGTCGACGCTCCGGAGGTTGTTCGTCGTGGCGCCGCGGATGGCCAGGGCTCCCTTGGGCGCGCGCACCTCGGCTTTGATGGGCACCTGGTCGTCGAGGTGGCGGCCGGTGAGCGTGCCGCTCGCCCGCAGCCCTTCGACGCTGCCGGCGTAGCAGATCGTGCCGCCCGCCGACCCGGCGCCCGGGCCGAGATCGACGACGTGGTCGGCGACCAGGATCGTCTCCGGCTCGTGCTCGACGACCAGCACCGTGTTGCCCTGGTCGCGCAGCCGCAGCAGCAGGTCGTTCATCTTGCGGACGTCGTGGGGGTGCAGCCCTGCAGTCGGCTCGTCGAAGACGTACGTGACGTCGGTGAGCGACGAGCCCAGGTGGCGGATCATCTTCGTCCGCTGCGCCTCGCCCCCCGACAGGGTGCCCGCCGGGCGCTCGAGGCTGAGGTACCCGAGGCCGATCTCGACGAACGAATCGAGGCTCTGCTGGAGCTTCGCGAGCAACGGCGCCACCGACGGCACGTCGAGTCCGCGCACCCACGCGGCGAGGTCGCTGATCTGCATCGCGCACGCGTCCGCGATGCTCACCCCCGCGATCTTCGACGATCGCGCCGCCTCGTTCAGGCGGGTGCCGCCGCAGTCGGGGCAGGCCGTGAAGGTGACCGCGCGCTCGACGAACGCGCGGATGTGGGGCTGGAGCGCCTCCACGTCCTTGGCGAGGAACGACTTCTGGATCCGCGGGACCAGCCCCTCGTAGGTCAGGTTCATGGTCTCGAACTTGACCTTGGTCGGCTCCTTGTACAGGAAGTCGTGGAGCTCGCGCTCGCTGAACTCGCGGATGGGTTTGTCCGGGTCGAGGAAACCCGAGGCGCCGAAGATGCGCACGTACCAACCGTCCGCGGTGTACCCCGGGACGGTGATCGCCCCCTCGTTGAGCGACTTGGCGTCGTCGTACAGGGCGGAGAGGTCGATGTCGTTCACGGAACCCATGCCCTCGCAGCGCGGGCACATGCCGCCGGTGATCGTGAACGAACGCGTCTCCGCCGTCGCCTTGCCGCGCTCGACCGTGATCGCTCCCGCCCCGTGGGCCGAGGCGACGTTGAAGGAGTACGCCTGAGGCGACCCGATGTGCGGCTGCCCGAGGCGGCTGAAGACGATCCGCAGCATCGCGTTGGCGTCGGTGGCCGTACCCACCGTCGAGCGGACGTTCGCGCCCATGCGCTCCTGGTCGACGATGATCGCGGTCGTGAGCCCTTCCAGCAGGTCGACCTCGGGCCGTGCCAGCGTCGGCATGAAGCCCTGGAGGAAGGCGCTGTAGGTCTCGTTGATCATCCGCTGCGACTCCGCGGCGATCGTGTCGAAGACCAGCGAGCTCTTCCCCGACCCCGAGACGCCCGTGAAGACCGTCAGGCGGCGTTTGGGCAGCTCGACGTCGACGCCCTTGAGGTTGTGGGCGCGCGCGCCGTGGACGCGGATCAGGTCGTGCCGGTCGGCGGGGTGCATGGCCGCCACCATAGTCGACGCGTGAACGCCGACGTGCGCGTTTCTCACGCGGCTCGAGTCCAGGACGCTACGCTCGCGCCATGGCCGCCGCGCGAGCACGCACCGAGCCGCAGAGGCGCGGACGCAGGGGATCGCGCACCCTCCTGGTGGTGATCGCTGCCTTCGCCCTCGCTGCCGCCTGCGCGCCGCGCACCACCCCGGTCGCGTCCACCGAAGCGCCCACCGCGGTGCGACGCTCGACCGGGTGCGACGCCGCGTCGGCGACGACCAGGCCCGACCGCGTGGTCGTAGCCGGCACCGAGCGCTCGTTCCTCGCGCGCGTACCCTCCGGCCCCACCGCCGTGGCGCGCGACCTGGTGCTCGTTTTCCACGGCCGCACCAACGACGCGGCGCAGCTCCGGCGCTACGTCGGCCTCGATGCGGCGCTGCCGGCGGCGATCGTCGTGTACCCGCGCGCGCTTCCTGCAGGTCCGGGTGCGTTCGCCTGGAGCGATCCCGGCGATCCTCCCGACCGCCTTCGCGACTTCACGCTGGTCGACGCCTTGATCGCTGCCTTCGGCGACGCCCATTGCGTCGACCTCGACCGGGTGTTCGTCGTCGGCCACTCGCTCGGCGCCTACTTCGCGAACGGCGTCGCGTGCCGCATGGGCGATCGGATCCGGGCGGTGGCATCGGTCGCCGGCGGCCTCCAGGGCGACGCGTGCATCGGAGGCGCCGCCGCGCTGCTCGTCCACCACCCGGACGACCGCCTGGTGCGCGTGCGCGAAGGGGCCGCAGCGCGCGACGCGTTCCGGTCGGCCAACGGGCTCGGCGCGGCGCCGGCCGCGCCGATCGCGGACGGCCCGCTGGGGCGGTTGCGGTGCGCGCGCTACGGCGACGCACGCACCGCCGACCCGGTCGTGTGGTGCGAACGCGACGACGCCACCACGCCGCGCGGCGGGTTCGACCCGCACACCTGGCCCATCGGTGCGGAGGCGGCGATCGGCGCGTTCTTCGCCGCCCTCCCCTGACGCGCGCCCGCCGCGACGGCGGATCGCGCGCCACCGGCCTCGAACGGCTCACGACTCGGCCACCACGCGCCAGACCACGTCCTCCGGCGCCGCATCGACGCCATGGGTGCGGAAGGTAGCGCACAGCGACGCCGCGTCGCGCTCGAGCAGCGCCCGCGCCTCGCGGTGGTCGGCCTCGACCGCTTGCGGCAGGTCGATCACGACGGCTTCCCCCCGCCACCAGAGCAGGTTGTAGGTGGAGTAGTCGCCGTGCACGACGCCCGCGCGCCAGAGCGCCGCGAGCGCGTGCACCGACGCCTCGAAGGCCCGCCGCCCCTCGTCGGGCGTGAACCGCACGTCGGCCAGGCGCGGCGCCGGACCGCTCGCGTCGCCGACGTAGCGCATGAGCACCACCTCGCCGGCCTCGCCGATGTCCGAGGCGTCCGGGCCGACCAGCGGCTCCGGAACCGGCACCCCGGCGCGGAACAGGCGCCAGAGCATCGCGTACTCGTGGGCCGCCCAGAGGCGCCCCTGCGCGCGGCGGCCGGCGGCGCTCCGTTGGGCGAGGGCCTTCTCGATGCGGGCGTCGCCGACGTAGCGGCCGGCCCGGTAGCGGCCGTCGTTCTTGAACGAACGGACGGCGAGGTCCCGGTAGACCTTGACCGCCGCCGGGCCGAGGCGGGTGCGGCCGAGGTAGACGGTCGCCTCCTTGCCGCTCTTGAGCTCGCCCTCGATGGCATCGAGGTAGCCGCGTTCGAGCATCCAGGCGATCTCGGGGACGGCCGCCTCATCGTCGCGACCCGGCACGAGCTCGTCGGAGCGGAGACGGCCGCGCGGCTTGCGGCGGTCGCGGCGGCGGGAGAAGCGTTCTTGGGAAGGTTCGTGCGCGTCGGTGTCGTACGGCCGCTTCAAGCGGGCCTCCTGCGCGCCCATGCGGACCTGGGTCCGACGGGCGGTGCGTCGGCCGGAGCCGACGGTGAGCTGGACTGGGAGCGCCGGGACCGAAGCCCGGGCCAGCCGAAGCTCAGCGCGCAGGTACGGTCTCGGAGCGGCGGTGGGTGCGGGGACGAAGCTGGGCCATGCGCACCACCTCCTTTCCGATGTCGAGCGCATCGCGCGCTCGCGATCGTACGGTAGGCGAACCTCGACCGCCCGTCAAGCGCACCCGGCCCCGGACGGTGCCGTGGAGCACACGCCGGTCTCGGGCAACACCAGTTCCACGCGGCGGGCCGCCTCGAGGTCGCCGCTCAGCGAAGCGACCACGGAGCGCACCTGCTCGTACCCGGTGAGCATCAAGAAGGTGGGTGCGCGCCCGTAGCTCTTCATCCCCACCGCGAAGTACCCCGCTTCGGGGTGCGCGAGTTCCGCGGCCCCGTGCGGAGGCACCGAGCCGCAGGAGTGGACGTTCGGGTCGATCAGCGGCGCGAGCCGCACGGGCGCCTCGGTGATGGGGTCGAGCTCGAGGCGCAACTCGCGAACGAGCTCCAGGTCGGGCCGGAAGCCGGTGGCGGCGACGATCTCGTCCGCGACCCACCGCCGGCCGTCTTCGGCGACGACGCTCAGGCGCTCGCCGTGGCGTTCGATCCGTTCGACGGCGAAGCCCGTGGCGAACTCCACGCCGCGCTCCGCGACGAGCGCCCGCGCGCGCTCGCCCAGGGCGCCCCGCTCGGCCAGCGCGTCGGCGTTGCCGCCACCGAACATCGTCCCGGGCTCGCGCCGTCGAACGGCCCACGCCACCTCGGTGCCGGGCGCCTCGCGCGCGAGGGCGGCCAGGTCGACCACGGCGTTGAACGCCGAGTGGCCGCCGCCCACGACCAACGTGCGCTTGCCCGCGTACCGGTCGCGATCGACCCCGTGCGCGTCAGGGATCGCGTACCGGATCCGGTCCGCGTGGGTGCGCTCGCCCGTGGCCGGCACCCCGCCGGCCCCGAGCGGGCTGGGACGCGTCCAGGTTCCGGAGGCGTCGATGACCGCCCGGGCCCGGAAGCGCTCTTCGCGTCCGCGGTGCTCGGCGATCACCAGGAAGGGAACCTCCTCGCGACCGGGCGTCTTCATGCGGTCGTACCCGAGGCGGGTGACGGCGGTGACGCGGTGCGCGAAGCGGAGGGCGGGCGCGATCTCCGGCAGCGCAGCGAGCGGCTCCAGCAGGTCGCGCACGAGTTCGGCTCCGGTGGGGTGCGCATCGGGGTCGGGCGCGCACCAACCGCGCCGTTCGAGGAGGCGCCGCACCTCGGCGTCGACCACGTAGCGCCAGGGGGAGAACAGCCGGACGTGGCCCCAATCGCGGACCGCGTGGCCCACCGCCGTTCCGGCCTCGAGGACGAGGGCGGGGAGGCCTTGGGCGTGCAGGTGGGCGGCGGCGGCGAGGCCGACGGGTCCGGCACCGATGACGACGACGGGCAGCTCGCTCACAGGGTGGTCGCTCATGCTTCCTCCAGCAGTCATCGATGAGGATCGATGCATTGTCTGCCGCCGAGCCTAGTAGATACATCGACACCTGTCAATATATGATCGGCGCGATGGGGTTCCACGGGTGGCGCATCGCGTGGGCGCTGGCGGTCACGCAGACGGTCGGCTACGGCGTCCTGTACTACGCCTTCTCGGTCTTCACGCTGCCGATGGAGGCGGAGCTCGGGCTCTCGCGCGCGCAGACCTCCGCGGCGTTCTCGTTCGGGCTGCTGGTCGCCGGCCTGGCGGCGGTCCCGGTCGGTCGGTGGGTCGACGCCCGCGGCGCCCGCGTGCCCATGAGCGTCGGCTCCGCCGCCGGTGCCCTCCTGGTGCTCGCATGGTCCTTCGTCGACGGCCTGACCGGCCTGATCCTGGTGCAGGCCGGCATCGGCCTCGCGATGGCGGCGACGCTGTACGACGTCGCCTTCACCGCGATCGCCACCTGGTTCCGCCGCGACCGGATCCGCGCGATGCTGATCGTCACCACCGTCGCCGGGCTCGCGAGCACCGTGTTCGTACCGCTGGCGACCGCCCTGGTCGAGACGCTCGGCTGGCGCGACGCGCTGCGGTGGCTGGCGCTATTGCTCGGCGCGACCGCGGTTCCACTGCACGCGTTGGTGCTGCGCGACCACCCGCGCCGGCTCGGGCTCGAACCGGACGGCGGCCCCGCCCGCTCGATCACCGACCGCTCCGCGGCCCCGAGCCTCGCGCCGCCACCGGAGGCCAGCATCGGCGCGCGCCAGGCGCTGCGCTCCGGCGTCTTCTGGTGGCTGTCCACCGCCTTCGCCTTCGACCGCGTCGCCATCGTCGCGGTGGCCGCCCATGCCGTTCCGATGCTGCTCGAGCGCGGCTACGCCCCGGCGCTCGTCGCGGCGGTGGTCGGCTCGATCGGCTTGATGCAGGTCGTGGGCCGACTGCTGTTCGCGCCCGCCACCAACCGCGCGTCGCTGGTGCACCTCGCCTCGATCACGTACGTGGTGCGGGCGGTCGCGCTGCTCGGGCTCTTGCTCGTGCCCGGCCCGGGGGGGCTATGGGGGTTCGCAGCGCTGTTCGGACTCGCCAACGGGGCGAGCACGCTGGCGCGCGCCGGCTTGGTCGCGGACGCCTTCGGGCCGGTGCATTACGGCACCATCAACGGCGCCATGACCTCGCTGATGGCCGTCGCCCAGACCGCGGCGCCGCTGGCCGTCGGGGCGCTGCACGTCCGCACGGGCGGGTACGACGCGGCGCTGTGGGCGCTGGCCGCGGTGGCGCTGCTCGCGGCGCTGGCCGTCGCGCGCGTGCGCTCGTGAGCCCCGTTCGGATCCGCGGCAGAGCCTCGGCCTCACCCCAGGGCGGAGCACGCGAGGTCGAAGCGTGCACCGTCGACCCGTGCGCCACCGTCGCCACGCCCTTGCCCGACCGCCGGCGCCGGCTCGCGCCGCACGTGCGCCGACCACCGGCACCGCCGGGCACCCTTCGCGACGTACATCGCCGCGTCGGCCGCGCTCAACAGCGCGTCGCGATCGATCCCGTCGGCCGGATGGACGGCGACGCCGATGCTCACCGACAGCTCGAAGTCCATCCCGTCCAGGGCCACCGGCTCCGCGCACGACGCCACGAGCCGCTCGGCCAGCGCGTGGGCTTCCTCGTCGCCCGCCACGCTCGCCAGGACGACGAACTCGTCGCCGCCCAAGCGGCCGACCGTGTCCGAAGCGCGCACCACGTCCTGGACGCGCCCGGCGAAGGCGCGCAGCAGCGCGTCGCCGATCGCGTGGCCATGGGCGTCGTTCACGCGCTTGAAGCCGTCGAGGTCGAGGAAGTAGACGGCGAGGGGTCGGCCGCCGCGTCGCGCGCGGGCGAGCTCCTGCTCGAAGCGCTCCTCGAGCGCGTAGCGCGTGTGCACCCCGGTCAGCGCGTCGCGCAGAGCGAGTTCGGCGGCGACGGCGGCCGCGAGCCGTGCCGCGCTCAGGCGCTCGGCGAGTCGGGAGGTCCCGTACACGATGACCGCCAAGGCGAGGCTGGATACGAGGAGCATCGCGACGTAAGCGAGGCCCGCTCCATCCAAGGCGGCGCCGCTGGCCACCTCCACGGCGATCACCGCGGTCGTACCGGCCACGAAGGCGACCGCGGCGAACAGCCCTTCGCGGCTGCCGAAGACGCTGAAGGAGATGGCGACGACCACCGGGATCCAGATCCCGAACGCCGCGACGGCCGCATGGCGCGCCGCCGCGTCGTCCGCGAGCGCGAACATCAGCGCCAGGTAGCCGAGGAGGAACGGGAAGAACGACGCGTACTGGGCCAGGTGCAACGCTCGCAGGAGCCGCGGCACGCGCCACAGCACCACCAGGCTGAGCGCGTTGAAGACCACGACGGTCGGCAGTAGCCCCGCCGCCACGAGGCTCAACGACGGCTCCAAACGCGGAACCACGACCCACAACAGCGACACCCCGACCAGCGCCGCGCCGAGGTACCACGCGAACGCGCGCGCCTGGAGCGCTGCGGTCGCGTCGTCCACCGTGGCGGGGCACGCGGGCGCCGTGGGGGCATGGGCGGCTCGGCTCACGCCGTCAACCTACGCGTCGGCGACTCTCCGAACCCTCACGGCGACGCCGCGCGCGTCGGCGCGGCGACGAGGCCCGCCGGCCGATCCGGCGGGGACGGTCGAGCCCGACGAGGTCGCGCCCGACGAGTCGACGACCGACGGCGCAGCGGCATGGGCGGAACGTGAAGAACGCTCGTGTCGCCCGGGGTCTCCCGCCGGAGATCCGCGTGGTACGCCTGAGTCGTTCCCCAACAACTGACCATTGTGGATGCGGACACGAGGAGAATCATGATTCGATTCGACGAACGTCTTAGGATCCCTGCCTGGATCGCCGCCATCGCGCTCGCCGGCGTCTTGTCCAGCTGCAACATGGGCGGCACGCTCGATACGACCGCCCCCACCGTGCTCGGCACGACGCCGAGCGGGCTCACGGCCGCGACCAACGAGCCCGTGACCGCCACCTTCAGCGAAGCGATCGACGTCGACACGCTCACCACGTCGTCCTTCACGCT
>JAABRX010000145.1 GCA_011390675.1 Trueperaceae bacterium | reverse complement strand
ACGTCCTGCACGTAGGTGAAGATCCCCCACGAGTAGGCGTGCTCGGCGAAGTCGGCGGCGGAGATGCTGCCGACGACGCCGGTGTAGGTCGTCTGCGAGCCGCTGGTGATCGACAGGGCGGCCTCGGCGCCGTACCCGACGCTGAAGCCGGCGATCGCGCCGCCGCCGGTGACCTCGACCGACTTCTCGTACTCGATGCCCAGCGAGCCACCAGCGCTGATCTCGCTCGAGACCGCGATCTCCAGCTCGGTGTCGCCGCCGCCCTGGCCGACGCCGGAGGGCCCGAACTCGATGCCGCCGTACTGCGAGCGGAGCGAGTTCTTCCGCGCGGTCGACGGGTAGCTGCTCAGGTCGCCCGGCGTGTGGTCGAAGACGTTGCCGCCGATCGACGTCGCGCCGCTCGGGAGGGCGTCGTTGAAGAAGCCGCGTTCGGCGATCATCGTCACCGGCTCGCGCGGGATGCGGATCACGATCTGCTTGCCGACGAACTCGGGGTCGGGGTGGGAGACGATGTCGTAGCGGTAGACGTCGTAGGGGATCGAGGTGAAGACGACCGCGTCCTCGAGCGAGCCCGAGGTGTAGGTGATGGTCTTCTCGACGGTGTACGCCGCGCCCGCCCAGGCGCTGGCCGTGGCGGTCACGGTCTTGCGCATCTCGACGCCGGCGCTCACGGGGATGAAGGGGACGTTCACCTCCGCCTCGAAGCCGGTGGTCACGCTCGCTTTGACGGTCAAGGTGAGCGAGGCGTCGACCGTCGAGCTCGTCCCCTGGCCGAAGCGCGTGACGCAGTAGAAGAGGTTCTGCTCGATGCCCTCTTGGCAGGGCGGGGCCGCCATGGCGGCGATGATCAGCGGCTCGGTGAACACGAGCTCGTGGCTGCCGGCGCCGTACTTGAGGACCGGGCCGTCCTCGTCGACGTTGGCGGGCACGACGATCGGACGCGCGGTGCCCTGTCCATTCGAGGTGCCCGGCATCGCGACCTCGCTGAGCTGGGCCCAGCCGTTCACGCCGATCGACGAGATCGCCGAGATGCCCCAGACGGGCATCGTGGCGCGGTTCTGGTGGTAGAGCAGCACGTTCTGGCGACCGTCGCCGGTGACGTCGGCGGCGATCATCTCCATCGCCGCGACGCTCAGGTGCTGGCCACGGTCGGCGTTGTTGTCCAGGAACGCGTCCGACGGAAGTTCGACATCGGCGAGGCGCGTGAAAGCAGCAGCGTTGGCGAAGTCGTCGAACACGAGCTGGTTCGCGACGATCTCGTGGACGCCGTCGCCGTCGAGGTCGGGGGTGGTCAGGAACACGAACAGGCGCCTCCAGTCGCCGCCAGCGGAACTGCAGTTCCGGTAGAGGAGCCTCTCTACCGTCGCGCCGAGTGGCGTGAAGCCGCTGGGCTCGTCGTCCAGCGCGATCATGAGCGCCGAGAAGTCGTTGTCGCTGCACGCCCAGGCGAGGTTGGTCGCGCCGGCAAGAATCACCTCGTCGAGCCCGTCGCCATCGACGTCGGCGAGCTTGATGTCGGCCGCTTCGGCGGCGACGATCCCGCCGACGTTCGCCTGCACCGAGGCCGAACGGAGGAGCGCGCGACCGGCGTTGGCGTCGTCGAACAGGTAGTACGTCGCCAGACCGTTGCCGGCGCTTGCCTCGTTGACGATGACGCCGAGCTCGAGCCCCTGGTCGTAGTCGAGCTGGCCGGCGGACATGCGCACGTACAAGGTCGAGTTCGCCACCTGGGGATCGAGCGTCGTGGTCGCGCCGGCGTCGATGGTGAAGGAGCCTGCGACGCTGCCGGTGAGGGAGACCAGCTCGACGCGGTCGGCGTACGCGACCGCCGCCACCAGGCCGTCGCTCCCGTCGCCGTTCGCGTCGTAGGCGATCAGCGCGACGCCGCGCACGTCCGCCCCGGCCGCGAGCGAGGAGGTCCGCGCGGTGAAGCCGGCGGCGGCGTCCTCGAAGACGCGCAGCTTCAGCACGTCGTCGCTGACGTCGACGAAGATCGCGGCGATCTCGTCGAAGCCGTCGCCGTCGAGGTCGCCCGCGGCCACGGCGCGGCGCGTCTGGAACTGGTTCCCCTGGTTGCCGTCCGGCAGGGCCCATTCGTTGCCGGCGCTCAGGTCGGCCAGGACGGTCTCGGAGCCGAACTCGATGCTGCCCGTCGGTGTGACCGCCACCTCCTCGAGCTTGCGCACCTCGAAGGTGGTGCCCACCGGGCTGCTGCCAGCGATGTCGGGGTTGGCGATCACGAGCTCCATGTGCGGGTTGGCGCCGCTCTCGTTCGTGAACGCCTCGGGCTCGCCGAGCGAGGCGGAGGGGCCCAGGGGGGCATCGTCCTCGCCGAGCACGCTGCCGTCGGGCGCGAGGCGCGGGGTGGACGTCGTGTCGACGCCGAGCGCGTCCAGCGACTCGGCGATCGGGTCGTCCGTCGGGGTCGGGGTCGGGTCGGGGTTGCCACCGCCGGACCCCGCGCCGCCGCACGCCGCTAGCAGGGCGACGACCGCGAGGGCGAGGGCGAGGCGCATGAGGCGCGGCGTACGGGTCCACCGAGAGCGGGTGGTCATGGGGTCCTCCTTCGCCGTTCCGGGCGCGCGAACGGGCGTGGAGCGACCCTAGCGAGGGGGTCTCAGTGCGCTGTCAGTCGCCGTCGCGCCACACCGGGACCGGACCCGCGGCGGGGTCGGGACCGGCGACGCCGACCCACTGCTCGGCGATCCACGCGGCGACGTCGGGCGACCACTGCAGGTCGATGTGGTGCAGGTAGGTCCAGGGGAACTCGGCGTCCGGGTCCTCGAGATCGGGGCGGTACCACGACCCGGGGAGCGTCTCGCCGCCGACGGTCCAGGCGCGGCCGACGGCCAGGTGCGGGCCGTCCTCGGCGCCCAGCAGGAAGCCGAGCGCCGAGTCCACCGGCACTACGCCGTCGGCGTCGATCTCCCCGTCGCCGACGCGGCCCCCGGGGAGGTCGACCGGCGGCGCGTCGCCGACCGGTTCGCGGTCCAGCAGCAGGTCGCGCACGACCGCCACGGTCGGGTTCTCGATGCCCTCGAGGTCGACGTCGGCCACGGACCCGACGTCGATCACCCCGGGCACCTCGCTGCAGCGCACGACCGCGCACCACCAGCGGCCGAGCACGCTGCGCGTCTCGATGGTGCCGCGGTAGGGCCCGCGCACGAAGTCGACGCGCGAAGCGAGCGCGAGCGTCAAGCGGGCGTCGGGGGGACCGATCTCGACCCGATCGGGGGCGGTCGGAACCCGCGTCACCGCGTCCAGGACGGCGGCCGGCGCCGGATGCGCCGACGCGTCGCCCCACCCGCGGAACGGGATCCCGAGCGTGTGCATCGTCGGGTCCGTGAGCAGCATCTGCACCAGGAAGTCTCGGTACAGCGTGGGGTCGAGCCCGATGTGTTCGGCGTGCCAGGCGGCGAGCTCGAACTCGATGCGGTCGCTCACGAGCGGATCGACGAAGAACGCCCCGCCGGGGGTGCGCGCGGCGAGCGCGGCGACCGGGACGACGCTGCCGTCGCCGCGGCGGACCCGGTGCGCCGCCAGCAGCCCGGTCTCGGGGTCGTTGAGCGCGGACCACACGCCGGGGCGCACGTGCTCGGTGACCGGGTCCTCCAGCCGCAGGAAGCTCGCGCCCTCCTCGAGCAGCGGGGTGATCCAGTTCTGGATGATTCGGTGGGGGCGGAGCACTTCGGCGCGGAACAGCTCACCGGCTGCCTCCACCAGCGCCGCCCGGTCGGCGGCCGCGGACCCTTCGTGCGGGGTGCCGAGGGTGAGCAGCCACAACGTTCGGTCGCGCAGGTCGTCGGCCCGCGCGCGGGTGGTCGAATCGGTGCCGAACGGCCCGCCATCGAGCGGGGGGTTCGTGAGCAGGTACCGACCGACCAACCCCCCGAAGCTGTGGGCGACCAGGGCGACCTGCGGCTCGGCCGGTGCGCCAGCGGTCGCCAGCACGTCGCGGTAGGCGTCGAGCCCCGCGGCGATCTGCTCGGCGGTGGCGATCGCCTGCGCGCCGAGCCCGAGCGACCCGTCGCGGACGACGACGAAGACGGCGAGGTCGGTGTCGGCACCTTCGCCGAAGAACAGCCCTGCACGCGGGTCGTCGTCCGAGGGGGCGCTGGTGATCCAGGATTCGGCGGTCAGCGGCGCCCCGTCCGACCGGCGGGGCGCGCGATCGCCCAGGAGCGCGCGCACGAACGCGAAGGACCAGTACGTGCGGACGTAGGCGTGCGTGCCGACCGTCGGCTCGAGGTCGCGGTTCGGCGTCATCCCGTGCACCAACACGACGAGCGTGGGACGGTCGGGGCCGAACGGGAACGGGGTCGCGTCGGGATTCGCCGCGAACGGCGCATCGAGCGGCCACGCAGGGACCTCGGGGGCGACCGCGACCCGTTCGGCCGCGCGCGTCAGCAGCTCGGCGGCGAGGCGCGTGGCCTGCCGCTGCGTCCACCAGCCGAGGCCGGCGGTGACGGCGCCGCCCACGAGCACGATCGCGGCGACCCAGCGGAGGATGAGGCGGCGCCTGCGCCGGCGGTCGGGGGCGTCCGCCATCGCGTCAGACGGCCGCTTCTGTGCGCGCCGGCAGCTTCTTGCCCGGGTTCATGATGCCGGCCGGGTCGAGCGCGTCCTTGATGGCCCACATCAGGTCGACCGCGTCGCCATGCTCGGCGCGGACGAAGCCGCGCTTGCGCAGCCCCACCCCGTGCTCGCCGGTGATGGTGCCGCCGGCGGCGAGGGTGAGGGCGACGAGCTCACCGTAGGCGGCGTCGATCCGCGCGGCGGCCTCCGCGTCGTCCGGCGGGAACATGAGCGTCAGATGGAAGTTGCCGTCGCCGACGTGGCCGATGACGTAGCCGGGCACGTCCAGGCGCCCGATGGCGGCCACCGACGCGTCGATCACCTCGGCGAGGCGCGAGACCGGCACCGCCAGGTCGGTGATCAGGTTGCGCATGCCCGGGTGGGCGGCGACGAAGGCGTAGTACGCCTGATGGCGCGCCTTCCAGAGCGCCGCGAGCGCCTCAGGGTCGGTGGCGGTCTCGACCGCGGCCGCGCCATGGTCGCGCGCGAGCTCGAGCGCGACGTCGGCCGCGCGGCGCACCGCGTCGGCGTCGCCGTGGAACTCCAGGAACACGGTCGGCGCCTCGACGAGCTCCAAGCCCAGATGGGCGCGGATGGCCCGGATCGCGGCCGCGTCGAGGAGCTCGCAGCGCGCGACCGGCACGCCGGCCTGGATGAGGTCGGTGACGTAGGCAACGCAGCCGTGGACGTCCGCGAAGGTCGCGCGCGCGCCCATGGTCGCCTCGGGACGCGGCACCAACCGCACCGTGAGCTCGGTGATGACGCCCAGGGTCCCCTCGGCGCCGCACAGCAGCTGCGTGAGCGCGTAGCCCGAGGACGACTTGGGTGCCCGGCCGCCGGTGCGCACGACCTGCCCCGTGGCGGTGACCACCTCGAGCCCCAGGACCAGGTCGCGCATCACGCCGTAGCGCACCGCCATGGTGCCCGAGGCGTTCGTCGACGCCATCCCGCCGAGGCTGGCCTCGGCGCCCGGGTCGACCGGGAAGAAGAGGCCGGTGGCGCGCAGGTACTCGTTGAGCCTCGGGTAGGTGACGCCGGGTTGCACGACGGCGAGGAAGTCTTCGGCGGCGACCTCGACGATCCGGTCCATGCGCGTGAGGTCGAGCGAGATGCCCGCGTCGACCGGCACCGTCTGCCCCTCGAGGCTCGAGTTGACGGCGACCGGCGTGACGGGCGTGCGGGTGGCGTGCGCGAGCTCGAGCACCCGGCGCACGTCCTCGGTGGACTCGGGGTAGACGACCACGTCGGGGCGCCTTTCGGCGTCGGTGGACTCGCCGCGCGCGTGCAGGTCGAGCGCGCTCTCGGAGACGTCGATCTGATCGGGGCGCAGGAGGTCGCGCAGGCGGGGGAGGACGGTGGGGTCCATACGCGCCTCAGTCTGGCACCTCGGGCGGCCGCGCAGCCGTCGGCGGAGCCGCGTCAGCGCCCCTGCAGCCTCGGATCGAGGACGTCGCGCAGCCAGTCGCCCAGCAGGATCAGCGACAGGCAGAGGAGCGTGATGAGGATGCCCGGGAAGGTGGCGAGCCACCAGGCGGTGGCGACGTAGTCGCGCCCATCGGCGAGCATGCGGCCCCACGTCACCGTGGGTGGCTGCACCCCGAGGCCCAGGAACGAGAGCGAGGCTTCGAGGATGATGACGGTGGCGACGTTGAGCGTCGCGATCACCAGGATGGGCGCCATCACGTTCGGCAGCACGTGGCGCCACAGGATGAGCGCTACCCGCTGGCCGCTCGCTCGCGACGCCTCGACGAACTCGCGCTGCTTCACCGAGAGCACCTCTGCCCGCACGACGCGGGCGAAGGTGGTCCAGTTGATCCCGCCGATCACCAGCACGAGCACGGTGAGGCTCGGTCCGAAGGCGAACAGGATCGCCAGGTACAAGATCACGTTGGGGATCGCGAGCAGCGTGTCCACCAGCCGCGAGATGACGGCGTCGAGCCAACCGCCGAAGTAGCCCGACAGGGTGCCGAGCGTGATCCCGATCGCGGCGGCGAGCAAGACGCCGAGGGCGCCCACGATGAGCGCCACGCGCGTCCCGTAGAGCAACCGGCTCAGGATGTCGCGCCCGAGGTGGTCGGTGCCCAGGAGATGGGTGGCGTCGCCCGAGATCCACGCCGGCGGTTGCAGGCGGTTGAGCAGGTCCGGCGTCGTGGGCGCGTGCGGCGCGACCAGCGGCGCCAGCAGCGCGACGGTCACGAACGCCAGCAGCACCACCAGCGAAAACGTCGCGTTGGGGCTCGCGAGCAGGGAGCGGAGCAGCCGCTGCAGCGCGGAGGGGCGCGTCACGAGTACTGGATCCTGGGGTCGATGATGGAGTACACGACGTCCACGGCCAGGTTGACGAACATCACCACCAGCGATGCGACGATCACGACCGTCTGGATGACCGCCATGTCGCGCGAGTTGATCGCTTGGATCGCGAGCAGGCCGATGCCGGGCCAAGCGAACACCTGTTCGGTGACGACCGCACCGGCGAGCATCCCCGCGGTCTGCAGCCCGAGGACGGTGACGTAGGAGAGCAGCGCGTTGCGCAGCGCGTGCTTGGTGAGCACCGTGCCGCGCGTGAGCCCCTTCGCCGTAGCCGTGCGCACGTAGTCCTGGTTCAGGACTTCCAGCAGGCTCGAGCGCATGAGGCGGGTGAGCAGTGCCGCCATCGCGGTGCCCAGGGTCACGGCGGGGAGCACGAGATGGGCGAGGCCGCCGCGGCCCGACACCGGGAACCAGCCGAGCTGAACCGCGAAGACCAGGATCAGCATGATGCCCAGCCAGAAGTTGGGCATGGCCTGGCCGAGCACCGAGAGGCCCGAGGCAAGGCGATCCGGCCAACGGTTTCGAGTGGTCGCGGAGAGGATGCCCGCGGGGAGTGAGATGGCCACCGCGACCGTCAGCGCGGCCCCGGCGAGCTGCAACGTGGCCGGCAGGCGCTCGACGACGATGTCGAAGGCGGGCTGGTTGCGGAAGCGCAGCGACATGCCGAAGTCGCCCTGGAGCAGGTTGCCGATGTAGGCGAGGTACTGGACCCACCACGGCTGGTCTAGGCCGAGCGAGCGGCGCATCAGTTCGATCTGTTCCGGGGTGCCGTCGTCGCCGAGCATGAGCGCGACCGGGTCGCCGGAGGCGCGCACGAGTAGGAACACGATGAGCGTGATGCCGAAGACCACCGGCACCATCTGCAAGAGACGTCGAAGAAGATAAGCGGTCATGGGGGAGGGCGCCGCCGCGCGGGGGCGCCGGGGTGGAGCGAATCGCCCCACCCCGACGGCCACGGGGTCAGTTGGCCGGCGTGGCCTCGTACATCCAGAGCATGCCGTCGGCGCGCGGCGTCCAGTCCACCGCGTTGCCGAGACCGATCAGGTCCTGGCGCTGGAACAGCGTGATCCAGGGGCGCTCCGCGGCCACGATGTCGGTGGCCTCGTGGAGCATCGCGGCGCGCGCCACAGGGTCGACCTCGGTCTCGGCCCCGGACATGAGCTCGTCGAAGCGCTCGTTGCACCAGCCGACGCGGTTGTCGTACTGGCCGCCGCACAGCAGGGCGCGCATGGCGAACCAGTTGTCACCGAAGGAGTTTCCGAGGCCGGTCACGACGAAGTGCTCGAACGCTCCGACGTTCCAGACGTTGGACGCGTAGGCGCTGAACTCGCGCACGTCGACGATCGCGTTGATGCCGACGGCTTCGAGCATGACGCCGACGATCTCGGTCAGTTCGGCACCGAGCGCGAAGCGCCCCGAAGCGCCGTAGAGGTTGATCGTCAACTCGCCCGGGCCGTACCCGGCCTCCGCGAGGAGCTCGACCGCCCGCTCCGGATCGTAGTTGTTGACGCCGAAGTAGCGGTCGATCGGGGCTGCGGAGATCCCGGGGTTGAGACGCGCCGCGGTCGGCACGCCGAGTCCGCCCATCAGGCCGTCGACGAGCAGGTCGCGGTCGATCGCGAGGTCGATCGCTTCGCGCACCAGCGGGTCGGCGGTCTCGGTGCCCTCGCGGACGTTGAAGACGACCATCATCACGAAGTTGCTCGGCGCGAGCGCGGCGACGGCGACGCCGCTCTGGTCGATGCGGGTGCGGTCCTGCTCGGGGACGTTCGTGGCGACCTGCACGCCGCCCGTGATCAGCTCGGCGACGCGGGTGGACTCCTCGGGGATGGTGCGGTGCACGAGCCGGTCGTACGCCGGGCGGCCGCGCCAGTGGTCGTCGAACGCTTCCATCACGATCTGCTGGTCGCGCACCCAGCTGACGAAGCGGAAGGGGCCGGTGCCGATCGGTTCGACCGCGAATCGCTCCCAGCCGACCGCTTCGGCGTACGCGCGCGGCATGATGGCCGAGCCGATCCGGCTGATCCGGTTGACGAGCAGCGGGTCGGGACCGTTCGTGTGGATCACGATCTCGAAGTCTCCGAGGACCTCGACCTCGCGAATCTGACGGTAGTTGACGTGTTCTTCGAGGCCCTCGTCGCTCGCGATGCGCTCGAGCGAGAACTTGACGTCTGCGGCCGTGAAGGGCGAGCCGTCGTGGAACACGACGCCCTCGCGCAGCGTGAAGCGCCACGCGTCGTCGGCGATCGGTGCCCAGGACGTCGCCAGGCTCGGCTCGAACTCGCCGGTCGGTGTCTTCCACACGAGGTAGTCGAACAGGTTCACCAACACCGCCTCCATGGCGGCGTTGCTGTGGCCGTGCGGATCGAACCCCGGGACGTCGATCCCTTGGGCGATGACGAGTTCGCGCTGGGCGACGGCCACCGAGACCGTCGCGACGAGCGCGACCAAGAGCGTGCTAAGGAGCGTGCGGATTCGGTTCATGCGGGTCCTCCTATGGGTGGGTTGGGGGTGCGCACGCTGCGCCCCCGGCGACGGACGGGTCAAGCGTCGGCCCGGAACTCGGCGCTGGTCGCGGCGAGAAGGGCGGGGTCGGTGAACAGTTCGGCGGTCGTGCGTGCGAGCGCCGTCGCCGCGAGGTGCAAGGCGCGCATCCCGGCCGGGGAGGCGGCCGCTGCCGCGAACTCGGGGGTGTGCGCCGAGGTGCCCTCGGGCGCCATCGCGACGTACGGGTGAATGGCAGGGAGCTCCTGGCTCAGGTTGCCGAAGTCGGACGAGCCCACCCCACCCACGGCGAGCGGCTCCAGCACCGGTTCGCCTTGCGCTTCGAGGTGCGCGCGGAAGCGCTCCGCGAGCGTCCGGTTGACCTTGCGCTCGGCGTAGGCGAGCCCCTCTTCGAGTTCGACGGTCGCACCGACGCTCGCGGCTGCGCCCCGAGCCGCGGCGTAGACGCGCTCGCGCAGCTCCTCGACGTAGGCGAAGTTGCGGTGGCGGATCGAGAACTTGGCCTCGGCGTAGTCGGGGGTGATGTTGGGTGCATCGCCGCCGTGGCTGATGATGCCGTGGATGCGGGTCTCGTCGCGCACGTGCTGCCGCAGCGCGTTGATGGCGTTGAAGGTCTGGATGCAGGCGTCGAGCGCGTTGATGCCCTGGTGCGGTGCGGCCGCGGCGTGCGCGGCGCGACCGTGGAACCGCATGGTGACGCGCGTAGCGGCGAGCGAGCCGCGCGTGACCATGGTCCGGGCGCCCGGGTGGAACATCATCGCGGCATCGATCCCCTCGAACACGCCTGCGCGAAGCATCAGGATCTTGCCGCCGCCGCCCTCCTCGGCCGGGGTGCCGACGACCAGCAGTTCGCCCGCTGCGACGTCGAGCGTACGGACGACGGCGCGTGCGGCGCCGAGGGTGGCAGCGGCGATCAGGTTGTGGCCGCAGGCGTGCCCGAGCTTGGGCAGAGCGTCGTACTCGGCGATGAGGGCGATCCGTGGGCCGCCGGGGCCGAAGCGGTGGTGGGCGACGAAGGCGGTCTCAAGGCCGGCGACCCCCGCCTCCACCTCGAAACCGGCCGACGCCAGAGCGTCGCGGAGCGCTGCGGACGAGCGGTGCTCGGCGAACGCGGTCTCCGGGTGCGCGTGCAGGTCCAGAGCGAACGCCTCGAGGGCGTCCTGTTGATC
>JAABRX010000144.1 GCA_011390675.1 Trueperaceae bacterium | reverse complement strand
AGCCTCGCGGCGCTGCGCGTCGCCTTCGGCGGCGACGAAGGGGTCGAGGCCGACGCCACGCTGCGCCGCGCGATCGACCTGCGCAACCCCTACGTCGACCCGCTCTCCTTCCTGCAGGTGGACCTGCTGCGGCGCTTGCGCTCCCTGCCCGCGGAGAGCGCCGACCGTTCCGCCCTCGAAGACGCCGTCCTGGTGAGCCTCCTCGGCATCTCGGCCGGGATGCGGACCACCGGATGACCCTCTCATTCGGCTCAAGCGGCCGCTGCGTAGGCTGGACGCACGTGAGGAGCACCCCATGGACCTGCTGATCAGCGGTGGCGTCGTCCTGCTCGCCATCGTTCTCCTATCGGTGTACGCCGTGTACCTGTTCCTGGTGCGCTTCTTCAAGCTCGCCAAGGAGCGGCTCGACACCGACGAGCTGATGGCGCGCGTCAACGCGGCGGTGCGCGACCGCGACCTCGACCTGGCGCTCGACGCCTGCGAACAACACGGCGGTCCCGTCGCACGGGTGCTGCAGTCGGCGCTCTTGCGCCTGCCCTACGGCCGCCAAGCGGTCGAAGCAGCCTTCGCCGAGGCGTCGCTGCTCGAGGAGCAGTCGCTCACCCGCGGGCTCCGGCCGTTGGCGACGATCGCCCAGGTGGCCCCGCTGTTGGGGCTGTTGGGGACCGTCACCGGCATGATCATCGCCTTCGGCGAGATCAGCGTCGCCGGAACCGGCAACCCAGGGCTGCTCGCGGGCGGCATCGGGCAGGCGCTCGTGACCACCGCGGCGGGCTTGATCGTGGCGATCCCGGTGTTGATCGGGCAGAACTACCTCGCGAGCCGCGTCGATTCGATCTTGATCGAGATCGACCGGCGCCGCGAGGAACTGATGGCGAACGTGGTGCAGGCCGTGGCGGCACGCAAGGAGCCGAGCGTGGCCGACGTCGCGGAGGCACCTCGCTCCGAGGCCGCTCGACCCGAGCCCAAGCCCGCTGCGCGCCGCACCGCGCCACGGCCCGCGCCGGGTGCGCGGAGCGAAGCCCCGGACCCCGACCAGGCGCCGCTGCCGTTCGGCGCCGAGCCGCCGGTCACCGCGCGCACCAGCCGGCTCCGGGTGGAGCCCGCCGGGGGCGACGGTGAAGGCGCCGCTTCCGGTGCCGGCGCGACGGGCGCCACCGCCGACGACCGCGACGAGCCGCGCTCATGACCACGCGGCGCGCGCCGGGTCGGCGGCGGGCCGTCGCGGCCCCCGGCCTCGACCTCACCCCGATGGTCGACGTCGTCTTCTTGCTGATCATCTTCTTCATGGTCTCGACGACCTTCATCACCCTCGAGACCGGCCTGCCGGTCGACTTGCCGCAGGCGCAGTCGGCGCAGGCGCAGCCGTCGGACCTGCCGACGGTCACGGTCACCCGCGACGAGCGGGTGTTCCTCGCCGGCGCCGAGGTGCCCATCGAGGAGCTCGCCGTGCTGCTGCAGGCCTCGCTCGAGGCGACCGGGCTCACGACCGTCGTCCTGCGGGCTGACGAGTCGGTGCCGCACGGCTTCGTGGTCGAGGTGATGGACCTGATCAAACGGGCCGGCGCCCAGCGCATCGCCATCGCCACTGGCGGCTGAGGACCTCGTGGCGCGCGGTCCCGCTCCCACCGATCGGGCGCGCCGTGCCCGCGGGCGCGCCCGGCGCGCGCCGGCGTGGTGGCGCGACGCCGACCGGCGGCGAGCGGCGCTGCTCTCGGGTGCGTTGCACCTGCTGGTCTTCCTGCTCCTGATCGTGGCGCTGCGGCTCCCCGAACCCGAGCCGGTCCCCACGTACCTCGTCATCGACATCGGCACGCCGGCCGAGGCCCCGGAGGTCGTCGAGGCGCCCGCGGCCGAGGAGCCGGCCCCCGCCACCGAGACGCCGCAGGTCGCGGACGACCAGGTGGGCGAGCCGCAGGCGGCGACCGCGCCCGAGCCGACGCCGTCGACCGAGGACCCGGAGCCGCAGACCGCCCAGGACGAGGCGCCTGCGGCCGCCCCCCAGTCCGACGTCGCCGAGACGCCCGACCTGCCCACGCCGCCGGTGCCCATGGCCACCGTGCCCGCCGCCGCGGCGCCCGAGGTCCCGCTCGCGACGCTGCCGGCCACGCCGCTGCCCGAGATCGACACCCCCGACCTAGAGCCGGCGCCCCTGGCCGAGCGCATCCTGGTGCCGCTCCCGGCCGTGGCGACGGTGGTGCCCGAGCCGCGCGCGATCGCGCCGACGCCGCAGGTCACCGTCGCGGCCCCCGCTCCGGTGCCCACGCCGGCGGTCGCCGCCGCCGTCGAGGCGGCCGCGCCGGTGCCGCTGCCGTCGGCCGCGGCGGCCGTCGCCCCGGCCCGTCCGGTCGCATCGCCCGACGTCCGCACCTCGGTCGCCGAAGCGCGCGACGTGCGCGTCGCCCCGCAGGTGGCGGTCGCCCGCCCGGTCCCGACCCCCGTCCCGCAGGTGCGCGCCGAGGTGCGCGCACCGCCGGCGCCGGCCGCGCCGGCGGTCGACCCGCTGGCGGCGGCGACCGAGACCGACGTGGCCAGCGCGCGCGACGACGACCGCCCCGCCGGCGGCGACGCCGCGAACCCGGGGCAGACCGGTGCGCCCGATCCGGACGCCACGGCGACGGCGCGGGGCGCCGCAGCCGGCCCCGACGGGAGCCCCGATCCGACCGGCAGCCCGGCCCCGCCGCGCCCGCCCTTCGCTCGACAGCTCGACCGGCCACTCGCCGTCGTGGTCGACAACGTCGGCGGGTACCCGCAGAGCGGCTTGCGGCCGGCATCGCTGATCGTCGAGATGCCCGTCGAGGGGGGTCTGACGCGCCTGATGCTCGTGTTCGACCGCACCGATCCCGAACGCGTCGGCCCCGTGCGCAGCGCGCGCGAGTACTTCGTCGCGCTCGCCGGCCGGCTCGACGCCGTCCTCGTCCACGACGGCGGTTCGCCGGGCGCGCTCGCGGCGATCAGCGCCTCGCCGATGCCTACGCTCAACTCCTTCGAACGCGGCGACCTGTTCGCGCGCGGCGACGGCCAAGCGCCCTACAACCTGTTCTCGCAGGGGGACGCGCTGCGCGCCGCGGTGAACCGGCTCGACCTGGCGCGCGGGCGCACGATCGCCACGACGATCTACCGCCCCTCGGACGACCTGCCGGCTGCGACCTCGGTCTCGGTGCGCTACGGCGCGACCTACACGACCGCGTTCCGGTTCGAGCAAGAGCTCGACGCCTACCGCTGGGTGCGCAACGGGACCGACGCCGTCGACGCGGCGCGCGAGGCGGTCCTGGTCGATGCCGTACTGGTCGGTGCCATCGAGGCGCGCGTGTTCCCGAACGACACGGCCGGCCGCCTGAACATCCCGCTGCGGGGCGGCGAGGCGACGCTCTACGTCGGCGGCCGCGCCGTCGAGGGGCGCTGGGAGCTCGTGGAGGCGGTGGGGGTTCGCTTCCTTGCGGACGACGAGGTGGTCGACCTCACCCCGTTCAAGACCTGGGTGGTGCTGACGCCCACCTACGAGAGCCGGGTCGTCTCCGCCGAGTAGCGCGTCGTTGGTAAGTCATGCGGAGACGAGCGCGGTTGCGAAGCAACCGCAGTGCGCCGCAGGCGCTGGGGGCGAAGCTCCCGCGCCGTCCGCGGCGCGCCTAGTCGTCTTCGCGGCGGGCGATCAGTTCGTCGAAGAACAACCCGCGCATCCGCACCCGGTACCCGGCGGACGTCACGTCGACGTCGAGGTACGCGTACTCGTCGCCGTGGCCGTTGGTATCGAGGAGGATCGCGCGCCCCTGGCTCGCGACGTTGACGCCCCCGCGCACCGGCGTGTGGCCGTAGACGCCCATCCGGTACGGCGTCCCCTCGAGCACGTCGACGTCCTCGTAGATCCAGCGGCGGCGGTTCTCGAGGTAGAAGCCCTGGTCGAACGTGTTGTGCTCGGCCAGCGGCCCGACGTGCGCCAGGTGGAGGCCCTCGATGACCAGTTCGCGCGGCCACGAGGCGATCCAGGTGCGCAGGTCCTCCGGCAGGCTGCCGCCGTAGCCTGGCTTCCACTCGAAATGGCTCACGTCGTCCGTGCGCAGAGGCCCTTGAGCGTCGTCGATCGCGTTGTGGTCGTGGTTCCCGAGCAGGATCGTCACCCGCCCCTCGGGGGCGGCGGCCTGGTACGCCTGGACCTCGCGCAGGAACGCTTCCTGCGCCTCCTCCGCCTTGCGCAGGTGGCGCGGGTTGTACTCGTCGTACCGGCGCACCTCGGTGAGGTCGGCGTAGCGCTCGCGGCTCTTGGCGTGGACCAAATCACCCAGGAGGATGAGTCGAACGTCCTCCTCCCCGGTCAGGCGCTCGGAGGGGCGACCCGCGTCGTCGGCCAGGTCGGCCTCGCGCAGGATGCGCCAGAGCTTGTTCGCTTGCGTGTGGATGTCCCCGACGACGACGAGATGCACGACGCGTTCGGTCGGCTCAGCGCGAGGCGCGCGACTCGAGGATCGGCAGCGGGTCGACCGCCGTCCCGTTCACGCGGATCTCGAAGTGCAGGTGGGGGCCGGTGACGTTCCCGGTGGCGCCGACGCGAGCGATCAACTGGCCGGCGGTGATCGTCTGGCCCTCTTGCACGAGCAGAGCGCTCGCGTGGGCGTAGTAGTACTCGGTGTCGCCTTGCGCGACGATGACGAGGTTGCCGAAACCGCCACGCCAGCCGGAGAACGTGACCGTCCCGCTGGTGGCGGAACGGAGCGGGTCGCCGATGTCGCCGTCGATGTCGAGCCCGTAGTGCATGTTGGTGCCGCTGATGCGCAAGCGGCGGTACCCGAAGCGGCTGGTGATCTGCCCGATGAGCGGCCAGACCATGCCGTCGGTCGCGCTCGGCGTCGGCGCCAGAGCGGCGGCTACGGCGCCGAGTTCGGGACCGGGCACCACCTGCAGCGTCTGCCCGACGACCAGGCGGTCGTGCGGGAGGCCGTTGAGCGCCATCAGCGAGGCGACGGTGGTGTTGTGCTGGCGCGCGATCTTCCATAGGTTGTCGCCCGGCACCACGCGGACCTCCGCCGAGGCGGCGCCCCCGACGTCGGCGCCCGCGGCGCCGCTGGTCGCATGGACCGCGGCGTACTGACCCGGGACCGTGAGCGCTTGGCCGATGCGGAGGGTGCCGTTGGCGCTGATCCCGTTCGAGGCCGCCAGGGCCTCGACCGTCGTGCCGTGCCGGCGCGCGAGCGTCCAGAGGCTGTCGCCGGACGCGACGTGGACGACCAGCGGCGCCGCCGTCGGGGCGTTGGCCGGCTGCCGCAAGGCGAGCACCTGACCGGGCTTGATGAGGGTTCCGTCGAGGTCGTTCCAGGCGATGAGGTCGTCGACCGAGACCCCCTGAGCGAGCGCGATCTCGTAGAGCGAATCGCCGGCGCGAACGGTCACGGTCGCCGCCGGTGCGGGGGCCGGCGCGGGGGCCGGCGCGTCGGCCGCGGTGGCGCTCGCCGCGGTGTTCGTCGTAGCGGTCGCCGCCGCGGCCGCAGCCGGCGCGGAAGCCGACCCGCTCGGCACGGTCAGCTCGAGCCCCGGGCGCAAGGCGTCGTCGGAGAGCGCGTTGGCGGCCATGAGCGAGGCGACGGTGGTGTCGTAGCGGCGCGCGAGCACCCAGAGGTTGTCGCCCGGCTCCACGATGTGCGTGGCGGTGGCGCTGACCGCTGTGGCTACGGCCGCGCCGGTCGGTATGAGCAACGTCGCGCCGGGGCGCAGGGCGTCGCTGGTGAGGCCGTTGGCGCTCATCAGGGCCGCGACGGTGGTGTCGTAGCGGCGCGCGAGCGACCAGAGGTTCTCACCGTCCGCCACGACGTGCGACGCCGGTGCGGGGGTCGGGGCTGGGGTCGCTGCTGGGCTCGGTGCTGGGCTCGGGGCTGGAGCCGGCGCCTCGGCGGGGGGCGCGGCGTCCACCGGTGCGGGCGCATCGGTCGGTGCGGCGGTCGTTTCCGCCTCGGGGAGCCGGAGCTCTTGGCCGGGCACCAGGTAATCGGAGTCCATGTCGTTCGCGGCCATCAGCGCTTCCGCGGTCGTTCCATGCGCGCGAGCGAGGGCCCAGACGTTGTCCCCCGGCTTGACGATGATCGAGTTCGCGAGGGCCACGGGGGCACCGAGGGCGACGGCCAGGGTGCAGGCGTGGACGAACCCTCGAAGGCGTGGCATCGCCGAGGAGTGTATCAGAGGGTGGCTTCCGGTGGCTAGGGATGCGGTCCCGTCCGTGGAACGGTGCGCGATGTTCCACGCCGGAGGGCGGGCGCCTGCGGCGCGCGTCGGTCAGGCGCCGCGCTCGCCACTCCACGGGCCGGCGGGCGCGTCGGGCACGTCGATCCGGTCGGCGAGTTCCCACTGGACGGTGACGTAGGTGTCGATGTCGTCCGCGCGGGCGGTGCCTTCGATGATGCGGCCTTCGAGCGCAACGGCGACCCGCAGCAGGGCGTCGGTGGATAGGTCGGGAATCAGGTGCCGCATGCCGTCTCCTTTCGATCCGTCGCGTCGCCTCGGGATGGAGGGTGTGCCGCGAACGGGTCGGTGATGGAGTGAGGCTAGCGCCGGGCCACTAACGAAACCCTGGCGGAGGCGTCGCGGCGGGCGTCACGGTACGAGCCGGGTACCGGCCGTGCCCGCCTGGACGCGCGCCAGCTCGCCGGAGCGACGGCCGTCGGCGATCACGGCCGCCGGTGCCCCTCGGTCGAGCGCGGCCAGCGCCGATTCGACCTTGGGGATCATGCCGCCCGCGATGCGGCCGTCGGCGATCCGAGCCCGCGCATCGTTCCGTTCGAGGACCGAGAGCCGTGAGCCGGGGTCCGCGGGATCGTCGAGGACGCCCTCCACGTTCGTCAGGAACACGCACGGTGCAGCCAGGGCGGCGGCGACGGCGCCCGCGACCTCGTCGGCGTTGACGTTCAGCGGCGCCCCGGCGGCGTCGAGGGCCAGGCAACCGACGACCGGCGTGAACCCCGCGGCCAGCAGCGCGTCGAGCACCGCGCGGCGCACGCGCACCGCGCGCCCGACCTCGCCGAGCACGGGGTCGGCGCGCTCGGCGCGCAGGAGCCCGGCGTCGCGGCCCGTCAGCGCGACCCCGTCGCCCAGCTCGGCGGCGAGGCGCTTGCCGAGCAGGGTGAGCGCGCGCTCCACGGGTCCGATCGCATCGAGCGTCGTCACCCGCAAACCGCGCTCGAAGCGGCTCTCGACGCCCGCAGCGGCCAGTTCCGCCTCGATGTACGGGCCGCCACCGTGCACCAGGACCGGGCGCCCGTCGGCCGAGCGCACGGTGCGCACGTCGGCGAGCAGTCGGGCGCGGTCCTGCGCGTCGGTCATGGCGTTGCCGCCGTACTTGATCACCCACATGGCGTCAGCCTACCGCTCCCGCGAACGCGGCGGCCCGAGCGAACGGTGCGCCGTGGTACGAATCCCGGCATGGACCGGTTGGCATTCGGCACCGACGGTTGGCGCGCGCTCATCGGCGATGGCTTCACCCACGCGAACCTGGGCCGCGCGGCCCAGGCCTACGCCGAGCACCTGCTCGATCGTGGCGGCGGCCTGGTGTTGGTCGCGCACGACACCCGCTTCGCGGGCGCGCGCTTCGCCCGGGTCGCCGCCGGCGTGCTCGTCGCCAACGGGCTCGAGGTGGCGCTGCACGAGGGATCGCTGCCGACGCCGGTCCTGTCGTTCGCCGTGCGGCATCTGGGTGCGGTCGGGGGCGTGATGCTCACGGCGTCGCACAACCCCCCGGAGTGGCAGGGCTTCAAGCTCAAGGGCGCCTACGGCGGCACCGCCCTCGACCCCGTCTACCGAGACGTCGAGCGGCGCGCCGAGCTGATCGCCGACGACGGCGTGCGCCGCTCCGCGCGGCCGCCGAGGATCGCGCCGTTCGACGTGCGCGAGGCGTACTACGCCCAGCTGGCGACGCTCGTGGACGTGGAGCGGTTGCGGAGTGGATCGGGGCGCATCGTCCACGACGCCATGGGGGGCGCCGGTGGCGGTTGGGTCGCCGGGTTCGCCCGCTGGGCCGGCATCGGGACCGAGGTCGAGGAGCTGCGCGCGACGCCCGACCCCCTGTTCGATGGCGTCCACCCCGAACCGCTCCCGGCGCACCTCGCGCGCACCCGGGCGCAGCTGGCCGCGCACCCTGGGGCGCGCTTCGCCGCCGTGACGGACGGCGACGGCGACCGGCTCGCGGCCGTCTTGCCGGACGGGCGGTTCTTCGACCCGCATCAGGTGTTCGCGATCTTGCTCGATCTGCTCGACCGGCGCGGCGGGCCCGGTGCGGTCGCCAAGACCTTCACCGTGTCGCGCTTGATCGAACGCCTCGCGGCCGCGCGTGGCCGTGCGGTGATCGAGACGGCCGTCGGGTTCAAGCACCTGGTGGAACCGTTGCGCCGCGGCGATGCGCTCATCGCGGGCGAGGAATCGGGGGGGATCGGCGTCGCGGGGCACGTGCCCGAGCGCGACGGGATCCTGAACACGCTGCTCCTGCTCGAGGCCGAGTTGTCGGCCGGCGAGCCGCTCGCGGCGCGCTTCGCCGCGTTGGAGCGCGAGGGGGGGTGGCGCCACGCCTACGACCGCCTCGACCTGCGGCTGCAAGGCGATGGGCTGCCGCAGCGGGTGGCCGAGGCGCTCGCCGTCGACCCGGAGGACTTCGCGGGTGCGGACGTGGTCGGCGTCGAACGGCTCGACGGCGTGAAGCTCAACCTGGAGGGCGACCGCTGGATCCTGTTCCGTGCGAGCGGGACCGAGCCGGTGCTGCGCGTCTACGCCGAGGGGCCCGACGACGAGGCCGTGGCCGCGTTGCTCGCTGCGGCCACCACCTTCGTCGACGCGCTCGCCGCTCAGAGCTCCAAGTAACCCTTCGGCGCGTGCGAGAGCACCTCGGAGCCGGAGTCCGTCACGAGGACCAGGTCCTCGATGCGCAGCCCACCTACCTCCGGGTCGTAGACGCCGGGCTCGATGGTGACGATCATGCCCGCTTCCAGCACGTCCTTCGATCGAACGCTGAGCGCGGGGCCCTCGTGGATCTCGAGGCCGGTCCCGTGGCCGAGCGAGTGGACGAAGCGATCGCCCAAACCCGCGGCCGCCAACCGGTCGCGCGCGACCGCGTCGGCGTCGATCCCGGACAAGCCGGGTCGGAGCGCGGCGATGGCCGCCTCCTGCGCCCCTAGGACGGCGTCGAACCACGAGCGCAGCGGTTCGGCCACCGGACCGAGCGCCACCGCGCGGGTCATGTCGGCGTGGTACCCGTCGACGACCGCGCCGAAGTCGAGGGTGACGAGGTCGCCGCGCTCGAGCACGCGGGCGCTCGCGATTCCGTGCGGCATCGCGCTGCGCGGTCCGCCGGCGATGATCGCGTCGAACGCCATCCGGTCGCCGCCCTGCTCGCGCACGTAGCGCTCCAGCGCCAGCGCCACGTCCACCTCGCGGGCGCCGGGGCGCAGCGCCCCGTCGAGCACGAAGGCGAAGGCCGCATCGGTGAGCCGGGCAGCCTCGCGCAGACGCTCCTGCTCGAGCACGGTCTTCACGATCCGCAGCGGCCGAGTGAGGTCGACGGCGGCGATCGGCGCGGCCTTGCGCGCGTCCTCGAGTGTGCGGGCCGCATGCCAGGTCAGGTGGTCGGCCTGCACCACGGGCGTGCTGCCGGCCAACAGGTCGATCGCCACCTCGATCCAGGTGCGGCCCGCGATCATCCGGACCTCCAGGGCGCTCTCCTGGGCCGACTGGACCGTGTAGCGGCTGTCGGTGATCAGGACCGCGGCGTCGCGCGTGACCACGACCTTGCCGTCTTGGGGCGTGGTGAACCCGGACGCCCAGCGCACGTCGGCCGGTGCGGACAGCAGCACCGCGTCGCCGCCGAGCTCCGTGGCGCGCGCGCGCAACGCCTCGAGGCGCTCCGCGATCTCTGGCTTGGCGCTCACGCGACCGCGGCTTGGGCGATGGCGAGGAGCGAGGCGCGATCCAGGCTGGCGCCGCCCACCAGGCCGCCGTCCACGTCGGGCATGGCGAGGAGCTCGGCGGCGTTGCCGGGCTTCATGCTGCCGCCGTAGAGCACCCGGACGTCGTTGCCGACGTCGCCGAACAGCTCGCGCAGCACCCGGCGGACGACGGCCGACATCGCCTGCGCGTCGTCGGCCGTGGCCGTCCGGCCCGTGCCGATCGCCCACACCGGCTCGTACGCGACGACCAGGTCGGTCGCCGCGGCGACGGGCAGGTCGGCGAGCGAGCCGCGCAGCTGCGCGACGACCACGTCTTCGTGGCGGCCGGCCGCGCGCTCCGCCTCGACCTCGCCGACGCAGACGACCGGGACGAGTCCGGCGCCCATCGCGGCGGCGGCTTTGGCGCGCACGATCGCGTCGCTCTCGTGGTGATCCGCGCGGCGCTCCGAGTGGCCCACGACCACGAGGCGCGCACCGACGTCGTCGAGCATGGCGGCCGAGACCTCGCCCGTGTGGGCGCCGTCGGCGTGGGCCGAGACGTCCTGGGCGCCGAGCGCCACCACGGTGCCGCGCAGCACCGGCGCCAGCGGCGCCAGGTGGGTGAACGGGACGTGGAGGGCGAGCTCGACGCCCGGGACCGGGCTCGCGGCGAGGTCCTCGAGGAAGGCACGGGTCCAGGTCACGGCTTGAGACGGGGTCGTGTGGAGCTTCCAGTTACCGGCGATCAGGGGGGTGCGCATGGCG
>JAABRX010000143.1 GCA_011390675.1 Trueperaceae bacterium | reverse complement strand
CTCGGTCCCATCCTGCTGCTCGTGTACGGGATCGGTCTCGGCGTCCGGCTGATCGCCGGGCAGGAGGAGGACGGCACCCTCGAGCTCGACCTGACCGCGCCGGTCGCGCGCGGCCGCATCTACGGCGAGCGGCTCGCGGCGCTGTGGGTGCTCCTCCTGGGTCTCGTCGGCGGCGTCACCGTCGCGGTGGTCGTCAGCGACCCGCTCTTCGACCTCGGCCTCGACCTCGGGCACGTGGTCGCGACGAGCTTCGGGCTCCTCCTGCTCGTCGGCGGCTTCGCGACGCTGGGCTTCGCGACCGGCGCCGCCACCGGACGGCGCGGGATCTCGCTCGGTGCGGTGGCCGGCCTGGCGGTGGTGGGCTACGTGTTCCGCGGCGTCGCCAACGCGGCCGGCGTCGACGCGCTGGCGGCCGTCTCCCCGTTCTCGTGGCTCCTGAGCCCCGACCCGCTGGCCAACGGCTTCGACCTCGCGAGCACGCTCAAGCTCGCGGCGATCTCGTTGGTCGCGGCTCCGCTCGGGCTGTGGCGGTTCCGGAAGCGGGACCTGATGACCTGACGGCGGCGTGGGGCGCCGGTCACCGCACCCGCTGCGACCGCTCCAACTCCGCGCCGAACGCCGACAAGCGCGGCGGCACGGCGTCGTCCGGGTACGGCGCGAGGGTCGCCGCTTCGAACGCGCGCACCGCGACGTCCATGGGGTCGAGCGCGACGTCGACGACCAGCACGCCAGCACGCGGCGCCAGGCCGGTGCCGCGCAACGCCCGTCCGCCGACCGCCCCCGGCGAGAAGACCAGCTCCAGGTCGCCCCACGCCGCCGCGTAGAACGCCCCCTGGTGGCCGCTGAGGTACGCGTCGACGCCGCCCGCGACCATCAGGTCGCGCAGCTCCTCGGCCCGCCAGGCCACCTCACCGACGCGATCGCGCCCCTCGGCGACGCCGAGGAGCGGCAGGTGACCGACCACCCAGCGCAGGTCGGCCGAACGCGCTTCGGGCGCGTCGAGCGCCGTCGCCAGCGCCGCGCGTTCGGCGTCGTCCAACGTCGGCCCCGAGGCGTCGACGACCGCGACGAACAGCGGGCCGAGGTGGAAGGACCAAGCGAACGGTGCGTCGGCGTCGGTGGTCACGTCGAGCCCGGAGCGGTGGTCGGCGTCGCTCCAGTACGCCGCGGCCGCGTCGCGCTCGCGCGCGAAGGCGTGCGCGCCGTCGGCGCCCCGCAGCTTCGAGGCGTCGTGGTTGCCCATCGCGGCCGCGTAGGGGATGCCGGCGTCGCGCAGCGGCGCCGCGACCGCGGCGTCGAACGCCGCCCACATCTCGGCGAAGCGCTCGTCCGGGAGGGCGCGCGACTGCCCGGCCACCAGATCGCCGGGCAGCAGCACCAGGTCCGGCCGCCAGACCTCGACGATCGCCGCGACCGCCCGGTGGACGGCAGCGGCGTACTCGGTAGCACCGTACGGACCGTTCAGGTCGCCGAGCACGACGATGCGCAGGTCGCCGCGGGGCGGGTCCATGGCGACCTGCGCGGAGGCTGGTGCGGCTAGGGCCAGCAGGAAGAGCGCGGCCACTCGGGCATGGTGCATCGGGATCGACCCCATCGTCCGCATCCTCGCGCATCGCGAAGGGGCGCGCGTGAACGCGGGGTGCCGATCGGCTTCAGGACTCGTCGCCCGGAGCCGGTTCGCGCAGGTGGTGCACCGCCCGTTCGAGGTTGTGGGCGATGGCTTGCGCCCAGGTCAAGGCCTCGAGCGTCTCCTCGGCGTCGTCGGCGTCCGCCGTCCCATCGGCGACGCGCCGCAGGATCTGCCCGCGGGTGTGTCGGCGCAGCCCTGGGATCGCCTGGAAGCGCTCCAGGATGGCGTCCGCCGGGGCGTCGGGCGCCAGCACCGGGCACCACGCCACCATCGCGGCGACCGCGGCGTCGAGCGCCTCGCGCACCGGTCGCACGTCCGGGGTATGGGCGAAGCGCGCCAGCGCCGCGGAGGGCGCCAGTCGGTGCGCCGCGCGGAGCAGATGGTCGAGGGCATGCAGCACGGACACGTGCCGACGGCGATCGGCCGCGTCGTCGTCGCCCGTGCGGACCCCTGCGAGGAACTCGAGCGTCTCCTCGAGCGCTTGGGCGGCATGCACCATTCGTGCGCGGGCGTCGGCCGCGGCGCGCGCGGGCCCCGCTCGGGTGGCGAGGCCGCGAACGGCGTCGCCGAGCTCGGCCGCGATGCCCAGCAGCGTCGTGCGTGCCGCCTGCACGGCAAGCGCGGGTTCGTCGACCGATGCGTACTTGAGATGGCGGGTCAACGGCGGACCGTGATCCGGGACGATCCGCGTCACCAGCGCCGCGAAGGTGGGCAACCAGGGCAGGAACATCGCCACCCCCACCACGTTGAAGACGGTGTGGAAGGCGGCGATCACCAGCGCGGGGTCGGAGCCGACCAGCGCACCGTCGGGGTCGAGGCCGAAGCGCGCGAGCACGGCGAGCAGCAGCAGCGCCACCACGCCCGTGAGCAGGTTGAAGACCACGTGCGCGACCGCCGTGCGGCGCGCCGCGGTGCTGGCGCCGAGCGACGCGAGGAGCGCCTTGGGGGTGGTGCCGAGGTTCTGACCGATCACCAGGGCGGCCGCCTGCTCGAGCCCGATGGCGCCGGCGGACAGGGCCGTGAGGGTGGTCGCCACCGCGGCGCTCGAAGACTGCATGATCAGCGTCATCGCGGCGCCGATCGCCACGAGCAGCAGCATCCCGCCCAGGTGATCGGTGCTGGCCGCCGGGATCGTGAAGCCGTCGGCCAAGCCGGCCATCGCCGCTTGCATCAGGGAGATGCCCACGAACAGCAGGCCGAACCCGGCCAGCGGCATCCCCGCCGCCCCGAACCGACCGCGGCCGAGCAAGCGCAGGAGCGCCCCGGACGCGACCGCCAGCATCGCCACCGACGACACGTCGAGCTTCAAACCGAAGTAGGCGACGATCCAGGCGGTGGACGTGGTGCCCAAGTTGGCGCCCAGGATCACGCCGATGGCGCTGACCATGGGCAACAGGCCGGCAGCGACCAGGCCGATGGTGGTCATGGTGGTCGCGCTCGACGACTGGATCACCGCGGTCGCGACCGCGCCCGTCGCCACCGCCGCCATGCGACCGCGGGTGAAGCGCGCCAGCCCACGGCGCAACGCGCCGCCGGCCAACGCCTTCAGGCCCTCGGTGAGCAGCAGCATGCCGAGCAGGAAGACGCCGACGCCACCGATCAGGTCGATCGCCACGAGCACCTCCTCGCGAGCGTTCCCCCAGGGTCGCACCCTGGAGGGGGCGTCCGTGGGGGCATGCGCCCCGGGGGGCCGCGTGCTCCGTTCGCCCGGAAGGCTTCACAAGCATGGGTCGCGCAGGGGATACTGCGCCGCATGAACCGTCCGGTCCCCGGCACGTCCGGCGCCCGCGGCGTCGGTCGCGCGGCCGGCGGCGGGCACGGTGCGCCCCGGCTGCGCGCCGCCAGGTGCCTCCGTGCGTGACGCCTTCGCGCTCGGGCACGAGCGCGGCGTCACGCGGCGCTACGCCGTGCTGGTGGCGCTGCAAGAGTTCGCCATCTGGCTCCCGCTGCCGGTGCTCGTCCTGCACCTGACCGAACGCGGGTTCGACCTCGCGGCGATCGGCTTCGCGTTCGCGCTCCGGGCCGTGTTCGTCGTCCTCCTCGAGGTGCCGACCGGCGGCCTCGCCGACGCCATCGGACGCAAGCCGATCGCGCTGGCCTCGCAGTCGGCGACCTTCGTTTCGTTCGTGGCGCTGCTGTTCGTCGGCGGCCCTGGGATGCTTCTCACGTACGCGATCTTCCAAGGGATCGGGAGCGCGCTGCACAGCGGGGCCCTCGAGGCTTGGTACGTCGATCGGCTCGCGGCGACGGGCGAGAGCGTCGATCTGCAGCGCCACCTCGCCACCATCGGGGTGGTGCAGACGGCCGCGATGCTGGCGGGCGCGGCGCTGGGCGGCGTCCTTCCGGCCCTCTTCGCCGGTGCGGGCTTGCCGTGGCCGTTGGCCGGCTTCGGGGTGGCGCTGGCGGCGGGGCTGCTCCTCAGGCTGGTCGTCGCGGTGCTGACCGCGCTCCTGGTCGTCGAGCCCGAGTTCGCTGGCCGTGCGCGGTGGGCGTCCGCCTTCCAGACGCCCGCCATCGTGCGCGACGGGTTCCGGCTCGTCCGTCGGTTGCCGACGCTTCCGTGGCTGCTGCTCGCAGGTGGCGCCATGGGGTGGTCGTTGACCGCCGTGGAGACCTTCTGGCAGCCGATCGCCAGCCTCACCTTCGGCGCCGATCCGGCCAGGAGCGGCGTCTACGGTGCGCTCGGCTTCGTGCTCGGTGCCTCCGGGCTGCTCGGCAGCCTGCTCGTGATGCGCTACGGGGACCGCTTTCCGGGCGGGCCGGTGGCGCTCGCCGCGACCACGCAGGTCCTGAAGGCGGCCGCGATGCTGCTGCTCGGCGCCCAGGCGGGCGGTCTCGGCGTGGCCCTCGGGTTGGGTCTGGCCTACGTCGCGATCGCCGCGCAGAACGCACCGCACGACGCGCTGCTCAACCAAGCGGTGCCGAGCGAGCGGCGGTCGATCGTCCTGAGCATTCATTCGCTCGTGTTCTTCGGCGGGATCGCGCTCGGCTCGAGCGTGCTGGGCGTCGTCGCGAGCACGGCCGGAGCGCCGTTCGCGATGGCGCTGGCCGGCGTCGTGACCGTGGTCGCAGCCGGGGCGTACGGAGGCGTCGCTGCGGCGCGGCGACGCGGCGCGCCGGTCGCGTCCGTGAGCGAGGAACTGGCGGGGGACTGACCGCCGACGGCCCACAATGATGTGAGTCGAGTTGACACGGAATATCGATGTTGATAACGTAGACACGGAATAGGGAGGCCGCCATGCCCCGTGCCTACGACAACAGCAAGCGCGCACGCGACGCAGCCCGCACCACGGAGCGCATCGTCGCGGCCACCGAGGAGCTGCTCGCGGGCGGTCCCATCGGCGAGGTCACGCTTCAGGCGATCGCGGCCGGCGCGGACGTCACCGTCCAGACGGTGTTGCGCCACATGGGCTCGCGCGACGGCTGCTTCGCGGCCGTGGGCGAGTGCGTCGGCGCTCGCATCGACGCGCAACGCGGGGGCACGGAGCCTGGCGACGTCGACGCGGCCATCGCGACGTTGATCGCGCATTACGAGGCCGAGGGTCGCTTGATGCTCAACCTGCTGGCGCAGGAGGGGGGTGCCGAAGCGGTGCCGCGCGAGGCGGCCGAGGCGGGCCGCGCGTACCACCGCGCGTGGGTGGTGCGCTGCTTCGGGCCGTGGCCGCAGGAGCCCGATCCCCAAGTGGTCGACGCGCTGGTCGCTGCGACCGACCTCTACGTCTGGAAGCTGGTGCGCCTCGACCTCGGGCGCTCGCCGCAAGCCACCGAGGCCGTCGTCGCGCGCCTCGTCCGCTCGATCCTGGAGGCGCCATGAGCACCGTCCTGATCTACACCTCGCCCGCGCGCGGGCACCTGTATCCGATGCTGGACGTAGCGCTGGCGCTGCGCGCGGCTGGCCACCGCGTGGTGGTCCAGACGCTCGCGGACGAGCGCGACCGCGTGATCGCCGAGGGGCTGGAGCACCGGCCGATCGCGGCGGCCATCGAGGCGCTGACGCTCCGCGACTTCACCGAGGCGAACCCCATCGCGCAGGTGCGCGCCGCCTTCGAAGCGTGGCTCGCACGGGCGCCGCACGAGGTCGGCGACCTGCGCGCCACCGTCGCCGACTTGGCGCCCGACCTGCTCGTCGTCGACGCCAACACGTGGGGCGCCGCGGCCTTCGCCGAGGCGCAGCGGCGGCCGTGGGCCTCGTTCCTCCCCTACGCGCTGCCGGTCGCCTCCCGCGACACCCCCGCGTTCGGGCCCGGCTTCGCGCCGCCGCGCCACGCGCTCGACCGCCTGCGCGACCGCGCCGTGTGGGCGGTGCTGAACGGCGCCGTACGGCGGCCGCTCCGAGGGCTGGACGCGCTGCGCGCCGACCTCGGCGTGCCGCCCATCGGGTCGTACGAGGGCCTGTTCCTGCGTGCGGACGCGCTGCTGTACCGCACCGCGGTGCCGTTCGACTACCCGCGCTCGGACTGGCCCGTGTCGGTGCACGCGATCGGGCCGGGCCTCTGGGCGCCCCCTGGCGAGGCCCCGGCGTGGCTCACGGACCTGCCGCATCCTCGGGTGTTGGTCAGTGTGTCGACCGAGTTCCAGGACGACGGCGCGATCGTCGATGCGGCGCTCGCCGGGCTGGCCGACGAACCGGGCAGCGTGATCGTCACCACGTCGGCGCTCGACCCGGAGCGCTTCACGGCGCCGCACGACCGCGTGCGGATCACGCGCACGCTGCCGCACGCGGCGGTGATCCCGGAGGTGGACGTGGTGGTCACGCACGGCGGCATGGGCACCACCCAGCGCGCGCTCGCGGCCGGGGTGCCCGTGTGCGTCGTTCCCTGGGGGCGCGACCAGAGCGAGTCGGCACGGCGCGCCGAGGTGTCCGGCGCGGGCACGATGCTACCGAAGGCGAAGCTCACGCCCGAGCGTCTGCGAGCGGCCGTGCGCGAGGCTTCTGGACGCAAGCCCGGAGCGGAGCGGATCGCGCGCGCCTTCCACGAGGCCGGCGGCGCCGAACGCGGCGTGCAGGTGCTCGAAGGGTTGCTCGCGAACCCGCGAGCGGACGCAGTGGTTTGACCCTGGGGCGCCTTCCGAACGGCGGTGTAGCCTTGCCGCCGGAGGACGACGATGGCCACGAACGTTGCGATCCCGAGCGGTCCTTGGGACGTCGAGAGTTTCAAGGAGCAGGGGCTGTACTTCCACCTCGTCGAGGTCAGCGAAGTGCTTCCCGGCAGCGCACGGGTGCGCGTCACCGACCGGGGCGAGATGCTCATGTTCGGCGGGTACTCCTACCTGGGGTTGATCGGTCATCCCGCCATCAACGCGGCGGCCCAAGAAGCGATCGCGCGGTACGGCACCGGCACCAACGGGGTGCGGCTGCTGGCGGGAACCCTGCCGCTGCACAACGAACTCGAGGCGTCGATCGCGGCGTTCAAAGGCACCGAGGCGGCGATCGCCTTCTCCAGCGGCTACATCGCCAACATCTCGACGATCTCGTCGCTCCTCGATCGCCACGACACGGTCCTGTGCGACAAACTCGACCACGCCAGCATCGTCGACGGCTGCCGCCTCTCCGGCGCCAAGATGGTGCGCTTCCGGCACAACGACCTCGAGCACCTGGCCGAGTGCCTGCGCAACGCCGACGCCCGGCATCGGAAGCTGGTCGTCGTCGACGGCGTGTACAGCATGGATGGCGACATCGCCGACCTGCCCGGCATCCGAGCGCTGTGCGACGAGCACGACGCCCTCCTCATGGTGGACGAGGCCCACTCGCTCGGGGTCCTCGGAGCGACCGGGCGGGGCATCGAGGAGCACTTCGGACTCGGGCCCGATACCGTGGACGTGAAGATGGGGACGTTCAGCAAGGCGATCCCCAGCATCGGGGGCTACGTCGCGGGCTCGGCCAAGCTGGTCTCGGACCTCAAGCACAAGGCGCGCGGCTTCATCTACTCGGCCGCGCTCCCGCCCGCCTCGGCCGCCGCGAGCATCGCCGCGCTCGAGCTGTTGCGCGCGGAGCCGGAGCGGGTCCACAGCCTCCAGACCAAGTTCGCGTACTTCCTGGGTCGCCTGAAGGACGCCGGCTTCGACGTCCTGGGGAGCCAAGCGGCGATCGCCCCCGTCGTGTGCGGCTCGGCGCTGGCGGCCACCCAACTGATGATGCACTGCGTCCGACACGGCATCTTCGTGCAGGCGATCCTGCCCCCGGTCGTCCCGATGGGCTCGGCGCGGCTGCGCGCGACGGTGACGTCCAACCACACGATCGAGGAGATCGACCGCGGCGTCGAGGTCCTGACGAGCGGCGCGCGCGAGCTCGGGATCCTGTAGAGCGTTGCCACCCGCTCGCGTTCGCCGGCTCAGGCCGAGCGAAGGCGCGCGAGCCGATCGAGCATCGCATCGGGGAGCCACGCCGACAGCGCCGCCCCGACCCGGGCGTCGCGCCCGACGAGGTAGCGCGTGCGCGGACGCCGCGCGGTCAACGCCGTTTCGACGACGGCCGCCACGCGTTCCGCGGGGATCCCGGCCCGCGCGTGGGCGTGGGCTCGCCGTTTCGCACGTTCGATGGGCGGTCCGTAGAGCTCGAGGGCTTCCGGCGGCAGGTCCGCGAGCAACGCTTCGGCCGCGCTCACCGACTTGTGCCAGATGGGGGTGGCGACGCGCCCCGGCTGCACGACCGCCACGCGGATGCCCCACGGCGCGAGCTCGCGCCGCAAGGCGTCGCTCAGCGCTTCGACCGCGAACTTCGAGGAGGCGTACGCCCCTTGCAGGGGTGAAGCGAACCGCCCCGAGATCGAACTCATGTTGACGATCCGACCGTCGCCGGTGCGCAGAAGGGGCAAGCACGCTTGGGTGAGCGCCAACGTGCCGAGCACGTTGGCCTCGAACTGTGCGCGCACAGCGTCGATGGGCAAGAACTCCAGCGGGCCGCCCAGGGCGACGCCGGCGTTGTTGACGAGCCCGGAGAGCGCACGCTGGCCGTTCGCCGCGACGACGTCCTCGATCGCGTTCGCGAGCTGCGCCGGGTCCGTGACGTCGAGCAGCACCGGGACGATCCGGTCGCCCACCTCGTCGCGCAGGCGCTCGCCGTCTTCGAGCCGGCGAACCCCGGCGAACACCACGACGCCCTGCCCGGCGAGCCGGGCGGCGCACGCCCGACCGATGCCCGTCGAGGTGCCAGAGATCAGGACGCCGTGCTGCATGCCCGGCACGGTACCGCGTCGGGATCACACCACCCGGTCGGGAAACGTCGGCGCGCGCCACGGTCCGCGGGCGCGCTCGAAGGCGGCCGCGATCGCCAGCACGTCCGCGTCTTTGAGCGCGCCAGCGAAGATCGACAGCCCGATCGGCAGGCCGTGCGCGAAGCCCGCGGGCACGCTCGCGTGCGGGTACCCGGCGACGGCGGCCGGCGACGAGCACCCCGGGAACGGGCGGTCGCCGTCGATCAGGTCGATCGTCCACGCCGGAACCCGCGACGGGGCGATGAGCGCGTCGAGGTCGTGCGCGCGCAGCGCTCGGTCGATGCCCTCGTCGCGCGCGAGCCGCCGGCAGGTCGCGAGCGCCTCGAGGTAGGTCGGGTCGTCGAGCGCGGGCGCCGCTTGCGCCCGCTCGTGCAGCTCCTGGCCGAAGTAGGGCATCACCCGGTCGGCGTGCCGGCGGTTGAAGGCGACCACCTCGTCGAGGTCGCGGACGGGCGCGGTCGGGTGGCCCTGCAGGTAGGCGTTCAGCCCGGCCTTGAACTCGGCGAGCAGCACCGTGAGTTCCGGCTCGCCGAGCGCGCCGCGGTCCGCGAGTTCGATCCCGTCGACGATCTCGGCGCCGAGCCCGCGCAGCACGTCGAAAGCCCGCGCAGCGACCGCGTCGGCAGCCTCGTGGATCCCGACGCAGCCACGCGGCACCCCCAGGCGCACCCCGCGCAGGTCGGCGCGCGCGCCCAGGGCTGCGACCGCGGCGGGCATCCGGGCCGAGGCGGTCGCCGGGTCGTTCGGGTCCGCGCCCGCGATCGCGTCGAGCACGAGCGCCGCGTCCGCGACGGTGCGCGTCAGCGGCCCCGCGGTGTCTTGCGAGGCCGCGATGGGGACGATCCCGTCGCGGCTCACCAGGCCCACGGTCGGCTTGAACCCAACGACGCCATTGAGCGAAGCCGGGGCCGTGATCGAGCCGTCGGTCTCGGTGCCGATCGCCGCGGCGCACAGGCCAGCCGCCACCGCGACCGCCGACCCCGCGCTCGATCCGCCCGGGGTGCGGTCGAGCGCGTACGGGTTGCGGACCTGGCCGCCGCGGCTGCTCCAGCCGCTGCTGCTGCGCGTCGAACGGAAGTTGGCCCACTCGCTCAGGTTCGCCTTGCCCAGCACGATCGCGCCGGCCTCGCGCAGGCGCGCGACCAGGAAGGCGTCGCGCTCGGCGCGGTGGCCCTCGAGCGCCAACGAGCCGGCGGTGGTCGTCAGGGCGTCGCCCGTGTCGACGTTGTCTTTGAGCAAGATCGGGATTCCGTGGAGCGGTCCGCGCGTGCCCGAGCGGCGGCGCTCGGCGTCGAGGTCGGCGGCGATCGCGACGGCGTCGGGGTTCGTCTCGAGGACCGAGCGCAGGGTGGGGCCGGCTCGGTCGATCGCGTCGATGCGCTCCAGGTAGGTGCGCACGAGCGCCTCGGCGCTGGTGGCGCCGTCGGTCATGAGGGTTTGGAGTTCGACGATCGAGCGGTCGTGCAGGTCCACGAGGGCCTCCGGGCGACGCGCCCCCGCGGGCCCGTGTGGCTATGCGGTGGGCGTCGGGTCGGCCCACGATACGTGGGCAACGCTCGCCAACGGCAACGGTCGCCAGCCCTCGGAGGAACGCGGTACGGTCCCGCATGCCCCATCCCGTCCTGATCACCGGCTGCAGTTCCGGCATCGGCCTCGCGACCGCCCGCCTGCTCGCCGAGCGCGGCGTACCGGTCTACGCGACCGTGCGCACCGAGGCCGACGGCGCCCGGTTGGCGCAGATCGACGGCGTCGAGCCGTTCGTGTGCAACGTGACCGACGACGCTTCGGTCGCGCGTCTGCGCCAAGCCATCGACGCTCGCGGGGCGGGCCTG
>JAABRX010000142.1 GCA_011390675.1 Trueperaceae bacterium | reverse complement strand
CGATCAACGCGAAGACGGCCACCACCACGACGATCGCGGTCTTCACGCGCCGGCTCATGCGCCGGACCCCAGACCGTGGCCGCCCACCGGCTGGGTCTCGATGCGCTCACCGAAGCCGGCGATCAGGGGCCGACCGCGCGCGATGGCGTCTTGGACCGAGGGCAGCGCCAACGACGCGCGGTGCGCGTCGGCGTCGGTCCAGACCTCGGTCACCCAGAGAGCGTCCGCGTCGGTGAGGTGGTGGGCGACGACGTAGCTCAGGCAGCCCGGCATGCCGCCGACGCCCTCGACCAGGATGGTCGCCAGCTGGTCGCGCGCACCGGGCACCGCGTGGATGGTGCCGATCAATCCGTACATGGTCCGGACCCCTCTCCGTCGCGGTCGATCTCGTGGTTGCCCCCGGGGTCGATCACGCGCCGGCGGCCATCGTACGCGGGCGGCGGCAACCCGACGCTTGACCTAAGGGGACGCGTGCCCTAACTTCAGAGAACCCGAACCCATCACCCGTCGCAGTTCGCTCCTGCGATCGTGGTCGCTCTCGCGGCGGGGAGCCGCGAACACACCCGGTGGGGACGGCGCCATGGTCGCGCCGAACGCGCACCCGGTGCCGGCGGGCGGGACGGGCGGCGCCATCTCGCGGCGCCGACCACGAAGCCCAGGACCGCGAGGCTGCATGGTGCGAGGAGACGGTATGCCGAAGTTCCTGTTCCGCGGTACGTACAGCCAATCAGGCATCAAGGGCGTGTTGAACGAGGGCGGCTCGCGACGTAGAGACGTGGCCGCCAAGCTCGCCGAGAGCCTCGGAGGCCACCTCGAGGGGTTCTACTTCGCGTTCGGATCGCACGACTTCTACGCGATCGGCGACCTCCCCGACAACGCGGCAGCGGTGGCGCTGGCGGCCACGGTCGGGGCGTCCGGCGCCATGAGTTCGTTCGAGACCGTGCCGCTGCTGACGCCGGAAGAGGCCGACGAGGCCGTCCGGCGCAGCGCGAGCTACCAAGCCCCGGGCTCCTGAGCTTCCGGCGCCGTGGGCTCGCGCTGGTGGCGCTGGCCCACGGCGCGCGTGATCGTTCGCGTTCGCCCCAGCCCCGATCCCGGCGTCAGACGGCGTTCAAGATCGGGGCTATGGCGCCGTTCATCGCGTGGGCAGCCGCCACGTCGTTGCCGAGCAGGATGTACAGCGCGCCGGACGCCTGATCGAAGCGCGATCGGAAGAAGACGCCGGGGTCCTCACCCACCATCGTGTACGCGTCGGGCCGCCCTTCGCGCCGCGCGATCCAGATGCCGTAGCCGTAGTGCTGCTCGTCGGCGTCGGGATCGGTGCGCCAGTGCGGCGCGAGCATCCGCGCGAGCGTCGCCTCGCCAACGAGTCGACGCCCGAGCAGCGCGTCCCACAGCGCGGCGAGGTCGTGCGCGGTCGTGAACGCGCCGCCGTCGGCGCCCCCGACGATCGGCACCGCGTAGGCGTTCGTGCGCCACCCGCCGTCTTCGGTCGGCAGGTAGCCACGCGCCGTCCCGCCCGGCAGCCGGTCGAGGGCGAAGAACCCGCTCGACGCCATCCCGCACGCCTGCAACACGTGCCGCTCGACGTACGCGGTGAACGGCATCCCGGAGGCCTGCTCGATCGCCAGCCCGAGCAGCACGTACCCCGCGTTGTTGTAGGCCCACGTCGAGCCGGGCGCGGCCTTCATGGGCAGGTGCGCGAACAGCGGCAAGAAGTCGCTCGGGGTGCGGAAGGCGTACATCGGGCGCTCGCGCCAGAGCTCCTCGTAATCGTCCATCACGGCCTCGTCGAAGTAGTCGGGGATCCCGGCGCTGTGGGTCAGGAGCTGGTGCAGCGTGACCTCGGGGTCGATGCCCGGTAGCTCTGCGTCGACGCCGTCGACGAGGCGCGCGTCGAGCGCCAGGTGCCCCTGCTCCACGAGTTGGTTCACCGCGATGCTCGTCAGCGTCTTCGTGCCCGACGCGATCCCGAAGCGCGTGTCGAGCGTGTTGGAGATCCGCTCGCCGCGGTGGGCCAGCCCGTAGGCCGCTTCGACCACCACCTCGGCGCCTTCGCGCACGTACACCACGCCCGAGAACGGCTCGCGCTCGTGCTGCCGGGCGATGGCGTCGATCAGGGCCGGTCGATCGAGGGTCATGCGTGCTCGCTCATCGACCGCGAGACGCGGCCTTCGGTGGCTCGGGGCGCCGCCGTGCGTGCCACACCGCCACGATCCAGACGGTGCCATCGACGACCCGGTGGAAGAAGCGGTACGGCGGCACGGGCAACTCCCGATGCGGGAGTTCGGGGAACTCCGGGATGGCATGGCCCGCGTCGGGATGATCGCCAAGCAGGTCGATCACCGCCTCGGCCCGTCGCTGAACGGTGGTGGCGCCAGCCGGGTTCTTCGTTCGGAGGTACCACAGCGCATCCAGGTACTGGCGCTCTGCTTGCGGCGTGAAGCGTACCCGCACGGGTCTACTCCGAAGACAGCAAGGCGCGGGCTTCCGCCATCACGTCCTCGGCATCACGACCGACCCCGGCCGCGATCTCGGCATCGCCGCGCGCGAGGGCGCGCAGGATCTCGTTCTCGTGCTGCGAGCGCTCGTACGCGTCCGCGCTCACGAGCACGGCGGTGGCTCGTCCGCGTTGAGTGATGACGACGGGTTCGTCCGACGCGACGACGCGCTTGATCACGCCAGCGGTGTCCTGACGCAGATCGGAGATCGGGATGATGGTAGGTAGTGTGGCCATTGAGCGCACCTCCGTTGGTGCGTACAATGGTACCACCTGCCGCAGCTGGAACCCCTCGGCGTCGTCCACCGGGAACGAGCGCTTGATCGGCGTCTCCTCGCGGACCTCCGGGGGATCAGCCACGAGGATCGTCTCGGCGATCGCCGGGGGTACCAAAACGATCGCGAGCTGGACCGCCTCGGACGCCAGGACGACGAAGGTTTCGCCCTCCTCGGCTCGCTCGAGGCACAGGACCGCGGCGTAGAAGTCGGTAAGGCGCCGTGCGTCCTTGGCGTAGACGGTGGCGGTGACGGCGTGCGAACGATGGGGCATGGGCTCCTCGTTCGGATGAGCATCGGAGAGCGTTCCGTCGCTGCGACGGGTTGGTCACGTCGGCATGCTAGCCGCCGAGCGGGCCGACGGCGTCGAGGAGCTCCTGCGCCACGTTCCCCTCGGCCACCTTCGCCACGGGGCCGAGCAGGGTCAGCGCGAGGCCCGCACCGACGCCGATCGCGAGCTCGCCCCCGGGCATCGCGACGGTCACGTTCCCCTCGCACAGGTGCAGCCGCACCGCCGCCGCTGCGGCGGCGCAGGCGCTGCTCCCGGACGCCAGCGTGTAACCCGCACCGCGCTCCCAGATCTCCAGGACGATGCGGTGGCGGTCGACCACGCGGACGAACTGCACGTTCGTGCGGTTGGGGAAGATCGGGTGCGCCTCCAGCGCCGGCCCCAGCCGTCGCGCCAACGCCTCCGTGGGCTCGTCGACGACCACGACGCAGTGCGGGTTGCCTACGGTCACCGCGGTGACGCACATACGCTCGCCCGCCACCTCGAGCGGCTCGTCCACCACCTCGCGGGGCGGGCCCGCGACCGGGATCGCCGCGCTGTCGAAGCTTGCTGCGCCCATCGCCACGAACACCATGCGGCCGCCGTCGCGGACCTGGCAGCGCACCGTGCCGCCCTGGGTCGCCACGTCGAAGGCCTCGTCGCCCACCCGCCCGCGGTCCCACAGGTAGCGAGCGAAGATGCGCAGTCCGTTGCCGCTCTTCTCGGCCTCGGAGCCGTCCGGGTTGACGATGCGCACCGCCAGACGACCGTCCGACGTCGCGCCCTCGACCAGGACGCCGTCCGCCCCGACGCCCAGGTGGCGGTCGCAGATCGCCCGCACCGAGGCCCCGGGAAGTTCGGCATCGCCAGGCTCGAGGACCAGGTAGTCGTTGCCCAGGGCTTGGTACTTGTGGAACCTCATCGCATCGGATCGTACGCGTCGATGGTGCGTCGCACGGACCCGCCATCGAACGTCACCGGGCCTGTTGCTTGCGGAGCCCCCAATGCACCGCGGCGCCCGCGAGGGGCCCGAGGATGACCGCCATGGACAGCATGGGGAGGAAGTCCTTGGGGTTCACGGTGTAGACCGTCAAGACCAGCGGCAGCATGATCAGCACCGCCACCACCAACCCGTTCAGGAACGCGTTCGCGAACAATGGCGTCTTCGCCATGAACAGGACCGCCACCAGCCAGAAGACGACGATGGCCACCATGTTGAGCAAGGGGGCGCCGACCATCACCAAGGGGATGAGGTCCAACAGACCCGCCACCAGCCCCACCAAGAAGATCACCCGTGCATCCTTCATCCAGAACCCTCCATCTCGCCTGCCGGTTGTACCCCACCGTGGAACACCCCCGGGGGGCATCCGGCCCGGCGGTTCGGGCCGCGCAAGAAGGCGCCCCGCTCGTCAGGGTTCGAGGCCGAGCTCCTGCATGACCTTCCGCGAGAGCTCCTCGACCGAATCGCCCGAGTTCCTGGCGAAGACCGCGATGCCCTGCTCGCGCGCCTCCCGGTCGATCGTCGCGCTCATGCGCTCGTTGAAGGTCAGGAACGTCGCCCAGCGCTCCGCCCCGTCGGGCAGGCCCTCGACGGCTTGGCGCATCCCCGCCCGGTCGTCGTCTTCGGCCCAGATCCGTCGGCTCTCGGCATCGGTGACCGTGAGGCAGGCGATGCGCGCTGGTTCGACCGCCGCCGCGAGGACCGATGGGTGCGTGATCCCGCCGTCCACCAGCACCGGGCGGTCGCCGAAGCGCTCGCCGAGGTCCTGCGCCACGAGGTCCAGGAACTCGGCGTTCGTGGCCCGGTTCAGGTCGTCGAAGGCCGCCCATGGCAGCGAGAGCACCCAGGCGAGGCCGTCGCCGCGCTTGAACCAGGCCGTGCTCGCGGGGTGGCGCGACGCCGAGTACCGGCTCATGTAGCGCCCGTACACGTGCTCGTCCATGTCGTAGACGGGCACGCCCGTCCAGCGCGAGATCGTGCGGCAGACGGTGGACTTCCCCGAGCAGGCGCCGCCGATCACCCACCGGAGCCCGCGAACGGGAGCGAGCCGCTCGGCCGCCTCCCGAAGCAGCGCGCGATCGACCTCGAACGTGGATGGTCTCATCTCGCCTCGCCGCCCATCACCGCGCCCGTCGCGAGCGGCGACGAGCGAAGCCGGCGGCGGCTCCCGCCAGCGCGACGATCAGGCCCGCCCACCGGATCAGCGAGGCGACGCGCGCGTGGTGCGCGTAGTCGGCCGCCATGGCCGGCGTCGGATCCTGGTAGGGGATACCGGCGAACGCCACGTCGTAGACGAAACCACCGACGAAGATCCCCAGGCCGGTCGCCATCAGGAGGATGGGCAAGGATCGTTGCACGGTCTCCCTAGGTTGACACACGCCGTCGCACCCCTCCCGCGCGTCCCTTGACGGACCCCGGGGCGGCACCTAGCGTGAACCCGAACCCGGCCGCCGAGAGGAGCCCCTCGATGAACCACGTCGAACGCCCCGTCCCGCCACTCGAGGAGGCCCTGCGCACGCCCTGCACGCATCGCGACATGGCGCTCGCGCTCGAGCCGATGCCCAACTTCAGCTCGACCCCGGGCGGCCCGCACGGGCAACCGCTCGCCTTCTGGGCCGCCTGGGACCTCGCCGATCGTCCCCGCCGGATCGCCCTGCTCGTCGACGACTGCCAGGAGGAGTACCGGCCGTACGCTGGCGGCATCCTGCCGAACGTGACCAAGCTGGTCGAGGCCTTCCGGGCCGCGCGCTCGAGGAGCGACGGCGTCTGCATCGCCTGGAGCGCTTGGAGCCGCACCTTCGACGACGGCATCGCCAACGCCATGGACCGCTGGTACGGCCCGCGCGGCCTGCGCCCGGAGGAACCGGAGAACGCCGCCTACGTCTTCACGGGCTCCGCCGGGATGGAGCCATTGGCCGAGATCGCGCCGACGGCAGAGGAAGAGGCCGACGGCTGGTTCTACCTGGGCAAGCACCTCGACATGTTCTGGACCTTCGACGAGCACGGCGCGTCGTACCTGGACGAGAAACTCAAGGCGCTGGACGTCGACACGATCGTCGTCGTGGGTCTGTGGACCGACGAGTGCGTCCTCAGCACCGCCTACGCCGGGAACTCGCGCGGCTACGACGTGGTGGTGGTCGGCGACGCGGTCGCCACGGCCACGGCCAACCAAGAGGCGGCCTTGACGATCGCCAACAGCACCGTCGCGAAGGTGCTGTCGACCGACGACGTCGTGCGCTACCTCGAAGACGACTTCGTCGCGGGCGAACCCGACGCGGTCAAGGGGACGGCGCACCCCGACGGCCGGAAGCCGGGCTGACCGGCTTCGAACCGCCCGAGGCTTCGCGCGCTAGCGCTGCCCCAACCGCCCGAGGGTGCTCTCGATCGAGCGCTTCAGCTTCCCGATGGCGCCGTCGACCGCCTCCTCGAGCGTCGCCGCCTGGTCGTCGACCACGAGCGGCTGGAGCCCGGCGATGCGGGCCTCGAGAAGGCAGTCCATGTCCGCGCTGCCGGACTTCTTGTCGCTGTTCCGATCGCGCAGGTGCACCTCCACGCGCGTGACCTGGTCGCCGAAGCGCTCTAGGGCGCCGTTCACCGCGGCCTCGATCCACTGGTTCCGTTCGCTGCTGCCTTCGATGTTGCTGTCCGTGTTGACTTGAACGATCATCGGGTCACCCTCTCCATTGGCCCTCCCGTGGGATCGACTCCCTAGGGCGACCGCGGCCTCAGTAGCGGTAGATCGCGGCGACGCCGGTCTCCGTCGGCATCCGCTCGGTCGGCACGACGACGACGTCGCCACCCATCTTCAGGGCCAACATCCCCAGGTCGTCGAGCAGGTCGTCGACCTCCGGGTGCTCGAGGTCGCCGAAGTCGAGGCTGCCGGTCTCGGGGTCGACCCGGCCCGGAACCTGGCGACGCGCTTCGATCAACAGCGTGGCCACCCGCCCCCCCACGATCGCCTTGGCGACCTGCGCGAGGTCGTCGTCCCCGAGCTCGTTGGCCCTCGCGCTGCCGAAGTCCTCGACCAACGTCGCCAGGCGCGCCAGGTAGCGGGGCTCCATGACCTCCCAGGCGCGCTGGCGGAGCTCGTCGATCGACGCCAGGGCATCGGGGTTGACGTCGATGCTCTCCTCGACCAGCGACGGGTTGCGGCTCAGTTCGTGGAACATGTGGTGGTGCTCGGGGAGCGCAGCGAGGATCAGCGGAAGGCCCGAAGGTTGAGAGTGGTGCTCGAGCACCCCCTTGTCGATGACGCGGAAGAAGCGTTCGGCGTCGATGTCCAGCTCCTCGCTCTTCCCACCGTGGCCATGGTGCATGGACCCCTGAGAGCTCCCCTTGCCGCCGTACGACGCGACCGTGGTGTGCGGCTCGGTCAGCTCTTCGCCGAGCGCATCGGTGAGCGTGCGCGGCACGTCCTCGTGCAGTTCGATCTCGTCCAGGGCGTCGCGGTTGCCTTCGAAGAGCTTGGCCTCCTGGCGACTCAGACCGAGCACGTGGTAGCGATCGGCCGACTGGAGGATGCGGATCAGCGGCTTGGTATGGAAGCTGTCCGCCACGACGGCCAGCTGGGCGACGGGCCGCTGGAGTCGGTACACGCGGAACGTCCCCTTCGCCCCCAGCACCGCCAACCCGTCGAGGGCGTGGTTCCAGAAGTTGCGATCGTCCTCGAGGGTTCGGAACGGTTCCAGCAACGCCTTGGCCTCGTCCTTGGGGACGAGCTGCAGCAGCGACTCCTCCAGTTGCTTCACGAGGTTGCCGAACCGGATCGGGTCTTGCTTGTTGTCCGGATGGTGCCGATGCGTCGGCTGGTAGAGCGACAGGCACGGGGCCTCTCCCTGGTCCAAGAGCCCTGCGGCGAAGTCTTCATCTAGAATGTTCATTCCGTCTCCTCGCTGTGGCGCACCACGCGCCAAGTAGCTACGTGTCCAACGGCAAACCCGCCGAACGGAGGTCCCTCCGCCCGGCACGATCCCCCGTGCCTCTCCATGCATCCACGGTACACGCCGTCGCCCGCTGCCCACGAGCACCGTGCACACCGCGCCTTGCCGCCTCGTCGAGCGACCTCGATGCGAAGAGGCCCCGACGCCGCCGCCAGGCCTCCACCGTAGGATGGCCCCCATGCCGGCGGCGTCGCGACCGTTCCACCTGATGGCCAAACCGACGGGCGCGATCTGCAACCTCGCCTGCGACTACTGCTACTTCCTCAAGAAGGAGGACCTGTACCCCGGGTCCTCGTTCCGCATGAGCGACGCCGTCCTGGAACGCTTCGTCGACCAGATGCTCGCCGCGCAGCCCGGTCCCGAGGTCACGTTCGCGTGGCAGGGCGGCGAGCCGACGCTGATGGGGTTGCCGTTCTTCGAACGCGCGGTGGCGCTCGCCGAGGCGCGGCGTCGCCCCCACCAGCGCGTCCTGCACACGCTGCAGACCAACGCGACGCGGCTCGACGACGACTGGGGCGCGTTCCTCGCGCGCCACGGCTTTTTGGTGGGGGTGAGCCTCGACGGCCCGCGCGACCTGCACGACCGCTACCGCCGCGACAAAGGGGGCGGTGGCAGCTTCGACGCGGTCATGCGCGGGCTCGCCGTGCTGCAGCGCCACCGCGTCGACTGGAACGCGCTCGTCACCGTCCACACCGGCAACGCCCACGCCCCCCTCGACGTCTACCGCTTCCTGCGCGACGAGGCCGGCGCGGCGCACGTGCAGTTCATCCCGATCGTCGAGCGCGCCGACGCCTCGGGCGCGCAGCGCGGCACCGAGCTCACCGACCGCAGCGTGTCCGGCGCGGCCTACGGCGCCTTCCTGCTCGCCGTGTTCGACGAGTGGGTGCGGCGCGACGTCGGCCGCGTGTTCGTGCAGGCCTTCGACGAACTGCTGGGCAAGCACCTGGGGGTCGCGGGCGGCCTGTGCGTGCACCAGCCGACCTGCGGCGACGCGCTGGCGATCGAGCACACCGGCGACGTCTATTCGTGCGACCACTACGTGCAGCCCGACCACCTGCTCGGCAACCTCACCGAGCTGCCGCTCGCCGCGCTGGTCGACGCGCCGCGGCAGGGCGCGTTCGGCGAGGCCAAACGCGACACGCTCACCGCGCAGTGCCGCCGCTGCCCGGTCCTCGAGTTCTGCCACGGCGGCTGCCCCAAGGACCGCGTGGGCGTGAGCGTCGACGGCGAGCCGGGGCAGCACCACCTGTGCGAGGGCTACCTCGCGTTCTTCACCCGCACCCAGCCCGCCATGCGCTGGATGGCCGAGGCCTACCGCGCCGCGCAGGCGCCCGCCGGGGTGATGGCGGCGGTGCGGTCGGGGGCGCTGCGGCCGGTGCTCGAAGGCTGAGGTCGATCAACCGCCGCGATCCTCGTCCTCCGCGAGCGTGAAGAGGTAGACCGCCGCCGGTTCCTCGTCTTCCACGCCCCCGAGCGCACGGTAGAGCCCGCGCGCCGGCGCGTTGCCCACCTCGGTCGCCACCCACGCCTCGCGGCAGCCGAGCTCGCATCCACGGCGCAACAGGGCATCGAGCACCGCCGCGCCGGCGCCGCGGCGGTGGAACCGCGCGGCCACGCCGACCTCGTTCGCGAAGAGCTGGAGCGGCTTGTCGGGATGGGCGTACGCGATGCCGGACGCCATCCCGACCACCGTGCCGTCGGCGATGGCCACCGCGAGCAGGTTGGCCGGGTTCGCCAGGAACGCGGTCAGGTACTCGGGCCGGATCGGGTGGTCGAAGACGTCGTCGTCGACGCGGTCGAGCAGGTGGCGGTTCGCGTCGGTCACCAGGTGGACCTCGAACGCCGGCGGCAGCGTGCACCCGAACACGACCGTGCGCGCGCCATCATCGTCGACCCGGTCGGCGCGGCGCGTCAGGCCGGCCTTGGCGAGCACCCGCTGCGACGCCGCGTGCGCCGGTGCCACCGTGGCGATCACGTCCGTGAGCCCAAAGAGCGACGCAGCCGCCTCGAGCAGGTGGCGCACCGCCTCGGTGGCGAGCCCGCGCCCCCACCACGCCCGCGCCAGCGCGTACTTGACCTCGGCCTCCGGCTGGTCGCCGGGGTGCACCAAGCCGGCGAAGCCTACGATCTGCCCGGTCGCGCGGTCCTCGAGCGCGAACATCCCGTACCCGCGCCGCGCGTAGTTGCGCGCGGTCACGTCGAGCCAGCGATCGGCGTCCGCTTCCGACAGGACCGTTCCGTCGCCCACCCAGCGCATCGCGTCGGCGTCGCCGTAGACCTCGAGGACCGCGGCGCGGTCGCTGGCGACCCAATGGCGGCAGCGCAGGCGCGCGGAGACGAAGACGGTGGGGGCGTCCGCCGGGGACGTCGGCAGCGCCGGCGCATCCACGTCTATCCCGCCGCCCGCGGCTGCATCTGCAAGGCGAGCATGCGCCAGCCGTCGTCGCGCTTCGCGTAGACCGACGTGTACCGCAGGCTGGAGACCGACTCGGTCCCGTCTGGGCGCGCGAACCTCAGGTCCGCCGTACCGAAGACGATCGCGAACGACCCCTCGACGTGCACCGTGCGCTCGCGAATCGTCTGCCCGACCATGTTCATCTGCAGGACGTTCTGGATGAGCGCGTCCTTGCCCGACGTCGTGCCCGTGCCGGCGTTGAACACGAACGCGTCGTCGATCACGCGGCGGAGCGCGGCCTCGTCACGCGCCACCTCGGCGGCGACGTAGACGTCCTCCGCGGCCAGGAC
>JAABRX010000141.1 GCA_011390675.1 Trueperaceae bacterium | reverse complement strand
TTGGTCTCGCCGGGCCCGCGGGTGCCGATGCCGCCGCCGAGGCGCGACATCGCCTTGCCGCGGCCGGCGAGCCGGGGGAGCTGGTATTGCAGCTGCGCCAGCTCCACCTGCACCTGCGCCTCGCGTCCCTTGGCGTTCTGCGCGAAGATGTCGAGGATCACCTGGGTGCGGTCGAGCACCTTGAGGTTGGTGGCGCCGTCGAGCACGCGCGTCTGGGCCGGCGTGAGCTCGCGGTCGAACACGAGCAGGTCGGCGTTCTCGTGGTACGCGAGCGAGACCAGCTCCTCGAGCTTGCCGCGACCGACGAGCGTCTTGGCGTCCACCGAGCCGCGCCGCTGCAGGCTGCGCGCGGCCACGGTGCCGCCGGCGCTGCGCACGAGCTCTTCGAGCTCGTCGACGCGGGCGTTCGTCTCGATCTCGCCCTCGCCCGTGTCCACGCCGACCACCACCGCGCGCTCCTCGGAGCCGCGCCGCACCTCGCGCGCCTGCCACGAGCGCGACAGCTCCTCCTCGAGGGCGGCGATGCGCTGCAGGGCGTCGTCGCGTTCGACGGTGCGGACGTCGGCGGGGGGGTCGATCAGCCAGTCCTCCTCGTCGGCCGTGGGCGGCGCCACCATCGCGACGTGCGTCGCCGCCAGCACCACGTCGCCGCGGTCGTTGTTCGCGACGTCGACGGCCACGATCATGTCGAGGCGGTTGAGGAAGAGCGCGGTGAGGTCGGGGCCCGAGAGCCCGCCGGGCTTGAGGTGCACGTGCACGAGGCGCAGGCCACGCAGGCGCGATTCGGCCTCGCCGGCGGTGGGCGGCAGCGGGGTGTCGGCGGCGTCGCCGGCGGCTACGGTCGTCAGGCGCCCGCGGCGGTCGATGAGCACCGACACCGGGCGCCCGATCTCGAGCGCCAGCTCACCCATCGCGCGCGCCAGCTCGGCGGTGACCGCCTGCTCGGGCGGCACGCGCCGGCGGTAGAGGTTGGCGAGGCGTTTGACCTGGTTGGTCTTGAGACCGGAGAGCTTGCCGTGGACCTTGTCGATGCCCCAAGCTAGCACGTTCCCGGTCGCCGCGAGATCCCGCGGGGCACGTGGTAGCTTCCGCGGGTGACGCGTTCTCTGCCCCCCCGAGCCTGGCGCGGTGCGCTCGTGGCGGTGGCGTGCGCGGTCCTGTCTTGGGGCGCCGCCCAAGGCGCGCCGGTCGACGCGCGCGCCGACGGCTCGTGGACGCTGGTCGCCGGCGACGACCTGGCGCGCGCGCTGGGGGCCGCCTGGTCCGACGACGGCTTGGCCTTCACGCTGCGGGTCGCGACCGGGGTGCTCACGATCTTCGCCGACGACGTCGACGCGCTCTGGCAGCCGGCCGGCGGCGCGGAGCCGACGGCCGTGTCCGCCGCGCTCCCCGCGCGCCGCATCGGCGACCGCTGGTTCGTGCCCGAAGATCTGCTCGGGGTCCTGGGCGCCCGGGTGGACGGCGCGGTGCTGCGCCTTCCCGATGGGGCGACGCGCCCCTTGGTGCGCCCGCGGACGGCGGTCGCGGACGGCGCGAGCGAGCTGGTGCCGCTCGGACCCGGGATCGAAGCGCTGCGCCTGTACGTGGACGGGGTCGGTGGCGAAGCGTCGGTCAGCCTGCTGGTGGTCGACCTGGGCCTGCTCGCGCTCGCCTTCCCGGAGCAGCAGAGCGCGCTCGACGCGGTCCTGCGCGACCTGCGCGCCGAGAAGGTGCTGTTCTTGACCGTCACCGCCACCGCGGAGGCGGCCTGGCAGCCGGCGATCTACGTGGTGCAGGACGGGCGCGAGACGCTCCTGGCCGAACCGTTCGCGGTGCAGGTGCTCGCCGGCGATCCGGATCGGGTGGCGCCGGGCGAGCCCGTCGTCGCGGTCGCGTTCCTGCCCGACCACCTCGACCTCCGCCGACCCCTGACCGTGCGCTGGGCCGGGGTCAGCGGCACCTGGACGCTGCGCCGATAGGACCCGGCGCGGGCAGCGCGCCGCTCGGTACCATGGGGGCATCGTGCCGCGGTCGGCCCCGTTCCGGGTCGGCCCGCCGGCCAAGGAGGCCCCATGCCCGTCGTCATCGCCAGTGCCGTCCGCACCGCCATCGGCGCCTTCCAGGGTGCGTTCGCCTCGGTGCCCGCCCCCGCGCTGGGCGCGGCCGCGATCCGCGCCGCGCTCGAACGCGCGACCCTCGCGCCCGAGGACGTCGACGTCGTGTACATGGGTCAGGTGCTCGCCGCCGGCGCCGGCCAGGCGCCCGCGCGCCAGGCCGCGCTCGGCGCCGGTCTGCTGGAGCGCACGCCGACGGTCACGCTCAACAAGATGTGCGGCAGCGGCCTCGAGGCCATCGTCCAAGGCTGGCGGGCGATCACCGTGGGCGACGCCCGGGTGGTCGTGGCCGGGGGGCAGGAGTCGATGAGCCAGGCGCCGTACGTGGTGCCCGGCGCCCGGGCGGGCCTGCGCTTGGGCGACGGCGTGCTCGTGGACACGATCTTGCGCGACGGCCTGATCGACGCCTTCGACGGTCGCCACATGGGGAGCTGCGCCGAGGGGTGCGCCGTCGAGTACGCGATCGAGCGCGCCGATCAGGACGCCTACGCGGCGCGCTCGTACCGACGCTCGCAGGCCGCGACGAGCGACGGCCGCGCCGCGAACGAGATCGTCCCGGTCGAGGTCCCGGGCCGCAAGGGCAGCGTGGTCGTGGACGTCGACGAGGGGCCGGCCAAGGTCGACTTCGACAAGCTCCCGAACCTGCGCCCGGCCTTCGACAAGACGGGCACCATCACCGCCGGCAACGCCTCGACCCTCAACGACGGCGCCGCCGCCCTCGTGTTGATGGACGAGGACGAGGCCACCGAGCGCGGCACCCCCGTGCGCGCGCGGATCGTCGGGCACGCCTCGCACGCCCAGGCGCCGGCGGACTTCGCGACCGCGCCGATCGGCGCCATGCGCGCCCTGTTCGAGCGCACCGGCTGGGCGCCGGAGGACGTCGACGTCTACGAGATCAACGAGGCCTTCGCGGTGGTGCCGATGGCGGCGGCGCGCGCCTTCGGCATCGACGAGGAGAAGCTGAACGTGCTGGGCGGCGCGGTGGCGCTCGGGCACCCGATCGGCGCGTCGGGCGCGCGCATCGTGGTCACGCTCCTGAACGCGCTCGAGCTGAGCGGCGGGCGGCGCGGCGTGGCCGCGATCTGCATCGGCGGCGGCGAGGCGTGGGCGCTCGCGGTCGAGCGCGTCTAGGGCCGGCCGCTCGCATCGCTCTCGGGCATGCGCCCGAGCTGCACGGCGTCCGCGACGATCTTGGGCAGCCCCCAGGCCACCAGATCGAACGCCACGGCGGCCGTGTCGTACTCGATCTTGTCCATGCGCACGTCCACCCCGTCGTCGTCGATCGTCAGGAAGCAGACGTCGGCCCCGGGCTCGCCGTTCAGCGACAGCCCCACCGAGCCCGGGTTGACGACCCAGCCGGCCCCCGACACCTTCCGGAAGTAGGGGACGTGGCTGCCGCCGGCGGCCAGCAGCGTGCAGCGGTGGCGCTGGAGCATGCGCGTGAGCGTGATCGGGTCCTGCTGCAGGTTGGTGCGGGCGCCCGGGTCGTCGGCGCCCCCGTGGAACGCCCGCAGGCGGCCGGCCGGGGTGTCGATGCGGCGCTGCACCGGCAGCGTGCGCATCCACTCGACGTGGCGCGGCTCGATCACCGTCCGCGTCCATTCGAGGGTGGCGTCGGCGACCCCCTTGCGACCGCCGCGCTTGGCGAAGTCGAAGGCGATGCGCTCGTCCGCATCGCCCAGGCAGCACATCACGTTGGCGCTCTGGAGCAAATCGAGGGTCTCGTTCGGGGTCGGGCCGTAGCCGACCAGGTCGCCGAGGCACACCACGCTTCCGGCGCCGGCACGCCGCATGGCCCCGAGCGCCGCTTCCAGCGCCAGGACGTTGGCGTGCACGTCCGAGATGATGCCGATGACCACGCGGGCAGTCTAGCAGCCGCGAACGGACCCGCGGCGGTGCGCCAGGGCGCTCAGGGGCGCACGCCGTCGCGCCACCAGGATTCGACCGCGCCGCGGAAGTCATCGGGGCACTCCTCGTGGGGGAGGTGGCCGCAGCCATCCAACTCCACCAGGCGGGCGCCGCCGGGGACGTGCACCAGGTCGGCGACCAGGTCGCGGCTCTGCTCGACCGGCACGACCACGTCCTGGAGCCCGTGCACGATCAGGACCGGCACGCGCACCTCGTCGAGCCGGCCCTCGAGGTCGGGCTCGGCGCTCGCCTTGACCAGCTCCCACAGCGCGCGGTCCCAATCGTGGGCCTGCAGCGGGCGCCGGTACGCCTCGAACACCGCGTCGTCCATGCGCGACGGGTCGGCCCAGGAGCTGCGCAGGAAGTCGTCGCCGGTGCGGCCGCCGAGTTGGCGCATCAGCACGGGGCCGATCCGCTCCAACTGCGGCGTGCGCAGCAGCGGCTTGCTCCACGCCGGCGCGCCGCCGCCGCGGTAGACGGCCGGCGCGACGAGCACCAGCGCTGCCACCCGGTCGGGGTGGTCGAGCGCCGTCTGCAGCGCGATCGCGCCGCCGGCGGAGTGGCCGACCAGCACGGCCGCCTCGGCGCCCACCGCGTCGATCAGCGCGACCGCGGTCGCGACCTGGGCGGCGGGGCCGTACGGGTTGGCACCCCGCGCCCAATCCCCGGTCGGCCGGTCGGTGAGCCCGAAGCCCGGCCGGTCGTACGCGAGCGCGACGTCGCCCGCCGTGCCCGGCGCGTCGCCGATCCACGGCAGCGTCGCGCCCCACGAGCGGGTGTTGGCGCCGAAGCCGTGAAGCAGCAGCACCGGCGCGCCGGTGGGCGAGGGCAGCGCGGCAAGGTCGGTGACGGGGGCGCCGTCGACGACCGCTTCGACGTGCACGTCGAGGCCCTGGGCGGGCGTCCAGGCCGAGCCGGGCCAGGCGAGGTCGCGCACCGGAACGGTGTCGGCGAGCGGCGCGATCGGCACCAACAGCGGACCGATCAGGGCGATCGACAGGAGGGTCGCGAGGATCCAGAGGGAGACCTTGATGCGGAACGGCACGGGCCCATCCAACCACGCCACCGGCCGACCGCTCGGTCGCGCCCGGTTGGTACGCTCGCTGCATGACACGCCCCAACGGCCGGCCGGTGCATACCTTCTCGATCGTCGCGCGCGACCCCAAAACCGGCGACCTGGGCGTCGCCACCGCCTCCAAGTTCCTCGCGGTGGGGGCCGTGGTGCCGTTCGCCGTCGGCGACGTCGGTGCGATCGCCACCCAGAGCTACGCCAACACCAGCTTCGGGCCGCGCGCGATCGAGGCGCTGATGGCCGGCATGCCGCTCGACCTGGTCGACGCGGGCTTCCGGGCCACCGACCCGCAGATCGGTCAGCGCCAGTACGGCATGGTCGCCGCGGACGGCTCGAGCATCACCTTCACCGGAGACGGCTGCCACCCGTGGGCGGGCGGCGTCGCCAAGCCGGGGCTGGCCGCGCAGGGCAACATCCTCGCGGGTCCACAGGTGATCGACGCGCTCGTGGCGGCGTACGAGCAGCACGACGGCCCCTTCCCGGAGCGGCTGCTGGCGGGCCTGCTCGCCGCCGACCGGGCCGGCGGTGACCAGCGCGGCAAGCAGTCGGCGGCGCTGCTGGTCGTGCGCGACGAAGGGGGCTACGGCGGGCTCAACGACCGCTACATCGACCTGCGCGTCGACGACGACGCCGACCCGGTGCCGCGGCTGCAGGGGCACCTGGCGCTGCAGCGCCTCTACTTCGAGAAGCCCGGCGAGGACGACCTGCTCGCGATCGAAGGGGACGTCGAGGCGCGCCTGCTGCGCGCGCTCGCCGCCGCCGGTCAGACCCCCGGCAGCGCCTGGGGCGACCCGGGGCGCGAGGCGCTGAGCGCCGTGGCGGGCGTCGAGAACCTCGAGGAGCGGCTCGTCGACGGCGACCGCGTCGACCGGGCGGTGCTCGAGCACCTCGAGCGGACGTTCCCTTCGGTCTGAGCGACCCGGGCTAACCGCCGGCGCCGACCAACCCGGACTCGATCGCCTTGAGGACCGCGCGGGTGCGGTCGCGCACGCCCAGCTTCGCGAGGATGCGGGAGACGTGGTTCTTCACGGTGCCGTCGGTCAGCTCCAACGCCTGGGCGATGCGCTTGTTGGTCCAGCCGGCGACCAGCAACCGCAGCACCTCGGTCTCGCGGTCGGTGAGCGCCTCGATGCCGCCGGACGCGAGGTCGCTGGCGTCGGCGGGGTCGCGGTCCGCCGCGTCGGTCAGGCTCCGCACGATCCGCTCGGTCAACGCCGGCTGCACCAGCGTGCGCCCTTCGTGGACGGTGCGGATCGCGTCGACCAGGATCTCGAGCCGGACGTCCTTGAGCAGGAAGCCCTTGGCGCCGAGCTTGAGCGCGTCGAGCGCCACCGCATCGTCGTCGAAGGTCGTGAGGAGCAGGACCGGCGGCGCGCCGTCCATCCGCCGCAACCGCGCCAGCACCTCGAGGCCGTCGACGACCGGCATGCGGACGTCGAGCAGCACGACGTCGGGGTGATCGGCGGCGATCTGCGCGAGCGCCGTCTCGCCGTCCTCGGCCTCGCCGACGACCTCGATGCCCTCGGCGAAGCCGAGCAGGCTGCGGACGCCCTGGCGGACCAGGGTCTGATCGTCGACGAGCAGGACGCGGATCACGCCGCCGGCTCCGGACGTCCGGGCGCCGTCGGGACGAAGGCGGTGGCCACGACGCCGCGGCGGGGAGCGCCCACGACGTCCAGATGGCCGCCGACGGCCTCGAGGCGGGCGCGCAGCCCAGCCAGCCCGGTGCCCGACGCCCCCGCACGGCGCGGCGCGGCCGTGAGCTCGGCCGGGGTGGCGCCGCGCCCGTCGTCGCGCACCTCCAGGACCACGCCGTCGGCCCGGTGCTCGAGGAGGATGCGCACCCGGCGGGCGTCGGCGTGCCGCAGCGCGTTCGTCAGCAGCTCCTGGGCGCAGCGCAGCAGCACGTGCGCCGCCCGCGGGTCCGCGACGTGCATCCGTTCCGGTACGACCGCCTCCACCGCGGGCTCGGGCACGTCCTCGACCAAGGCGCGCACGGCGGACGCGACGTCGAGCCCGTCGTCGGCGCGCAGCGCGTGCACGGCGTCGCGGACGTCGTCGAGCAGATGGCGCGCCAACCCCTCGGCGCGGGCGAGCGGCGGCCGGACGGCCTCGCCCTCGCTGCGCCCGGCGACGTCGAGGTTGAGCACCAGGGCGGTCAGGTGGTGGCCGATGAGGTCGTGGAGCTCGCGCGCGATCCGCACCCGCTCGGCGACGCGCTCGTGCTCGGCGAGGAGGCGCCGCGTGGCGCGCAGCTCGGCGTTGCGGCGCTCGAGCGCTTCCCGTGCCTCGCGCTCGCGCACGCCGCCGCGGGTCGTGAGGTACGCGAAGCCCATGATGGCGGCGTAGCGACCGGTCGCCAGGAGCACGTCGTCGCCCGCGATCGACTGCGCCGTGGCCACGGCGGCGCTCTGGACGACGAGCCAGGCTGCGCCGACCGCAACGGGCAGGACGTGCGCCGCGTGGACGGCCGTCAGGACGAAGAGGACCGCGCTGGTGCCCTGGTCGGGCCGAGCGAAGAGCACCCCGGCGGCGAGGACGGTCAGGACCGCGAGCACGAGGCGGTGCGCGCGGTAGCTCAGGTGCGCCAGGCGCCAGCTGGCGACGGCGGCGTAGAGCCCGCCGAACGCCGTCCAGGCCACGAGCGCCGCGACCGTCGCAGCGACTGCGCCCCTTCCTGCCGTGGCGTCGAGCAGCAACGGTGCCCCCACGGCGAGCCACGCCACGAGCGCGGCGATCGCCAGGAAGCCGATGCGTTCGTCCCCGCGCGCCATGCGGCAGGGTACCGGGCGCGCACGGGCGGTGGGGGAGTGCCGATGGTCATGGGTGGCGGGGGTGCCGTTCGGCACGCGCGCGGCCGGCCGCGGCGCCGCTACGGTCCCCCTCGGAGGTGATCTGCATGAAGTTCAAGGTCACGAAACGGCACGTTGGGATCGCGGCGCTCGCCGCACCGCTCATCTTCGGGATCGGCTACTTCGTCGGCTACGGGTTCTTCGCATGGTTGAACCGATGACGGCGGTCGCGCCGGCGCGATCCGGGGCGACCGAACGACCGGCGCCGCCACCGCGCGACGCGGTCCTGCGCTGCCGCGGTCTCGTCAAGCGCTACGGGTCGACCACCGTGGTCGACGACCTCTCGCTCGCCATCGCCCCCGGCGAAGCGTATGGCCTGCTCGGTCCCAACGGGGCCGGCAAGACCACCAGCATCTCGATGCTCGTCGGGTTGTTGGCGCCCGATGCGGGCGAGGTCGAGGTGGGCGGTCACCGGCTCGCCGACGCGCCGGCCGCCTTCAAGGGCGCCGTGGGGTACGTGCCGCAGGACCTGGCGCTCTACGGCGACCTGACGGCGCGCGAGAACCTGAACTTCTTCGGGCGCCTCTACGGGCTCTCCGGACGCGCCCTGGCCCGACGCGTGCTCGACGTGCTCGACCAGGTGCGGCTCGCCGACCGGGCCGACGACCGCACCGAGACCTTCTCGGGCGGCATGAAGCGGCGCGTGAACATCGCCGCCGCCCTGCTGCACGAGCCCGACCTGCTCGTGCTCGACGAACCGACCGTGGGGGTCGATCCGCAGAGCCGCACCGCCATCCTCGACGGCATCGCGGAGCTCAACGCGGGCGGGATGGCGGTGCTCTACACGTCGCACTACATGGAGGAGGTCGAGCGGCTGTGCGACCGCATCGGCATCCTCGATCGCGGCCGGATGATCGCCGAGGGCTCGCGCCGCGAGCTCGTCGAACGCCTCGACCAGGCCGACCGGATCGTCCTCGACGTGGACGGCGACGCCGAGGCGCTCGCGCGCGCCTGCGCCGAGGCGCCCGGCGTTCGCCACGTCGCGCACGCCCACCGACAGGTGACGTTGATGGTCGGCGCGGGTCGCTCCGCGCTCCCGCAGGTCCTCGTGCGCGCGGCCGAGGTGGGGGTGGCCGTCACCGGCGCGCACGTGATCGAGCCCGACTTGGAGGCGGTCTTCCTGCACCTGACCGGCAAGGCCCTGAGGGACGGGGCATGAGGGTCGCGTGGGTCGTCGCCGCGCGCGAGCTGCGCAGCCGGGTCCGCGACCGGTCGGCCTGGATCGTGGGGGTGGTGGCGCCGGTCGCGCTCGCGCTGATCGTCTCGTTCGCCTTCGGCGGCCGCGACGCGGGCTTCCAGGCGGACGTCGGGTACGTGCCCGACGATGGGCTCGTCGACGCGTTCGTGGCGAACGCCCTCGAGCACCCGGACGCAGCCGGCGTCTGGACGGCACGGCCGTTCGCGACGCCCGCCGCCGCCGAGGCGGCGCTCGCGGCCGGCGAGGTGGCGGCGCTGGTCCAGGCGGCGGCGGATCCACCCGGGCTGGACGTGGTGCGGTCGGCGCGCGCACCGATCGCGGGCGACGCGCTCGCCGCCACCGCGCGCGCCTTCGCCGCGCGAGCGAACGACGCGGCCGGCTCGGCCGTGTGGACGGAGGCGCCGGTGCGCGTGGCGGAGGGCGGTGCCGCCGCCTACTTCGGACCCGCCATGGCGATGCTCTTCGTCTTCTTCACCCTCGCGGCGGCCCCGCGCAGCCTGCTCGCCGAGCGCCGTCTGGGGACGCTCGCGCGGGTGCGCGCGGCCCCGGTGTCGCTGGTGGCGGTCGTCGCGGGCAAGGCGCTCGCAGCGGCGGCGCTCGGCTTCGTCGGGATGCTCGCCGTGTGGGGGGTGACGTCCTGGGTCTTCGGCGTCTCGTGGGGCGACCCGCTCGCCGTGGTCGCGATCCTGGTGGCGTTCTTGCTGGCCGCCGCGGGGATCGCCACGCTCGCCTGCGCCTACGCGCGCAGCGACGCGGAGGCCGACGGCCTGGTCTCGTCGATCGCCTTCGTCCTGGCGATGGTGGGCGGCAACTTCGTGGTGCTGGGCGACATGCCGCCGGCCCTGCGGTCGGTCGCGCTCGCGACGCCGAACGGTCGCGCGCTCGACGCCTTCACGACGCTGGCCGCCGACGGCGGCGGGATCGCCACGATCGTGGCGCCGCTGCTCGCCATCCTCGCCTTCGCGGTCGGCGCGTTCGCGCTCTCCGCACCCGGCCTGCGCCGGTGGGTGGCGGCGTGACGCGGGCGGCGCGTGCGCCGGGACTCGCCGCGGTCGTGGGCGCGGTCGTGGCCGCCAACGTCCGGCGCCTGGCGCGCGACCCGATCGGGATGGCGTTCGTGTTCGTGGTGCCGTTCGTCCTGATCCTGGTCGTCGGGGTCACGGTGCCCGACGCCGACGCGCCCCGCCCGCTCGGGTACGTCGCCGGCCCCGGCGTCCCGGAGGCGGTGGAGGCTCGGCTGGCGCGCGACCCGAAGCTGCGGACCGTGCCGTACGTCGACGTGGACGCCCTCGCGGCCGCCGTCCGACGGGGGCACGTCGCCGCGGGCGCCTCGACCGGCGTCGACGCGACGGGGGCCCTCGAGGTCGTGTGGTGGACCGACCCCGGTCGCGCCCCCGATCCGGCGCTGCGCGCGACGGTGGTCGTGGCCGTCGGCGAGGCGTCCGGCGCCGGGGAGTCCGGCGCCGCGCCACCCTTCGCGGTGGCCGAGCGCACGATCGGAGGCGCCGGCGCCTCGGTCACCGGCGGTTTCGCGCGGGCGGCGCCCGCGTACCTGATCCTCTTCGTCTTCCTGAACACCTTGGTCGCCGCCTGGGGCCTGCCGGCCGACCGGGCGTCCGGGGTCGCCCGCC
>JAABRX010000140.1 GCA_011390675.1 Trueperaceae bacterium | reverse complement strand
TTGAGGAAGGTGACCGCCTCGCGGCCGTCGACGATGCGGTGGTCGTACGTCAGCGCCAGGTACATCATCGGCCGGATGACCACCTGCCCGTCGCGCGCAACGGGCCGCTCCTGGATCGTGTGCATGCCCAGGACGCCGCTCTGCGGCGGGTTGACGATCGGCGTCGACATGAGCGACCCGAACACGCCGCCGTTCGAGATCGTGAACGTCCCGCCCTGGAGCTCGTCCGGCGTGATCTTGTTCCCCTGCGCGCGCTTCCCGAAGTCGGCGACCGCGTTCTCGACCTCGGCGAACGACAGCCGCTCCGCGTTGCGCAGCACCGGCACCACGAGCCCCTTGGGGGTCGAGACCGCGACGCCCACGTCGTAGTAGTTCTTGTAGACGATGTCGGTGCCGCGGATCTCCGCGTTGAGCTGCGGGATCTCGCGCAGCGCGTCGATCGCGGCCTTGACGAAGAAGCTCATGAAGCCGAGGCGCACGCCGTAGCGCTTCTCGAACGCCTCCTTGTGGGCGCTGCGCAGCGCCATCACGGCGCCCATGTCCACCTCGTTGAAGGTCGTGAGCAGGGCGGCCGTCTGCTGCGCTTCGACGAGGCGCTGCGCCACCTTGCGCCGCAACGGCGACATCGGGACGATCTCTTCCTCACGCGCGCCGGCAGCCGTAGGCTCCGCCGCGGCCGGCGCGGCGGGTGCCGACGCCTTCTCGGCCTGGGACGGCGCCTTCTTGGCGGCCTCCGCGGCGCGCTCGACGTCCTCCTTGAGGACCCGGCCGCCGGGGCCGGTCGCCTGGACGTCCTCGAGCTTCACGCCCGACGTGGCCAGGGCGCGCTCGGCGGCGGGCATGACCTTGGCATCGTCGGCGGGCGCCGCATCGGCGGCCGTCTCGGCCTTCGCCGCTCCGTCCGCCTGCGCCGGGGTGTCCGCGCCTTCAGCCGCATCGGCTTCGGGCGCGTCCGCCGCGGGCGCGGCGTCCTTCGCCTCGCTCGCGTCGGCGCCCTCTGCGTCGATCCGGGCGATCACGTCGCCCACGTTCGCCGAGCCTCCGGCCGCGACGAGTTGCTCGGCGAGCACGCCGTCGATGGGCGACGGCACCTCGAGGGTCGCCTTGTCGGTCTCGATCTCGACGAGCGGCTCGTCCTTGCCGACGCGGTCGCCGGGCTTCTTGAGCCAGCTGCCCACGAACACCTCGGTGATCGACTCGCCCACGCTGGGCACGGTGACGTCCACGGCCATGGTCACGCTCCTCGGCGCCGGCGATCGCCGGCGCTCGTGTTCGGATGAAGGGTGCCCGCGCTCACGCGACCACCTCGTCGGGGACGCGCTCGCCCAGGGCGGCACGCAACAGCTCCGCTTGCTCGAGCTTGTGGGCGCTCGCCGACCCGGTGGCGGGGCTCGCCGACGCGGGCCGAGTCACGCCGGCGAAGGCGCGGCCCGAGACCGAATCGCCCCAGCGGACGCGCAGGTAGCGCCACGCCCCCATGTTCTCCGGCTCCTCCTGGACCCACGTGACGCCGACCCCCTCGGGGTAGCGCTCCAGCGCGGCGTCGACGTCGCCTTGGCGGAGCGGGTAGAGCTGCTCCAACCGGACGAGCGCCACGTCGTCGCGCTCCTGCTCCTCGCGGGCGGCGAGGAGGTCGTAGTAGACCTTCCCGCTGCACATCAGGATGCGGCGCACCCCGTCGGCGGGCACGGTCGCGTCGGTGAGCACCGTCTCGAACGTGCCCTCGACGATGTCCTCGAGGCTGCTCAGCGCCCGCGGGTGCCGCAGGAGGCTCTTGGGCGTCATCACCACGAGCGGCTTGCGCCAGGGGCGCTTCACCTGGCGGCGGAGCATATGGAACATCTGGGCCGGCGTGCTGGGCACCACCACCTGCAGGTTGTCCTCCGCAGACATCTGCAGGAAGCGTTCCAGGCGCGCGCTGGAGTGCTCGGGGCCAGCGCCCTCGAAGCCGTGCGGCAGCAGCAGCACCAGGCCGGACAGGCGCCGCCACTTGTCTTCTCCGGAAGCGATGAACTGGTCGATGATCACCTGGGCCGTGTTGACGAAGTCGCCGAACTGGGCCTCCCAGATCACCAGGCCATCGGGCCAGTCGAGCGAGTACCCGTACTCGAACCCGAGCACCCCGTTCTCGGAAAGCGGGCTGTTGTGCACGTCGAACACGCCGTCGCCCTGGGCCACGGCGTCGAACGAGGGGTAGCGCTCGCCGGTCGCCGCGTCGTGCAGCACCGAGTGGCGGTGGCTGAAGGTGCCGCGTTCGCTGTCCTGACCGCTAAGGCGCACGCGCACGCCATCGGCGACCAGCGAGCCGAAGGCGAGCGCCTCCCCCGCCGACCAGTCGAGCGCACGGTCGCCGGAGGCCATCTCCTCGCGCCCCTTGAGGAAGCGCACGAGCTTGGGGTTGGGTTCGAACCCCGTGGGCACCGTCGCGAGCGCTCGGAGCAGCCGCTCGGCCTCACCCCGCTCGATCGCCGTCGCCGCATCGGGCGCGTCGGCGTCGCTACCGCCCCGATACGGCTTCCAGAGCCCCTCGAAGGCGCTGTACGTCGGTTTGAAGTCGTCGCCGCGCGCCACCGACAGTTCGGCCTCGAGGTGCTCGCGCCGCGCCTCGGCGATCGCGTCCGCCTCCTCGCGGGTGACGCCGCCCAGGGTGAGCAGGCGCTCGAGGTACCCCTCGCGCACGTTGGGGCGGCGGCGGATGTCGGCGTACATGCGCGGCTGCGTGAACGAAGGCTCGTCGCCCTCGTTGTGGCCGAAGCGCCGGTAGGCGTACATGTCGATCACCACGTCGCGCTGGAACGTGCGGCGGAAGTCCATCGCCACCTCGATCACCTGCGCGACCGCCTCGGGGTCCTCGCCGTTCACGTGGAAGATGGGGATCTGCAGCATCTTGGCGACGTCGCTGGCGTAGGTCGTCGAGCGCCCCTGATCGGGGCCGGTCGTGAACCCCACCTGGTTGTTCACGATCACGTGGAGCGTGCCGCCGATGCGGTACCCGGCGAGCTCGGACATGTTCAGCGTCTCCTGGACGATGCCCTCGCCGATGAACGCGGCGTCGCCGTGGATCAGCACGCACAGCGCTTGACTGCGCTCGTCGTCGCCCACCCGGTCCTGCTTGCCGCGCACCCGCCCCATCGCCACCGCGTTCACGAACTCGAGGTGCGAAGGGTTGAAGGCGAGCGACAGGTGGAGCTCTTGGCCCGCTTGGGTCGTCCAGTCGTTGGAGTAGCCGAGGTGGTACTTGACGTCGCCGCGCCCGCGGTTCATCTCCGGGTCCTTGTCCTCGAACTCCCGGAAGATCGTGCGCGGGTGCTTGCCCATGATGTTCGCGAGCACGTTCAGGCGACCGCGGTGCGCCATACCCAGGACGACCTCGTGCACCCCCTGCGCCCCCGCCTTCTCCAGCGCCAGATCGAGCAGGGGGATCAGGCTCTCCGAGCCTTCGAGCGAGAAGCTCTTGGCGCCGACGAACTTCTTCTGGATGAACTCCTCGAAGATCACCGCGTCGGTCAGCTTGGTCAGGATGCGAAGTTGGGTCGCGCGCGACAGCTCGAGGCGGTTGCGGGTGCGCTCCATGCGCGCTTGCAGCCAGCGCCGCACCTCGAGGTTGTCGATGTGCATGAACTGCGCGCCGATCGAGCGCGTGTAGGTCGCGCGCAGCGCGTCGTACACGTCGCCGACGGTCTTGGCGTCGGGGAAGGTCGTGTCGAGCACCGGGCGCCCGAGGTCGGCGTCGGTGATGCGGTAATAACGAAGTTCGAGTTCTGGGACGCCGATCTGATCGCCGCCGAGCGGGTTGAGGTCCGCGACGCGGTGACCGCGAACGCGGAAGTTGCGCACGAGCCGGTCGAGCCGTTGATGGAGTTCGGCATCGGTCGTCCCACTGCCGGGCGCAGCCGCGGCCGCAGCCGAAGGCGCGAAGAGCGTGCCGCGGCGGAAGCGGGGACCGGTGCTGCTGCGACCGGCCAACCCGGCTGCGGCCGCACCCTCGGGCCCCATGCGCTCGAACAGCGAGCGCCACGAGTCGTCCAGCGCGCTCGGATCGCGCAGGTACTCGAGGTACAGGTCCTCGACGTACCCGAGGCTGGAGGCGTTCATGAGCTGGGAGGCGTCGTCCATGCGTTCCTCACGCCGATGCGCCACGAAGCCGGAAGCGCCGTGGCCGCCGTCGGGGATCGGGGATGGGTAGGGGCGCGACGGACGTCGAGCACGGCCGTCGCCGAACTGGGACTTTTGTACCACGCGCCGTGGCCACGGCGGAGCCCCAGCACACCGTCGCACGCGGTTCCGTAGCCACTCGACCATGGTAGACCGACCGCATGAGCCCCACCCCCGTGCCCACCCGCACCGAGCTCGAAGCCGCCGCCGACCGCGTGGCCGCCAACGCCTTCCGAACCCCGCTCGTGCGGCTCCCCGTGGAGGGGGCGCCGGCGCCCGTGTACGCGAAGGCCGAGAACCTGCAGCGCACCGGTTCGTTCAAGCTGCGCGGCGCGTCGAACTTCCTCGCGCGCCTCGCCCCCGAGGTGCGCGCGCGCGGCGTCGTCACGCATTCGAGCGGCAACCATGCGCAGGGCGTCGCCTGCGCCGCAGCCCTGGCCGGGGTCCCGGCGACGATCGTGATCCCGGACGGTGCGCCCGAGATCAAGGTGCGCCGCACCTTGGCTTGGGGCGCGCACGTGGTCCGCTGCGCGAACGACAAGGCGTCGCGGGAGGGCACCGCCGAGCGCCTCGCCACCGAGCTCGGCGCGACCGTCGTGCCGCCCTACGACCACCCGTGGATCGTGGAGGGCCAGGCGAGCGTGGGGCTCGAGATCGCGCAGGACCTCCCCGACGTCGCGAACGTGCTGGTGTGCGTCGGCGGTGGCGGCCTGCTCGCCGGCGTCGCGAGCGCGCTGCGCGCCCTGGGTTCTACTGCGAACGTCGTCGGCGTCGAACCGACGCTCGCGGCCGACGCCGGCGACTCGTTCCGCGCCGGTCGCATCGTCACCTGGTCGGCCGCGGACGTCGTGCGCACGGTCGCCGACGGGGTGCGCACGCAGTCCCTCGGGGTGGTGAACTTCGACATCATCCGCGCCACCGTCGACGCCTTCGTGGACGTGGACGACGAGGCGATCCTCGATGGTGCCGCGTGGATGATGCGCGAGGCGCACTTGACCGTGGAGCCCACCGGCGCGCTCGCCTTCGCCGCCTACCGGATGCTCGTCACCGAAGGTGCGCCGCTCCTGCGTCCGGGGCCGACGGTCGTGCTGCTCAGTGGCGGCAACGCCGACGGGGCGCGCCTCGCGGAGTTGGCGGTGCGGCCGCTCGGTTAGGATGCGCGGGTGACGCCGCTCGCGCTCCTCACGCTGCTCGCCTTCGGGGCGGTGATCGTCCTCGCGCTCGCCGTGTGGACGCTGCTGGCTCCCGAGCGGACGAGGTCCGAGAGCCCGCGCCCCGAACGACCGCGGCCGCAGTCGAACGACGAGGTGCGCGGCGCCAAGGCGCGTTCCGAACCACGCGCGCGCCCCGCCGGCGAGGACGCGTTCGAACGCTTCCTGCGGGCGGGGCGCGACGACCCGAAGTAGGTCGACCTAGCTCAAGCGGGAACGCCCTGCGCCAGCTCCTTGAGCTTGCCGTACGCCGCCTCGGCGCGGACCCGCATCGCTTCGTCCTGGGCCTTGCCGGCCATCATCAGGTGCATGTTCGCGTGGCGATCGACGTCGCCGAAGATCGACCCGAGCACGTCCACTTCTGCCGCCGACCGCAGCGACGCATCGTCGCGGAACATGGTCGTGTACACGTACTCGAACTGGCGGTCGCCGATCACGCCCGACAGGTACTGCTCGAGGACGTCGAGGTAGGGCTTGAGGTCGGAACCGGACGCGCTCGGCGCGACCTCGGCGGGCGCTCCGGCCGGCACGTTCGCGAAGCCCTCGACCAGCACCTCGGGCGTGATGCCCCAGTTGTCGACGTCGAACACGGCCTCGCCGTCGCGGAACAAGATCACCTGCGGAGAGTGGTGGACGATGCCGGTGCGCTCGGCGATCCGGTTGGACGCGGGCCGGTGCTCGACGACGCGAATCAGACCCACCATCAGGTCGGGGCGCTCCTCCAGCTTCGCCTGGAGGAACCCGAAGCCCTGCATGGTCTTGTGGCAGGTTCCGGCCTTGAAGATGACGCTCGTGGGGTGGTCGGTCAGGAACGCGTCGACGTCGGCGGCGTCGGTCAGGGTCGCGATGCGGTCGCGCAGCATGGGGCCTCCTAGGGGCGGTCGAATCTTGAGCACCATCATAGGGATAACCCAGCGCGGCACCGTGTCGTGGCCAACCCGAATCCGGGCGCCAGGCGCCCGTGCTAGACTCCTCGTCGCCACCCGCCCGCCTGGGCGGTCCCGTGCCTGGAGAGGTGTCCGAGTGGTTGAAGGAGCTCGCCTGGAAAGCGGGTAAACGGGTCAAACCGTTTCGTGGGTTCGAATCCCACCCTCTCCGCCACCCACGCACGAACGCGCCCCCGACCATCGCGGTCGGGGGCGTCGTCGTCCGGCGGCGGGATCGCCGTGCGTACGACGTCCTCGAGGAGCTCCGTGGAGTGGCGCTCGAGGTCGCCGCACACGGAAAGCCCTACGGCGGCGACCGGGTCCGACCCGCGCTGATCGACCTGCTGCCGCCGGCATGGCGACGCTCCCGTGGCGTTCGCTAGCTTGCGCCTCCCGCCGTGCCCGTTCCGACCCGTCGCCGAGCGCGCGAGTGCGTCCGCTGCGCGGTCACTCGGTGAACGCCTCGAACCGATTCTTCCCGTGGAGCTTCGCCCGGTACATCGCCGTGTCGGCGAGCATCAGCAGTTCGGTGGCCTGCATCGCATCGGTGGGGAACACGGCCGCCCCGATGCTGGCGCCGACGCGCACGAGGCGCCCCTGTAGGTCGTGCGGCGCCGTCAGGGCGTCGAGCACCTTCTGGGCGACCACCTCGACGTAGCCGGGGTCGCGCAAGCCGGTGAGCGTCACCGTGAACTCGTCGCCCGCCAGCCGGGCGACGCCGTCGCCGTCCCGCAAGACGCCGTTCAGCCGTCCCGCGATCGACTGCAGCAGGGCGTCGCCCACGGCGTGCCCCCAGCGGTCGTTGACCTCCTTGAAGTCGTCGAGGTCGATGAACAGCAGCGCGACGAGGCTCCGTTCGCGCCGCGCGACGCGCAACGCCTGCTCCAGGTGCTCGGTCATCAGCGTCCGGTTCGGCAGCCCGGTCAGGGGGTCGTACACCGCGGCCGCCCTGGCGGTGCGGTAGCGCTCGACGGCCTCGGTCACGTCGCTGACGTTGAGCAGGTGGGCGACGTCCCCCTGCCACACCATGGGCGCGACCCGCATCTCGAGCACGCGATCGCCCGGTTGCAGGGCTCGCTCCACCTCGGACGACACGGAGAGGCTGGGGCCCACCACGAGCGTTCGTCGGTCGCCGATCGGCAACCCGAACGGCCGACCCACGAGCGCGCTTCGGTCGCGACCCAGCAGGGCGACGGCCGACGCGTTGGCGAACACCACGGTGCCGGCCGAGTCGACCACCAACAGCCCGTCGGCCATCGCGTCGTACATCGCGCGAAGGATCGGATCGGGCGGTTCCACCTCGAGGTCGTGCGCGTGCACGCCCCAAGGTACCATCGCCGCTGCATTCGCGGACGAAGCGCGTGCCCCACGCGCGCAGACGGCGCTCCAGCCCACGGCGCCGCAGCGGCCGCACCCGTAGTCTGAGCGCCATGCAGCCAGATCACCCCACCCGCGTGCCGGTCGCTGGACTCGCGATCCCAGCCGCGGCTTCGCGCGCGTTCCCGCCCGACCGGGCCGAGGCGCTCGCGCGCCTCGCGGCCGTGGACCCCGCGGCGTACGCCCGCACCCGCAACCACCTGCGCGGCGCGGTCACGCGCCTGTCGCCGTACCTGACCCACGGGTTGGTGTCGGTCCCCGAGGCGCTGGCGGCCGTGGGGCCGAACGCCGGCAAGCTGGCGCAGGAGCTCGCCTGGCGCGAGTTCTTCCAGCTCGTGCACGAGCTGGAGGGCGCCCGCATCCTGCGCGACCGCTTCGGCCCGCAACCGCGCCTGGCACCGAACGCGGGACCGCGGCGGCTGCCGGCCGCCCTCGTCGCCGCGCGCACCGGGATCGACGCGGTCGACGCCGCCGTGCGCGCGCTCGTCGACGAGGGCTACGTGCACAACCACGCGCGGATGTGGCTGGCGAGCGTCGCCTGCCATCTCGCGGGCGCCGACTGGCGCGCCGGCGCCGCCTGGTTCCAGCACCACCTGCTCGACGGCGACCTGGCCTCGAACGCGCTGTCGTGGCAGTGGGTGGCGGGGAGCGGCTCGTCGAAGCCGTACCTGGCCGACCAGGCGAACCTCAACCGCTTCGCAGACACGCGGCAGCGCGGCACCTTCCTCGACCGGCCGCGCGAGGCGCTCCTCGACGGACCGGTGCCCGACGCGCTGCGCGAGACCGTCGACCTCGACCTGCCGACCGTGCTGCCCGACCTGCCGGCCCCCGACCCGGACCCGACGCGCCCGCTGCTCGCCTACCACCCGTGGGGGCTCGACCCCACGTGGCGCGCCGACGACGACGCCGAGCGCTGGCTGCTGCTCGAACCGTCCTTCTTCGCTCGCCACCCGTGGAGCAGGGCGCGACTCGCCTGGGTGCTCGCCGCCGCGAAGGCGGTGCCGGGCTTGCAGGTGGGCGTCGCCGACGCACGCGACGCGCTGGCGCCGCGGGCGTCCGCCGCCGCGGCCGGCCGCGCGGCGCCGCTCGTCCACCGGGCGCACCCGGCGGTGGCGCACTGGCCCGGCCCGAGCGACCCCACGCCGACCGCGTTTCGGCATCGATGGACGGCCGCAGCCGCGCCGCGATCGTTCAGCGCGTTCTGGTCGCGGGTGGCACCTCGGTCCTGAAACCCACCTGACCCGCGGACGGTACATTCGTCCATCGTGCCCGGTTCCTTCGCCCGCCCCCACGTGCACCGCCGACCGCGAGCAGGGAGCGCGTGAGCGCGCGCCGCCGCTCTTTCTGGCTCGCGCTGCCGGCGACGCTCGTGTTCGTCGTCTTCAGTCTGGTTCCCCTGCTCGCGGTGCTGCGCTACGCCACCTGGCGCTGGAGCGGGACGACCGACCCGGTGCCGGTCGGCGCGGCGAACCTGGTGCGGCTGCTCGGTGACGACGCGCTGTGGCGCTCGCTCGGGACCACCGTCGCCTTCGCCGCGCTCGCGCTCCCCGCGTTCCTGGTCCTGTCGATCGTCATCGCCCTCGCGATCGAAGGCGTCCGTTTCGAGCGGGCGATCAAGGCGCTCCTCTTCGCCCCCGGTCTCGTGACGGTCGGCGGGTCGGCGATCGCCTGGTACCTCCTGTACAACCCCGACTTCGGCCTCGTTCCCGAACTGACCGGCCTCGCCTTGCCCTGGACTTCGCAGCCGTGGGCGGCGCTCGCGTACGTGGTGCTGTTCACGCTCTGGCAGCAGACCGGCTACGGCGTGCTGGTCGCCTCCGCCTCGCTGCGCGGCATCCCCCTCGAGGTCAAGGAGGCCGCCCGTGTCGACGGCGCCCGCGAGGGGGAGGTGCGGCGCCTGATCGTGCTGCCGATGCTCCGGCCGACGCTGCTGTTCCTCACCGTCGTCGGAACCGTCTTCAGCCTGCAGTCCTACACCGCGGTCTACCTGCTCACGCGCGGCGGCCCCTTCGGCAGCACCCGCGTGCTGGGGTACTTCCTCTATGAAACTGCATTCGAGCGCTTCGATCTTGGCTACGGCGCGGCGATCACGCTGTTCGTCCTGATCCTGACGCTGGCGATCGCCTTCGTGCAGGCGCGCCTGCTCGACCGGCGCGCCGCCGCCCCGGGCGCCGCATGATCGCCATGCGCCTCGTCACAGCGGCGTTCGCGGCCTTCGTGGCGCTGCCGCTGCTCTGGCTCGTCTATGCCGCCTTCATCCCCGCGGAGGCGCTCGTGCGCGCCAACCTCGCGACGTTCGGGTTCAGCCTCGAGAACTTCGCGGCGCTCGCCGACACCGGCCTCGCGCGCGCCCTCACGGTCTCGTTCGGCGCCACCGGGCTGGTGGTGGCGACGCAGCTGGCGTTCGGGCTGGGCGCTGCGTACGCGATCCGCAACGGGTTGCGGGTGCAGGCACTCGTCATGGTGCTGCTCGCGCTCCCGAGCGAACTGCTGCTCGTCCCGCTCTTCCGGCAGTTGCAGGGATTGGGGCTCCTCGACACCTTCGGCGCCCTCGTGGTGCCCTTCTTGGCGAGCCCGCTCGTCGTCTTCTTGCTGCTCCAGGGGATGCGGCGGGTGCCGTGGGAGGTGGTCGAGGCGGCGCGCCTCGACGGCGCGGGCGAGTCCACCATCCTGGCGCGCGTGGTCGCGCCGATCCTCCGCCCCGAGCTGGCCGCCACCGCCGTCCTCGCGTTCGCCGCGCACTGGAACCTGGTCCTCTACCCGCGCATCATGACCACCGAACCGCTGTGGACCGTGCAGGCGTTCCTCACCGAGCTGCTGCGCGCGCGGCCGTTCGAGTGGGGCCTCCTCGGCGCCGCGGCGCTCGTGGCGAGCCTGCCGCTGCTCGTGCTGTACGTCATCTTCGAACGCCGCATCATCGAGGTCTTCGAAGCCGGGTTCCGCTCGTGATCCCGCGCCCCGCCCCGCGCCCGACCGGCGCGCCGCCCCGGAAAGGACGGTAGCCTCCGCCATGAACCGCCTCCTCGCTCTGCTCGCCGCCGTCGCCTTGAGCGCGACGGCGACCGCCCAGACCACCATCACCTTCTGGCACTCGATGGAGGGCATCGAGGACGCGGTCGACGCCCTG
>JAABRX010000139.1 GCA_011390675.1 Trueperaceae bacterium | reverse complement strand
CGTCAGCCACGACCGCGAGCGGATCGCGGAGCGCGACGCCGTCGTCGAGGCGGCGTTGGCGTCCGCAGGCATCCCGATCCTGCGCTTCGCCGCCCGATCGGCGTACGCCGTGGACGAGGTGCGGCGGCGGCTCGAACCCGTCGTACCGGCGGTGGCGCAAGCGGCAGCGAACCCACGCGGCAAGAAGCCGGGCAAGGGTGCCGCGGGACGGCGGCGGGAGCCGGCCGGTCGACCGGTGGCGGTGGACGCGGCGGAGTCGGGGACCGTGCAGGACACCGCGCCGGAGGGTGCAACGGACGCCGCGCCGGAGACGGTGCCGGCGACCGCGACCGTCGCGCCGCGGCGGCAAGGCGCCGACGGCGAGCGCAACCCTTACGCGCGGCTCGGCTCCTGCCCTACGTGCGGCCGACCGATGGTGGAGCGCATCGGGAAGCGCGGCGCCCTCAAGGGGAAACCCTTCTTGGTGTGCAGCGGCGATCCGCCGTGCGACACCACCGGCGCGGACGGCTGAGGCGTCGCCGGGGTCGAGCTCGAGCTCGAGGACGGTGTCCTCCGGGCGCACGCTCGGCTCGAACGGCACGAGGTTCGCCACGGCGATCAGACGCCATGGACGGGCCCCTGCCTACCGATGGCAGGGGCCCGCACCCACGAACGAAGCGTGCTGCGCACGACCGAGCGTCGAGAGGATGGCTGTGGCGCTGGCGGTGCGCTCGTCGGCTTGGTCCGCCGACGACGGCTTCGGCCCTAACGGGTTCGCTCCCGCACCCAGTCGCTCACCGCATCGAGCACCCCTGGTGCGTACTCCGGCGCGAGCGTGGCGTACTCGAGTTCGGAGCCCGTCACCGCGTCCTGGAACAGATGGTTCGCCGTCGGGAAGACCAGGACCGTCACGTCGTCGTGGCCATCCAGAGCCGTCTCCAGCGCGGGGCGGTGCTCGTCCACGTCGGTGAGGGAGTCCAGGCCACCGAAGAGCACCAGCACGGGTGCGGTCACGCGTTGCCAGTCCGCGGCCGTATCGTGCTGCAGGAAGTAGCGGTACCAGACTCGGTACTGCGGCATGACTTGATCGATCAGGGTCTCGATGCCACCAAGGCCCTCACGCTGCGCTTCGGTCATCGAGGCCAGTTGCTCGCCGATCACCTCGCGGAAGAGCGCCTCCAGCGCGTCCCAGTCTTCGGCGAGGGTCAGCTCCAGGATCGTGCGCAGCTGGGCCATCTCCCGTTCGACGATGGGCTGGGGCGCGCCGGCCGCCTGCAAGCTCTTCTCGTGCTGGCGCATGAGGCCCTCGAGGGGGGGCGCGGCCGGCCCTGCCATGCTGATGACGAACGCCACGTCATGATCGCGCGCGGCGATCATCGGCGCGATCATGCCGCCTTCGCTGTGGCCCAAGAGGCCGACGCGCGCGGCATCGATCGCCTCGTGACCCATCAGGTAGCGCATGGCCGCTTCGGCATCCTCGGCAAGGTCCGCCGAGTTGGCCGCGTCGTAGTCGCCGGTCGACGCGCCGACCCCGCGCTTGTCGTACCGCAGCGAGGCGACGCCGTCCTGCGCCAATCGCTCCGCGATCGCGGTCAGCATCTCGAAGCCGTGCATGTCCTGCGCCCGGGTGTGCGGGCCGGTGCCGTGGATGAGCACGACCCCGGGGTGCGGCCCCTCGCCCGCAGGCAGCGTCAGGGTGCCGGCCAAGCTCAGGTCGCCACGGTCGAAGGTGACTTCTTGGCGGCGGATGGGCTCGCGGAGGTCGACCCGCTCGAGCAACCAGCCCGAGATGGTCTCCATGAAGCCCGGAGCGAACTGCATCTCGAGCGTGAGGTACTCGTCCGGCCCGCCCGTCACCGCCTCCTGGAACAGGTGGTTGGCCGTCTCGAAGACCTCCGTGGTCGCGTCCGCGTTGCCGGCTTCGGCCAAGGCAGCCTCCATGACGGGCTGGTTCTGGGCCACGTCCACCTGGGCATCGAGCCCCCCGTACAGCGCCAAGACCGGCACCGTGACCTGAGCCCAGTCCTGGGCGGGATCGTAGGTGAGGAAGAAGCGCATCCACGGGTTCCTGAACGAGTCCAGTTGCGTGGCTGCCTGAGCGCGGGCGAACGCCTCGAGGTCACCGAGGCCGGCGCGCTGGTCCTCTGGCAAGGCCTCGAGCTGCTCGAGCATGATCTCGACGAGGAGCGCATCCATCTCGTCCCACGCTTCGGCGACGGCCAGCTCGACGAGGGTGCGCTGCCGTGCGACCGATGCCGCGACCACGGCGTCGCTCGCGCCCGTCGCCTGGAGGATGCGCTCGGTCTGCTTCACCACGACGTCGCTGTACGGCAACGCGGGACCAGCCATCGAGACGACGAAAGCGACGTCTGGATCGCGAGCCGCGATCATGGCTGCGATCAAGCCGCCCTCGCTGTGGCCCAGCAACCCCACCTGCGCGGCGTCGACGTCGGCGCGGTTCCGCAGGTGGTCGAGCGCGGCTTCGTTGTCGAGGGCGAAGTCCGCCGAGGTCGCAGCGGCGTGATCGCCTTCGGAGGCACCCGTACCCCGTTCGTCGAAGCGCAACACGGCGATGCCTTCGCGGGTGAGGTGGTCGGCCAGCCACCGGAAGGGCCGGTAGCCGGCCAGCGACGGGTTCACGCCGTCGCGGTCCTGGGCACCACTGCCCGAGATCAGGAGGATGGCCGGGTGGGGTCCATCGCCCGCGGGCACCGTCAGGGTTCCAGCGAGCGCGCGTCCTTGGCTGTCGAAGGTCACGTCCTCGGCGCGGTACGGAAGCTCTTCGTCGGGTTCGTCGTGCTGCCCCACCAGAGCGATGCCGAGGAGCATGGGGTTGACGGCGGCGTTGACGACTTCGCCGAACGCTGCTTGCGAGCCCTTCGCCAGCACCAGGTACGTCACCCCAGCCTGCTCGAGGCTGATGACGGCGATGAGGTCCCCGTCCGCGTGCTGGTAGATGCGCTGCGTCCACACGCCGCTCGGCAAGGAGACCGGAGCAGACTGCAGGGGCGCCGCCAAGAACGCTTCCTCGAGCCCTGCGTCGACGAGGATCTGGAGTCCGGCCAGAGCCACTTGGTCTTCCTCGCCGGGCGCGGCCACCACGTAGATGGCGGCGTCGGGGTCCTCATGGACGAAGGCGGCATGGTCGGGGGTGCTGACGTCCGACCAGCCGGCCGGAACGGGCACGTCGAAGTAGCCCCGGGCATCCCGATAGAGCTCCTGGGCAAGCGCGACCGACACGCACGCCACCATCACGATGACGAGCGTTCGGAGTACGGCGAAGCGGCTAGATGGGTGGTTCATCACTGCTCCTTCTGGTCCTTCTGGGAAACTTCGAGCGTCGGCGTCCTCGCGTCATCCATCGACTTCCTCCTCGAGCGTCTCGACCGAGATCAGGGTGAGCCCGAGGCCATGCAGAGCCCTCAGCGCCCCCTGTAGGGCGGACTGGTCCTCGAGCGTTCCCGTGAGGATGGTCCGGACCTGGCCGCCCGACGCGGGTCGTGATTCGATCTGCATCCCGGCGAACCAGCTCTCCCATCGCTCCGTGAGGTGGCCTTGGATGGTGATGCGGTAGCGCTTCGGCTGGTGAGATCGGTCCATCGCGCGCTCCTCCGGCGAGGCTCAGCCCTGGCCTGCGCCACCAAGGTAGCGATGCGACGGTATGAGCGACATCGTGCGAATGGATGATCCGGGTACTAGTGCGGGCGCCTGACCCGCAGGGCGTCAGTTCTCGAGCACACCGAAGCTCCGTGCCTTGGCGACGGCTTCCGTGCGGTTGCTGGCGTCCAACTTTCCGTAGATGTTGTAGCTGTGGGCCTTCACGGTATGGACCGATATGCGGAGTCGTTGAGCGATCTTGCCGTTGGTGAGCCCTTCCGCGATGAGCCCCAGCACCTCGAGTTCGCGCTTGCTGAGCGGATCCAACCGAGGCTCCGGATCACGACCGACCGAACGGGTTCGGTCTTCCCCGGCCTCCGGTGCAGCCCTCAGCAGGTCGAGGCAGTACGCCGTGGCGGTCCCTTGGGCAGCCAGCGCGTAGAGGAGCCGCGTGAGGGCGGGTCCCTCGTTGAGGAACAGGCGCACGAAGCCTTTGGGCGCCGCCCGCTGCAGGGCAAGATCCAAACGCTCGAGCGCTCGCGCCTCTTCGCCGCGCGCGTGCAGCGCCAACGCCTGCAGGATCAGGTTCTCGACGACGCTGCTCAGGCTGCCAACGCGCTCTGCCTGCGCCAACAAGCGCTCGAGAAGGTCGTGCGCTTGGGTGGCCTTCCCCTGCGCCAGCAGCAACCGCACGAGCGTCACGTACAGGAGCTCGTGCTGATAGTCGAGCGCCGCTGCCAGGTCGAGGTCGGCTTCGTCCGCCCACCGCTCTGCGGCTGCCAGGTCCCCCCGTGCGATTCGGAGCCGGGCTTCGCTCGCCAACGCGATCGCCAGCGGCCACGGCGACACCTCACGGGCCAACGCGACGGCCTTGGCGGCCACCGCGAGCGCTGCCTCGAGCTTGCCGGCCGAGGAGTACGTGGCAGCCGCATCCAGGTAGCTGATGACCAACGCGTCCGCCTGACCCCACTTCTCGCACAGCGCAACCCCCTCGTCGGCATGCCGAAGCGCCGCGTCGAGCTGGTTCCGCTCCTGCAGAACGGCGGCTAGGCCCGTCAAGGCGTACCCCACGAACCATGGGGGCTCACCTCCGACGCCCCGCAACGAGGCGCTACCGGCGATGGCCTCCTGGTAGGCCTGCTCGGCCCGGTCCAGTTCTCCCTGGACCCGCAGCGTTTCCGCCAGGCTGCAGTCGAGCAGCACCTGCAGGTACGGCTCGTCCAGGGGCTGCAGGAGGCGTCGGCCACGCTCGTAGGACTCCACGGCCTCCGGGAGCCGGGCCGAGAAGCGTTGCGAGGCCGCGAGGACCATGAGCGAGAACACGCGGGCCGAAACGGCGTCCGGCGACAGGAGGTCGAGCGCCTTCTCCGCCACCTCACCGGCGCCGGCCATGTCGCCCAACATGGCGCTCAGGTAGGTCTCGACCGCGAACGCATGGCCGCGCAGATCGTCGTCCCCTTGCTCCATGTCCCGCTCGGCTTCCTGAAGCCATGCCCGCGCTTCGGAGAGCCGCCCCGCATGGACGGTGACCCAGGCTTGCGCCACCGCCAGCCGCGGCCGCCCCTTGGCGACTTCGGGCGGAAGCTGGCCGAGGGCGGCGCTCAGCTCGGGAAGCGTGCCGGTCGCGAGGAGCGAAAGCAGCTGGCTCTCGACCAGGTCTGCCGCCCCTCTCGGATCGTGCCTCGCAAGCGCGTGCTTGACGGCGATCCGGGTGCTGCCATGGTCGGCATGCCAGCGGCTGGCGCGACGGTGCAGCAGGTCGGCGTCCTCCGAGGAACGCAGCGCCAGACGGCTCTTGAGCAGATCGGCGAAGAGATGATGGTAGCGAAACCACTCGCGGTCCTGGTCGAGCGCAACGACGAAGAGGTTGCTGCGCTCGAGGTGCGCGATGAGCTCCGCACTGGGGCCGTGGGCTTCCCCGAACACGACGTAGTCGCAGAGCGGCGCGGAGAAGCGCTCCAAGATCGACGTCTTGATCAAGAACTCCTGGACCTCGGTGGGTTGCCTGCCGAGGACTTCGTCCACGAGGTACTCAAGGACGTAGAGATCGTTCCCCGTGAAGGCCTTGACGAACGCCAGCGGGTCGGGCGAGTGCCGCAACGACAAGGCGGCGAAGTGCAGCCCCGCCGCCCAGCCTTCGGTACGCCGCTCGAGGGACTCGACGACGCTCTTGGTCAGACCCAGCTGCATCGTCTGGTTGAAGAACCGCACCGCCTCCTCCAGCGTGAACCTGAGGTCGGCGGCGCGGAGTTCGAGCAGCTGCTGTCGGGCTCGCAAGCGCGATAGGGGCAGCGGCGGGTCCTCACGCGTGATGAGGATGAGCCGCAGGTTCTCGGGTTGATGGTCGAGGAGGAACTGCATCGCCTCGTGCACGGGCCAGTCGGTGATCGCGTGGTAGTCGTCCAGCACCAACGTGATGGGAGCAGCCCGGGTCGCGAGGTCGTTGATGAGGCCGGTGACGGCGACCTTGATGGGCTGCTGCGGGAGGGCGTGCACCAGCGCTTGCACGCTGCGACCGATGGACGCGTCGAGCGTCTGTAGGGCAGCCAAGAGATGCAGGAAGAAGCGCCCTTGGTCGTTGTCGTCCTCGTCGAGCGAAAGCCATGCGCACGCGTCCTGCTCGTTCAGCCAACCCGCGATCAGGGTGCTCTTGCCGAAGCCGGCTGGCGCAGACACGAGCGTAAGGCGTCGATCGGCACCCTGATCGAGGAGCGCATGGAGCCGGTCGCGTCGGACCAAGGAGGCGACGGGACGAGGGACCTGGAGCTTGGTCAGGAGAAGCTGCGATCGCTCCTGCTGCTCGCCGGTGTTCGGTGGCATGAGACGGTTGCCTGACCCCTTCCCGTGATCCCTGGGTGCCCGTCCGCAAGATCCCCGACCAAACCACGACCTAGGCATCGACCGGAACGACGGCCCACTCAGCCGCCATCCACGCGATCAACGACCCCAACGGTACAACGAAGCGCATCGCCGTGCCGCGCTGGAGCTCGACCGCGTGCGCCGCCCAAGCGGTGCCGAGTCAGCGGTCAGCGTTCGCTCGCATCGGGCTGGAGCGTGCTCGCCCGGTCCATCGGCGCACCGTTCCCACCGACGACGCGGTTTCGTCCCGCGTGTTTGGCTCGGTACAGGCGCTCGTCGGCACGGGACAGGAGCGCGCGAGCGTCGGCCTTCCCCTCGCTCGTGGCGACGCCGAAGCTGGCCGTCACGTGGATGCCGTGCACGAACACGTGCGCTTCGACGCCCAGACGGAGGCGCTCGGCGAACTCGAGGGCTTGCTCGTGCCTGGTACCCGGAGCGACGACCAGGTACTCCTCGCCACCCCAGCGCCCGAAGGTGTCTTTCGATCGCATGAGGGTTCGGAGCACGTCGCCGACCTCCGTGAGGACGTCGTCGCCCACCGCGTGACCGTGCACGTCGTTCACGCTCTTGAAGTCGTCGAGGTCGAAGAACACCACGGACAGGGGCTGCTCGAGTTCGTTGGAGGCGGCCGCGGTGTGCTCGAGGCTCTCCTCGAGCTCCCGGCGGTTCGGGAGCGAGGTCAGCACGTCGGTGTAGGCCAGGTCGTGCAGCCGGGCGGCTTCGAGGAGCGCGGCGGCGGCACGGTCCTTGCTGCGCGCGAGCGCGTGCAGCATCAGGATCGTGATGCCCAGGATCGCTTCGTACAACCAGATGTGCGCGACGGCCACCACGGGCCCCTCGTTCTGCACGGCCGAAGCGAACCGGACGCCGACCACCACGGTCGTGACGAGGAGGAGCGCGACGGACGCTTTCAGCGCCCTGGGGGTCGAGAAGATCAGGTACGCCACGATGCTGATCAGCACGAAGATCAGGTACACGTCGGGCGTGACTCGCTCGGCCACCAGGGCCGACTCCGGACCGGCGAAAAGACGGGAGGCGAGGAGGCCAAGCCAGAAGACCGACACGACCGCGTGCGAGACGCTGAACACGCGCTTGACGGTGATGCTCGTCCAGGCGAGCGTTGCGACCACACCCACCATGTAGATCGCGAGGATGGGGTAAGCCCACGCCTCGTACGACCCGGACCGAGTCATCAGCCACAGTCCCGCGAGCACGGGAAGGGAGAACGAGCTGACGATTCGGAAGAGACGGCGTGCATGCTCGAGGTTCATATCGATTCCAATCGAAGCGCGCTCAACCGCAGACCGTGCCCGAGCGGGCACAGGAAGGACGTACGGCGAATATCCCACACGCGTGATTTCGGAACTCGCACCGGGTAGGCGTGGCCCGACGTTCCTCGGAGGTCGACGGGCATGATTCGGAGCGTGGGTCGGACCAGGCATGATGGAGACCGCGTGGCGATCGTCGCGAGCGCTTCGCACGTATTATCAAGTACTCTATTGAGCATATGAGCAGCCGCGGAACCCCCGAGTCCTCGCGTGCGTTCAAGGACGCCGTGTACGACCACTTCGCGCGGATCACCAAGGCCCTCGCGAGCCCCGTCCGCCTCGAGATCGTCGACGTCCTCGCGCAAGGCGAACGGAGCGTCGACGCGCTCGCGCACGAAGTGGGTCAATCGCTCGCGAACACCTCCCAGCATCTCAAGACCCTGAAGGAAGCCCGGATCGTCGAGGCCCGCCGCGATGGCGTCCGCGTGCACTACCGGCTCACGGACCCGCAGGTGGTCGAACTGTGGCGCAGCGTCCGCACGCTCGGCGAACGGCAGCTGGCCGAGATCGACCGCACCGTCACCGCCTACCTCGGCGACCCCGCGGGCTTCGAGTCCATCACGGCCGCCGCCCTCCTCGCGCGACTCGAACTCGGCGACGCCGTCGTGATCGACGTCCGTCCCGAGGAGGAGTACCGCGCCGGCCACATCCCCGGCGCCCGTTCGATCCCGGTCGGCCAGCTCGCCGCCCGGCTCGCCGAATTACCCGTCGACGCGACCGTGGTCGCCTACTGCCGCGGGCCGTACTGCGTCATGTCCTACGACGCGCTCGCCCTGCTGAAGGCGCACGGACGCCACGGGTTGCGCCTGGCCGACGGCCTGCCGGACTGGCGAGCGGCAGGGCACGCCGTGGACGTCGTCCCCGACCGTGCCTGAGCCGCAGGTGCGTTCGAGCGTACCGGCCGCCTTCTGGCTGCTGGCGGTCATCAACGTCCTCGTGGGCAGCATGGTGGGGCTCGAGCGCACCGTGGTGCCGCTGCTGGGCCGCGACGTCTTCGGGCTCGACGCGGGCGGTGCGCTGGCGGCGTTCGTCATCAGCTTCGGCGTCGCCAAGGCCGTGTTCAACCTGTTCGCGGGCGCGTGGGCCGACCGCATCGGTCGCCGTCAGGTGCTGCGCATCGGCTGGCTCGTCGGGCTTCCGATCCCCCTGCTGCTGATCTGGGCCCCCTCCTGGCCCTGGATCGTCGCGGCCAACGTGCTGCTCGGCGCCAACCAGGCGCTCACATGGTCGATGACGATCAACATGATGGTCGACCTCGTGCCCGCGCACCGCCGAGGGTTCGCTGCCGGCATCAACGAGTTCTCCGGCTACGCCGGGGTCAGCGTGCTCGCCTTCCTGACGGGCCTGATCGCCGCGGACCACGGGCTGCGGCCCGCCCCGTTCTACTTGGGGATCGGCGTCTCGGTGCTCGGCCTGGTCCTCAGCTTCCTCGTCCGCGAGACGGCGCCCAGCACCAAGCCCTCGCCGCTGCGTTGGGTGCGCGGGGTGGGCGTCCCGAGCCTGCTCGGCGCCGCCACGAACCTCAAGGACGGGCTCGTGTGGTTGGCGCTGCCGCTGATGATGACCGCGCGAGGCTTCGACCTCGTGCAGGTCGGCGCCGTCGCGGGCCTGTACCCCCTGGTCTGGGCCGGCGGCCAGATCGCGTTCGGGCCGCTCTCGGACCGCTACGGTCGGCGCGTCCTGATCCTGCCCGGGATGCTCCTGCAGGCGCTCGGGCTCGTCGCGCTCGCGACCCTGCCGAGCTTCGCCGGCCTCCTCGCCGCGGCGGTCGTCCTCGGCCTCGGGACCGGGATGGTCTACCCCACCCTGATCGCGCTCGTCGCCGACCGCGTCGAGGCCTCGGATCGCGCCACGGCGCTCGGCGTCTACCGCTTCTTCCGGGACGGCGGGTACGCGCTCGGCGCCATCGTGGCCACCCTGAGCCTCGGTGGCATCTCGGGCGTGATCGCCGGCGTCGGCGTCGCCCTGGGCCTCGCCACCTTCGCCGTTCGGAAGGAGGTGTGAACGCACCGTCGCCCGGCCACCTCGTCGCACCGATCCCCCGAAGGAGCCCCCCATGAACACCCTGATCATCCTCAACGACCCGCCGTACGGCACCGAACGATCGTTCAACGGCCTGCGCCTCGCCCAACAGCTCGCGCGGCACGAGGACGTCACGCTCCACGTCTTCCTCATGGCCGACGCCGCGAGCTGCGCCAAGCGCGCCCAGTCGACCCCCAACGGGTACTACAACCTGGAGCGCATGCTCCGCGGCATCATCCAGAAGGGCGCCACCGTCGGCGCCTGCGGCACCTGCATGGACGCCCGCGGGCTCACCGCCGACGAACTCATCGACGGCGTCCACCGCAGCGACATGAACGAGCTGGGCGCCTGGACGCTCGAGGCCGACAAGGTCATCGTGTTCTGACCTCGGGCGACTCGAACCGACGGTTTCTGGGTGCAGCGACCCCGTGGTAGCTTCCCCAGCACGTGGACGCGTCGTGGGACGGTTCGCTCGGGAGGCACGTCATGCTGCATCGGTTCGTTCATCTGGCCCTCGCCACCACCGCGCTCGCGATCGCGGCCACCGCGTTCGCTCAGGCGCCCATCGTCGTCCCAGGATCGTTCGCCATCGTGTCGAACGCCGGCGGGGCCGCCGCTTCGGGCACGCAGACGGTCTTCGTCCGAGATGGCGACGTCCGCATCGAACTGACGCCGGAGACCGGCGACGGGTTCGTGGCGCTCTTCGTACGAGATGACGGCGACTACGTCTTGCGCACCTTCGACGGCGCGTCGACCGAGCCCTCCCTCGAGTTCCCGCTCGCCGACATCCTCGCCGATGACGAGCTCTACGCCGGCGTCGCCACGCTGATGATCTTCTTCCTCAACCCAGAGTCTCCGATCCACCCCTGCGTGTCCACGCAACCCGAGGATGGTGTTCTGACGGGCGACTTCGAGGTATGGGAGTGCTCGATCGTCGGCAGCGAGGTGCTCGATGGCCGTGCCACCACGGTCTGGACGTTCGAGGTCACCCGGGGCCGCGAAGGCGAGCCGGCGGTGTTCAGCGACCCCATCCAGACGCTCTGGATCGACGACGAACTCGGACTCCCCCTCGCGTACGACGGTGGGCCGAACTCGTTCGTCGCGACGTTCGACTCCGTCGACCTCGAGCTTCAGGACGAAGCGTCGTTCACGGGCCGCTGATCGCCAAGCGTTAGAGCCGCACCCAGCGCCCGCTGGCGTGGGCCTGCA
>JAABRX010000138.1 GCA_011390675.1 Trueperaceae bacterium | reverse complement strand
CAAGCGTCCGGCGACGGCCACCCCGGCATGCCCATGGGGGCGGCCACCATGGGGTACGTGCTGTTCCGGCACGCCATGCGCCACGACCCGACGGACCCGCAGTGGTGGAACCGCGACCGCTACGTGCAGTCGGCGGGGCACGGCTCGATGCTCCAGTACGCGCTCCTGCACCTCACCGGCTACGACCTGTCGATGGACGACCTGCGCGGCTACCGCCAGTGGGGCAGCCGCACTCCGGGCCACCCCGAGGTCGGGCACACGCCGGGCGTCGAGACGACCACCGGCCCGCTCGGCCAGGGCCTCTCGACGGCGGTCGGCATGGCGATCGCCGAAGCGCACCTGGCCGCGCGCTACAACCGCGACGACCTGCGCGTGATCGACCACCACACGTACGTGATCGCCAGCGATGGCGACCTGATGGAGGGCGTCTCGAGCGAGGCGAGCAGCCTCGCCGGCCACCTCGGCCTCGGCAAGTTGATCGTCCTGTACGACGACAACGAGATCAGCATCGACGGACCGACGTCGATCACCTTCAGCGAGGACGTCCCCGCGCGCTACCGCGCCTACGGTTGGCACGTCCAGACCGTCGCCGACGGCAACGACGCCGCGGCCATCGAGCACGCCTTGGCGCAGGCGCGCGCGATGAGCGATCGCCCGTCGCTCATCGCGGTCAAGACGATCATCGGCTACGGTTCGCCCAAACGCGCCGGCACGAGCAAGGTGCACGGCTCACCGCTCGGCGACGAGGAAGCGGAGGCCACGAAGGCGGCGCTGGGCATCGACTGGCCCGAGTTCACCGTCCCCGACGACGTGCGCGTGCACTACCGCGAGGCCGCGGTCGAGGGGGCCGAGGCGCACGCCGCGTGGCGCGCCACCTGGAGCGCCTACGAGGCCTCGCACCCCGACCTCGCCGCCGAGCTCGCCCGCACCATCCACCGCGGTCTGCCCGACGGCTTCGACGCCGACGTCCCCACCTGGGCGCCCGACGCCAAGGGGATCGCCACCCGCAAGGCGTCGCAGCAGGTCCTGCACGCGCTGGCGCCGCACCTGCCCGAGCTGGTCGGCGGTTCGGCCGACCTGGCGGGCTCGAACTACACCGACCTCCCCGACGAGCGCGCGATGGCGGCCGGCGACCACGCCGGACGGACGATCCACTTCGGCATCCGCGAGCACGCGATGGCGGCGGCCGCGAACGGGATGGCGCTGCACGGGGGCCTCCGCCCGTTCGTCGGCACCTTCCTGATCTTCGCGGACTACCTGCGGCCCGCTCTGCGGCTGTCCGCGCTGATGAAGCAGCCGGTCGTGTACGTGCTCACGCACGATTCGATCGGCCTGGGCGGCGACGGCCCCACGCACCAACCGATCGGCACCCTCGCGTCGCTGCGCGCCATCCCCAACGTCACGGTGTTCCGCCCCGCGGACGCCAACGAGACCGCGCAGGCCTGGCTCGCCGCGCTGCAGCACACCGAAGGCCCCACGGTGCTGGCGCTCACCCGCCAGAACGTGCCCCACCTCGACGTGCCGGACGGCGCGGTCGCGCGCGGCGGCTACGTCGCCGCCGGCGCGGACGAACCCGCCGACGTGCTGCTGGTGGCGACCGGGTCCGAGGTCTCGCTGGCGCTCGCCGCCCGCGAGATGCTCCAAGGCGAGGGCGTGCGCGCCCGCGTGATCAGCCTCCCCTCCTGGGAGCGCTTCGAAGCCCAGGACGACGCCTACCGCGCGTCGGTGCTGCCCACGGACGTGCGCGCCCGCGTGGCCGTCGAGGCCGGCGCGAGCCTCGGCTGGGCGCGCTACGTGGGTCTGGACGGCGAGGTCGTCGGCATCGACCGCTTCGGCGCCTCCGCCCCCGGGGACACCCTGATGGAAGCGTTCGGGTTCACGCCCGCGAACGTCGCCGCGGCGGCGCGCCGGGTCCTGGCGCGGGTGGCCGGCGAGGGCTGAGTTCCGCGCCGCCCGGCGTCTTCGTGACGCCCGTCTCATGGTCGCCATCGCCTTTGCGGGCATCATGGTGCTCATGACCCGCACCCGCACCCGAACCGCCCGCGCGTTGCCCGCGCTCCTGGCCGCCGCGACGCTCGCCTTGGTCGCGCTCCTTCCGACCGCGCGCGCCCAGGACCTCGCGCGCCTGCTTCCCGCCGATACCGCGCTCGCGCTCGGCCTGCACGGGCTCGGCGACGCCAGCGAGCTGCTCGCGCCGCTCATCGACCCGTGGGTCGAGCTGGGCGTGGGCGACGCGCTGCTGGAGGTGCTCGGCGGCGCCGACGTCGCCGGGATGGCCGGCGCGGCCACCGGCACCGACCTCGACGCCGACGCGCTCGCCGATCAGCTCCCGCCCGAGCTCGAAGGCGTCGACCCCTTCGACCTCGTCGCGCAGGAGGCCTGGGTCGGCCTCTCGATCAGCCCCTTCAACCCGCTGCCGGCCGTGACGCTCCTGGCCCGCGTGGACGGTGACCTCGCCGCCCGCTTCGACGCGCTGTTGGCGCGCGTCGCCGGCGAGCCCGGCGCCCAGGCCCTGAACGAAGGATCCGTGGGGTTCGTCGTGGTCCCGCAGGGGGACGGCTTCCCGTTGGCCGCCGTGCGCACCGGCGATCTGCTGGCGCTCTCGTCCAACCCCGACGTGCTCCGCGGCGTGCTGCGGGCGGTGCAGGGATCGAACGAACCCAGCTTCCTCGATGCGCCCGGTGTCGCTGCGACGCTCGAGACGCTCGAGGCCGGCGAGCTGTACGGCTTCCTCGACCTGGGGCCGCTCGCCCGCGCGCTCGCACCGCTGGCCGACGGCCTCGGCTTCGACCGCAGCGTGGCGCGCCTCACCGCCATGCTCGAGACCCTCGGCGCGTACGCGGGCGTCACGCGCCTGACCGAGGACGGCACCCACACGACCACGCTGCGCCGCCTCGACGGCGAGGGGCGCGACCCGGCGCTGCGCAGCCTGCTCGGCACCGCCGGCCCTGCGCCACGCGAGCTGCTCGCGTGGGCGCCCGCCGACGCGCTGTCGGTGCAGGTGACCGCGCTCGACCCGGCCGCCTGGTGGGCGTACGTGACGGACCTGGTCCAGGGGCTGACGGAACTCGGCGTGGCCGACCTCGACCGCACCGTGCGCGACGTGGTCGGCGTCGATCCGCAGGCCGACCTGTTCGCGTGGACGCTCCCGGGCTTGGCGATCGTGCAGACGGGCGCCGGCAGCGTCGCCGAGATCGGCGCCCCCGCCGAAGACCTGCTCGGCGAGAGCGTGCTCGTGCTGCGTGCACGCGACGCCGCCGCCGCGGAGGCCGGCCTGGCGCGTGCGCTCGATGCGCTCGCGCAGCGCGCGGTGATGTTCGCCGACCCCTTCGCGGAGCCGGGCAACGGCCCGGTCGTCGCGCTGCGCGAGCGGACGGTGGCCGGCACGACGCTGCGCGCGTACGACGTGGTCCCGGGCCTCACGCTCGCGACCGCCGTCGTCGCCGGGCCGTCCGGCCCGGTGGCGCTGCTCGCGACCACCGAGGAAGGCTTGGCGGACGTGCTCGAGGCGGCCGCCGGCGGCGTCGCGCTGCCCGCAGCGCTCGACCGTCTGCTGGCCGAGGTGCCGTCCGACGCGACCGCCTTCGTGCTGACCGACGACCGCGCGACGCTCGAATCCACCGGCGCGCTCCTCGGCCAACAGGTGCAGCTGCTCGCCGGCTTCGCGGGCGGTGGCATCGACTTCGCGGCCGTGGAACGCGCGACCGCCGCGATCGACGCGTACCTCGAGGCGATCGCCCCGCGCTTCGGGGGCTCGGTGAGCTGGAGCCGCTCGGGCGGCGATCGCATCGAGGGGGCCGAGGTCAGCCGCATCGACCTGCGCTGAGCCCGGCGTTCCGACCCAGCGGCAGCGAGGAGCCCGCGGTCTTGCGACCGCGGGCTCCTCGTCTCGGGCAGGGGTCGGGCCCCTCGCGCTACCCCGCGACGTGGGTCGCCTGGCTCGCGATCACGTACCAGGTGACGAGCATGCCGTTGACCCAGGCACCCGGCCAGACGCTGCCGGTGCGCCGGAAGAGGTACGTCGAGAGCATCGCCACGAGCGGCATCAGGAAGAGCAGCTGGAACGCCACGATCGTCAGCAGCGGCTCGCCGAACGGCAGCGGCTCGCCCGTGAGCAGCGGCACGTACTGGACGCCGAGCAGCACGAGGAAGCCGCCGACCGCGATCAGCGCGTTCGCCACCATCGCGTCGGCCCCCTCGTCGCCGCTGCCGCGCGGCCGCAGCTGCCCGTGGAGCGCCATGCCGAACACCAGGAAGAACGCGACGAAGGGCAGCAGGTAGACGAGCGCGATGAGGAACTGACCGGTGGAGAGCAGCTTGACCGCCACCACCCACACGCGGAAGTCGGTGTGGAAGAGCCCGTCGGACAGCGCGAGCAGCGCGTACCCGGCGCCGACGACCAGCACCGCGAACACGATCGCCCGGAAGAAGCCGCCGACGCGCAGGCCGAGCGTATCGAGCCGGGCGCCGTTCTTGCGACCCGCGAAGGCGAACCACAGGAGCACCAGCACCAGCGTGATCGCGCCGTTGAACAGCGCCCAGCCCGTGAGGCCGTTGGTGATCTGCTGCGGGAACCAACGATTGGGGGCCAGGAGCGCGTTGGTCTCGTTCTGCGCCCAGAAGAAGGTGGCCGCCGGGATCGCGGCGGCGATCGCCGCACCGAGCCACCAGCCGAACCCGGTCAGGCCCGCGGCCGGCGCGCTCCGGTTGGCGAGCGGCGCGAAGGCGCGCGCATCGAGCAGCAGCCCGGCGAAGGCGAAGAGCGCGAACACGAAGCCGAGCAGGGCGATCCCGGTGCCCGCCTCCTTCCACATCCAGACCTGGTCGCTGGGCGCGAGCTCGAAGGGGGCGTCGGTGGTGCGCTGCACCCAATCGATCACCGGCGCGATGCCGGCGGTGGTGATGTGGTCGCCCGGGTGCGTGACCGCCGGCGCGTAGAGCATGCGCGCGGTGCCCGCGGCCGGGTCGCCGTACAGACGCTCGGGCTCGACCGGTGCGTCGGTGCCGAAGAGCGCCTGCATCTTGGGGGTCGCCGCCGCGGCCACGCCCGTCGGCGCGCCCCACATGAGCTCGGAGAACTCGTCGTACTGGCTGAACACCAGCCCCAGGTTGCGCGGGTACGTCGGCGTGCCCTCCGGCGCACCGAAGGTCCCGGTCGAGGAGCCCGAGACCACGATCGACGTGTAGGCGTCCGGTGCCACGGCGGCGGCGATCAGGACCGCCCAGCCCCCCATCGAGTGGCCCGAGAGCACCACTTGATCGAGGTCGACGAACGCGAGCGAGCGCAGGTAGGCGAGGGATTCGGGGCCCCCGAACGCGCCGGCGAACGCGGGCGGATCGGAGTATCCGTGCCCCGGCTGGTCGATCGCGAGCACCACGTAGCCGCGGCGCGCGAGCTCGATGGCGTACGGCGACTGCGTGCCGTTCGCGTTGATGTAGCCGTGCACGGCCAACACCCCGGGCGCGGGCGCCTCTGCGGTGGCGCCGCGCGGCCGGTAGAGCTTGGCGTGCACCATGCGACCGTCGGCGACCGCGAAGCGCACGTCCTGCACGCGCACCGCACCGAAGTCCGTCTGCACGAGCGTGGCGATGGCACCGCCACCGAACACGAGCAATAGCGCGACGATGAGCAAGAACGTGCTCCGTCCGGTCCCTCGGTCCATAACCGCTCCCTCCGGCGCCCGTCCAGGCGCTCGGGCGTGCGACGTACTTCGCGTGCCGCAGGGTATCAGGCGCAGCGGGCCGCGAGAAGTGAGAACTTCATGATGGCGAATGGACAACGACGGGCGCACCGTCCGCTCGGCTGCCGAAGGTGATGCCGAACTGACGGAGCGGTATGCGACCAAGGAGCGCCCATGCTGGCGACGACCTCGTGGGGCCGCCGCGACCGCTCGGCGAATCCTGTCACGGCAGTGTGACGCGCGGCCGCTACGGTGCGATCTCGACATCGCGTTCGACCGGAGGAGCCGCCCATGCCCGAGCCCATACGCCCGCCCTCGCACCAGCGACCCCGACGCCGTACCGCATGGCGATCGTTCGTCGCCATCACGCTCCTGTTCGTGCTCGTCGCCTGTGGCGGCGCGCCGGGCGGTGGGGGCGGACCGGACGACGAAGGCTTCGGCGCCGGTGAGGTCGCCAGCGGCGCCGACGCCAGCTTGTACGCCGCCGAAGGCGCGTTCGAGGGCCGCGTCGACCTCACCATCACCGACACCAGCGATCCGAGCGGCAACGTCCCGTTGCCCGACGGTCTTGCCTCGCTCGACGGTGCCGTGCGCCTGAGCGCGGTCCCGACGCTGCGCACGAGCCCCGATCAACCGCTGGTGTTGACGCTGCCGGTGCCCGCTGGCGAGGACCCGGACGGGCTCGCGATCGCGATCCTCGAGGACGACGGCGCCTACGCGCAACCGACCGAAGACGGACCGCTCCCCGACCCCTCCTGGGTGGTGCTGCAGACCTTCTACGACCCGGTGGACGATCGGATGGTCGCCACCGTGCTGGTCGTGCCGGAGCAGGGGTGGACGGCGATCGTCGTGCGCGTGGAGGGGGGCACCACCCCCATCATCTCCGCGGCCGAGACCGCACAGGACGCCGTACAGCTGGCGCAAGCGGACCCCGGCTTCCGCGGCGTGTGCGGCCCCGGCTACGGTACGGCCGTCGAGACCTGCAGCCAAGCCGACCGAAACGCCCTCGCGGTCGAGCTCGAGGAAGCCTTCGGTACGCTGACGGCCCTCGGTTTCACCGACGAGCCGCACCTGGAGCGCGACGTCATCCTGCGCCGGTTCGCCGGCTTCGTCTACGCGGTCGAGCCCGGCGACTACCGGATCGAGATGCGCCCGGCGAGCACCGCCATCGCCGGCGGCATGTTCAGCACCGGCAGCGGGCGCGTGTGGGTCGCGGTCGGCACCGGTGGGGTCGACGCCGGCGACCGCAGCACCGTGCGCCACGAGTACGTCCACGCCACCCAGTACGGCTACGGCCTCTCCTTCGCCAGCGGCGAGTGGCTCGCGTCGCGCTGGTCGATCGAGGGGCAAGCGGTGCTGCTGCAGACCGACTACGGGACCATCGTGCGCAACGCCCAGACGCCGCGCTCGGTCGACAACACGCTGGAGCGCTCGCAGTGGACGGGCACCGCGTGGGGCCCTGCGCCGCCCGACGAGTACCGGGCCCAGGACTTCTGGGTCTACCTGGCGCAGCGCTTCGGCCATACGGACGCGAGCTTCCTCGTACCGTTCATGGCCGAGGGGCAGCGCGCGTTCGAGATCGACGCCACGCTGCGCGCCGAATACCCCGCGGAGTTCGGCGGCACCAGTGCGCTGGCCGGGCTCTCGGCCGCTTACTGGGGCTGGGTGCGCAACCAGGTCTACGAGAAGCAGTACAACCCCGATCCGACCCGCTTCGGCGACAGCTGCGCCTTCCTCGGCGCATCAGCGTCCCCCACGGTCGTGAACCTCGCCGGCGGCGGCACCGACCAGACCACCACCCTCGGTCCCCTCGCCAGCCGCGTGTACCGCCTCGACGCCCCGTCGTCGGCGGCGGGGTACACGCAGGCGCTCGCGCTGAGCGCACCGGCCAGCCCCGTACGGGCGGCGCTCTACGTCGACGGCGGCGCGGGCGGCAGCGCGTGCTTCGACACCGACGCCCGCCGCGATTGGGCCTGGGGGGTGCCGGCGAGCGGCGGGCGCGCGTACCTGGTGGTCGCGAACACCTCGCGCAGCCAGACGTACGACCACACGCTGAGCTTCGCCGACCTGCAGATCGTCGCGCCGAGCAGCCCGGTGCCCGAGGGGAGCATCGGCTTCCGCGCCACCGGCGCCGACCTCGGGGCCGACGTCACGGTGCAGTGGACCTACGAACCCGTCGGCGGCGGCGTCCCCTTCTTCTTCGGCCCTTCCGCGCTCGGCGCCACCGTGCAACAGACGGTGTGCGACGGCAGCTACGTGGTCACCGCCACGGCCCGGCGCGGCACCACCACCATCGCGGGCGCCAGCACCACGCTGCAGGTGACCGACACCGGGAACGTGACGACCAGCGGCCCCTGCGCCCCCACCGTCGCGATCACCGCCCCAGAAGCCGGCAGCACACGGGGCGCCGGCGCCCCGGTCGGTTTGCGCGCCGACGTCGACACCGGCGGCGCGACCACCTACCCGGTGGTCTGGCGGAACGCGGCGACGAACGCGATCGTCGCGACCGGCGCCGACACCACCGCGAGCTTCGCGGCTGGCGCGGTCACGCTCACGGTGACCTACGGCGCGGCGACCGATACGGTCAGCTTCACCGCGGTGGCGGAGGACCCGCCGACGGCGACGATCGACAGCCCGGCGGACGGTGCCTTCTTCTCGTGGTTCGACCCTGAGGCCGGACTCACGTCCTACCCGGTGGACGTCACCGGCTCGGGCGAAGCGGGCGGCTTGGCGCTGCCAGGCACCGCGCTGGCGTGGTCGTACCGGCGGGCTGGAACCGCTACCTGGACGAGCGCCGGTACGGGCACCGCCACGACGATCAACTTCCCCTACGGCGGCTCGAACGTGAACCAGTCGTGGGAGATTCGCCTGATCGCCAGCGAGGACGCGCTCGAGTCCGAGCCCGCGGTCATCACGGTCACCGTCCAGCGTCCGCCCGACTGAGCGCCAACAGGCGCACCCACAACCGCTCCACGGCGGCGTCGAGGTCCTCCTCGGCGCCGCCGTTGTCGATCACGAACGTGGCGCGCCGAGCCTTCTCGGCGGAGTCGAGCTGCGCCGCGTCGCGCGCGCGCACCGCCGCCTCGCTCAGCCCCGAGCGCGCCGCCAGCCGCTCGGCGCGCACCGCGAAGGGGGCCGCCACCACCACGGTCGCGTCCATACCGGCGTCGAGGCCGTTCTCGAACAGCAGCGGCACGTCGTGCACCACCACGGCCGGCGGCGGTACCTCGGCGCGGGCGGCGCCCTCGGCGGCGGCGGCCCGGGCACGCACCCACGGGTGCACGATCGCCTCGAGCGCGCGGCGCGCTGCGGGGTCGGCGAACACCTTGGCGGCGGTCGCGGCTCGGTCGAGCCGGCCGTCGACCACCAGGTCGGCGCCCACCTCGGCGGCGATGCGCGCCAGCACCCCGGGGTCGGCGGTGGCTTCGCGCGCGAGCACGTCGGCGTCGATCACCCGCGCGCCCAGCGCGGCGAGCCGCCGCGCCACGCTCGACTTGCCCGCGCCCACCGCGCCGGTGAGCCCGACGCGCAGGGGGGGCGGGTAGCCTGGGGGCATGGCGCCCTTCGGTCCCTGGTCGCGCGCGCGCCGCGCGCCGTCGCCGTCGTCGTCCGCGGTGCAGGAGCGCATGCGGCAGTGTACGGCGGGCCCGGACGGCCGCGACCCGACCCGCTCCGGTGCGCCGCTCGAGGGCGCCGTGCTGGTGGGCGGGGCGGTGCGCGACGTACTGCTCGGCCGCACCCCGAGCGACCTCGACTGGCTGACGCGCGACCCGGAGGCGGCGGCGCGCGCGCTGGCCGACGCGTGGGCGGGCTCGCTGGTGGCGCTCGACCCGGAGCGGGGGCACTGGCGGGTGGTCGTCGCGGCGCCCGACGAGGCCGGCGCGCCCGACGCCCGCACCTGGGACCTCGCCGCCCCGCGCGCGGCGAGCATCGAGGACGACCTGCGCCACCGCGACCTGACGGTGAACGCGATCGCCTGGCGCCCGCGCGACGGCGCGCTGATCGACCCCACCGGCGGGCTCCCCGACCTGGCGGCGCGGCGGGTCCGCTTGGCCGGACCCGTTGCGCTGCGCGACGATCCGCTGCGCGCCTGGCGGGTGGTGCGGTTCGCGGCGCAACTCGGCTTCCGCATCGAGCGTGGCACGCGCGCCGAGGTGGCGGCGGTCGCCGACGACCTCGTCCGCGGCGCCCTCCCCCGCCCCGCACCCGAGCGCGTGGGCGCCGAGCTCGAAGCGCTGCTCGCGACGCCGGTGGCGGGCCGCGCGATCCGCGCGCTCGACGACCTGGGGCTGCTCGCGCTCGATCTGCCCGAGCTGACCGCCGGGCGCGGCGTCCGGCAGGGACCGCTGCACCACCTCGACGTCCTCGACCACCAGGTCGAGGCGCTGCATCGCCTGGTGGACGCCTTCCCCGACGCCGACCTGGCTCTGCGCTGGGCGACGCTGCTCCACGACGTCGGCAAGCCGCCCACGCGCGAGCCGGGCAGCGTGGGTCCCGACGGCCTGGTGCTGCGCGACCGCTTCACCGGCCACGACCGCGCGGGCGCGGACCTGGCCGCCACCGCGCTCGACCGCTTGCGCCGCCCACGCGCGCGGGTCGCGCGGGTGCACGCGCTGGTCGGCGCCCACATGCGCCCGTTGCCGGGGGACGAGCGCGGGGCCCGGCGCTTCGTCCACCGACTGCGGCCGCTCCTTCCCGATCTGCTCCGGCTGATGCTCGCCGACCGCGAGGCAGCGCGCGGCCGGGGCGCCAGCGCCGCCGCGCGCCGTGCGTACCGCGAGCGCGTCGGGCGCGTCCTGGCCGTGCTCGACGCCGCCCCTCCGGTGCCGCCGCTCCTCGACGGGCGCGACGTGATGGCGTCGCTCGGCCTGGCGCCCGGCCCCGAGGTGGGGGCCGTCCTGGCGGCCGTGGCCGAGGCGCAGGCGCTCGGCGAGGTGGTCGATCGGGCCGGCGCGCTGGCGTACGCGGAGGGGATCGCGCGGGCGCGCGGGTGGGTCGCCTAGACCGCGTCGCGCTCGCGGAGGAACGCGCCCACGCGCACGGCCGCCGCGCGCAGGACCTCGGCGTCGCGCATGAGCGCGAAGCGCACATGGCCCGCGCCCAGGCGTCCGAAGGCGGGGCCGGGGGCGAGGGCGACGCCGGTGGCGCGCACGAGGTCCTCGCAGAACGACGTCGCGTCGTGGGCCACGGCGGCAGGAAGCGGCGCCCAGAGGTACATCCCGGCCTCCGGGCGCGGCACCTGCCACCCGGCGTCCGCGAGCGCGTCGACCAGCGCGTGGCGCCGATCTCTGAACACCAGCGCATCGCGCCGCACCGTGGCGCGCGGCAGCGCCAGCGCTGCGACCAGCGCGCGCTGCATGCCCAGGTACGGGTTGAAGTCGACCGCCCCCTTGAGCTTCGCGAGCGCGCGGATCGCGTCGGGTTGGCCGAGCGCGAAGCCCACCCGGAAGCCCCCCATGTGGAAGCTCTTCGACGCCGAGTAGAGCTCGACCGCGACGTCGAGGCCACCGGGGCGCGCGAGCACCGAGGGGGCGCACGCCTCGCCGTCGAC
>JAABRX010000137.1 GCA_011390675.1 Trueperaceae bacterium | reverse complement strand
CGTCCGGTCGAGAGCGACGGACCCTCGTCGTCGACCTCGAACCCCTCGACGTGCAGCTCGGTCGTGCGGCCGCGCAGCTTCACGCGCCCGCTGACGATCGCGCGCTGCCCCGGGAACAGCTGCCGCTCCACCCAGGGCTGGTGGAACCACACCGCGGTGAGGCGCGCGCCCGCGCCGTCCTCCAGGACCGCGCGCAGCACGCCGGCGCCGCGGCGCGTCGGCACCAGCTTGCGTCCGACCACGGTGCCGACCACGGTGGCCCGCTCCAACCCATGGACCGCCGCGAACGACGGCAGCGCGCGCCGATCCTCCCAGCGCCTCGGCGCGTGGGTCAGGACGTCGCGGTACGTGGTGAGCCCGACCTCGGCGAGCTTGCGCGCCGCTTGCGCCCCGAGGTCGACGGTGCGGTCGGCGAGCGGTGCGTCGAGGAGCGCGTCGACGTCGAGGACGTCGGCGACGCCTGAGCCCGGTGCGGCCGCACCCGCCGACCCAGGCTCCGCGGGCGCCGCCGGGGGCGCCGCCGCCGGCTCGAGGCGTCGGAGCGCGGCCTCGAGCCGAACCGCGCGCTCCTCCGGTGCGAGCTCCGCGTAGCCGGTCAACAACTCCTGGACGTCGGCGAACGGTCGTCCGACGGTCGCGACGAGGCGCTCGAGCCCGCCGACGACGACGTCGTCGCGGCAGCCCGTCGCCAGCTCGCGCTCGAGCGGGCGGCGCAGGCGGTCGCGAAGCTCGACGACGGTGGCCACCCGCCCAGTGTACGGAGCCGACACCGCGGGGGCTGCGCGGCGCCTTCCGGCAGACGCCCCACGGCGACGCACCCGCCCGACGCGCCGTGGTTCCATGGCGCGTGAACGACGCCCTCCGCTCCACCACCCCTTCCGGATCGCCGTCGGGGGTGCGTCCCGGATGGGTGCTCGCGGCGACGTCGCTGGCCGCTTTCGCCGCGACCGTGATGGCCACGGCGGTCAACGTCGTCCTCCCGACGCTGGTCACGGTGCTCGACGCACCGTTCGCGACCGTGCAGTGGGTGGTCGTCGCCTACCTGCTGGCGTCGATCGCGCTGCTGCCCGTCATCGGGCGCCTCGCCGACCTGTGGGGCAAGCGCCGCGTCTTCCTCTTCGGCTACGTCGCCTACGGGCTCGGCTCGCTCGCGTGCGCGCTGGCGCCGGACGTCGCGACCCTCATCGCCTTCCGCACGGTGCAGGGCGTCGGGTCGGCGGCGTTGACGGCGCTCGGGTTGGCGATCGTCACCGACGTCTTCCCCGCCGGCGAGCGGGGACGCGCGCTCGGGATCAACGGCGCGGTGATCTCGGTGGGCATCGTGCTGGGACCCTCGTTGGGGGGGTTGCTCGGCGACCTCGCCTCGTGGCGTTGGATCTTCGTCGCGGGCGTGGCGATCTCGGCGGTCGGCGCGCTGCTGGCCGCGCGGGTCCTGCCGCGCTCGGGCCGGCAGCCCGGCGGAAGCTTCGATCTCGCCGGCGGCCTGCTGGTCGTCGCGACCTTGCTCACCTTCTCGCTCGGCCTCACCCTCGGGCAGAGCCTCGGGTTCACCGCGCCGCGCGTGCTGGGGCTGATCGGTGCGTCGGTCGTGCTCGGGTGGGCGTTCGTGGCGGTGGAACGGCGCGTCGCGCAACCGATCGTCGACCTGCGGCTGTTCCGCGAGCGCGACGTCTCGGTGGGCCTGGCGACCGGCGCGACCACGTTCGTGTCGATCTCGGGCGTGATCTTCCTCATGCCCTTCTACCTGGAGGGCGTGCTCGGGCACCCGGCGTGGTTCGTCGGCCTGCTGATGGCCGTCGTCCCGGTCGTGCTCGTCGTGGTGGCGCCGATCGCCGGGATCCTCTCCGACCGGATCGGGCCGCGGCCCGTCACCGTCGCCGGGATGGCGCTGCTCGCCGTCGGCTACGTCGCGGTCGGCACCCTCGACGTGGACACCACGCCGCTGGGCTACGTGCTGCGCTTCCTGCCGATCGGGTTGGGCATGGGCACCTTCCAGACGCCGAACAACACCGCGATCATGAGCGCGGCTCGGCGCGGCAGTTCGGGGGTCGCCGGCAGCCTGCTGTCGCTCACCCGCTACCTCGGTCAGGTGGTCGGGACGATCGGCCTGGGGAGCCTGTGGGCGGCGCGCGCGGTCGCCCGCGCCGGCGCCGAGGTCGGCACCGACGCGACCACGCTCGACGCTGCGGCCCAGGTCGCGGGCCTCGGCGACCTGCTGCGGGTGGTGCAGGTGTTGATCCTCGCCGGCTTGGCGCTCGTCGTCGTCGACCTGGTCCGCGGGCGGCGGGAGCGATCCGCGACCACGGTCGCCGGCGCCGTCGTGAAGCGGTCGTGAAGCGTTCGCCTCCACCGTCCGGGACGCTGGGATCCACGCTCGGGTATCCTCGGCACTCGAAATCGACGCACCGGGGGTACGCCCGGTCGCCACGGAGGAACGCCATGGGGACGCTCGCGGCGTCGAGCCTGGTCAAATGGGTCGAACGCCGCCCCAGGTGGGGCACGTGAGCCGGTCCGCGTCGTCCGACGCGCCGCACGCGATCGTCGACCTCACCGCGCTGGCGGCGAACGTCGCCGCGCTGCGCGCCCGGATCGCGCCAGGCACGCGCCTGATGGCGGCCGTCAAAGCGGATGCCTACGGCCACGGCGTCGCGCGCGTCGCGCCCGCCCTATCCGCGTTCGTCGACGCCTTCGGCGTCGCCACCGCCGAGGAGGCGCTCGAGCTCCGAGCGCTCGGAATCGCGCAGGACGTGCTGGTGTTCGGGCCGGTCCGCGCTCGGATCGCCGAGCTCGTCGCGGCCGACGTGGCGCTGACGGTTGCCGGCCCCGACGACCTCGACGCGATCGCGCGCGCTGCAGCCCCGGGGCGTGCGCGCGTGCATCTGAAGGTGGACACCGGGATGGGGCGCCTGGGCACGCCGGTCGGCGCGCCGAGCGACGCGTCCGGGTCGGGCCTGCGCACGGTCCTCGAGCTCGCCGCCGCCGTCGACCGCGGACGCGCGAGCCTCCTCGAGGGCGTGTGGAGCCACCTGGCGTCCGCGGACGACCCCGACGCCGCCGTCGCCGATTCGTCCGCGGACGCGCAGATCGCCGCCTTCCGAGAGGTCCTGCAGGCGCTGGACGCGTCCTCGCTGCGGCCCCCGATGGCGCACCTGGCGAACTCGGCGGGCGTCATCGCGCGCCCGGACGCCCAGTTCGACCTCGTGCGCCCCGGCATCGCGGTCTACGGGCAGCCGCCGTCGCCGCACGTCGCGGGCCTGGCACCGGAGCTCCGGCCGGCCCTGACGCTCGACGCGCCGGTGACGTTCGTCAAACGGCTACCGGCCGGCGCGCCGATCGGGTACGGCGGCACCTGGATCGCGCAGCGCGCGACCGTCCTCGCGACCGTGCGGCTCGGGTACGCCGACGGCTACCCCCGCTCGCTGTCGTCGCGAGGGCTGGCGAGCGTCGGCGACCACCATGCACGGGTCGCCGGGCGCGTCTGCATGGACCAGGTGATGCTCGACGTCGGTCCCGACGCCGACGTCGCGTTGGGCGACCGCGCGGTCTTCGTCGGTGGCGCCGGGCCGTCGGCGGTAGCGGTCGCCGAGGCCGCGGGGAGCTTCGTGTACGAGCTCCTCACCGGCTTGGGCGCCCGCGTCGCCCGCCGCTACGTCGGCTGAGGCGCGCCGGCCGAAGGCCGCAGGCCGATCGAGGCAGCGGCTCAGCCGTCGGCCGGATGCGGCTCGACGTACACGCCGTCGACCGGCGCGACCTCGACGAGCTCGGCCCGCACCAACGACACCCGGCGCTCGTCGGCCTCCTCGACCGTGAACCGCACGCCCTGATGGGTGAGCGCCTCGCCCGGTTGCGGGATGCGCCCGAGCTCGCTGATCAGGAACCCCGCGAGGGTGTCGTACTCCCCCTCGTCGCCGAAGTCGACGCGGAAGCGGTCCTCGACCTCTTCGAGGTGGACCGTGGCGCGGATCCGCACCGCGCCGTCGTCGAGCTCCTCGAACTCCAGCTCCTCGTCCTCGTCGGTCTCGTCGTAGATCTCGCCGGTGATCTCCTCGATGATGTCCTCGAGCGTCACCAACCCAGCGGTGCCCCCGAACTCGTCGACGACCACCGCCATGTGGTTCTTGCGCACGCGCATGTCGCGCATCAGGTCGAGCACCGAGCTCGTCTCCGGCACGTACTGCGGCGGCTGCATCAGGTCGCCCACCCGCGTCGTGTCGAGCGCCGAGCTCTCCCCCAGGTAGCGCAGCAGATCGCGGGCGTACACGATGCCGCGCACGTCGTCGATCGAACTGGCGTACACGGGTAAACGGCTGTACCCGTGCTCGGTCGTCGCGGTCAACAGATCGCGCAGCGAGGCGTCCTCGGGGATCGCGATCACGTCGACGCGCGGGGTCATGACCTCGCGCACCACCGTCTCCTCGAGGTCGATCACCCCGCGGATCATCTCCTGTTCGGTCGCCTCGATCACGCCCGACTCCTCCGCCGAGCGCAGCATCATGCGCAGCTCGTTCTCGGTGATGAGCGGGTCGTTGGTGGGCTCGAGCCGGAAGGCGCGCAGCACCACCGTGGTGAACCAGGCGAAGGCGCGACCGACCGGGTACAGGAACACCGAGAGCGCGTGCACCGGTCGGATGACGAGGCGCGCGAAGCCGACGGGATGGTGCACCGCGATCGACTTCGGCGTGATCTCACCGAAGATCAACACCAACACGGTCATGATCCCCGTCGCGTACGCCACCGCCGCGCCCTCGGAGAACCCGCCGCTGCGCGCGATCTGGATGCTCATCTGCGTGACCAACGCGGTCGCCGCGATGTTGACCAGGTTGTTGCCGATCAGGAGCGTGGTGATGAAGCGCGTCGGGTTCTTCTCGAGGAGCGCGAAGTGCCCACCGGGGTCGCTCCCCTCCTCGCGGATCTGACGCAGCTTCCAATCACCCAGCGCGGTCAACGCCGTCTCGGACCCGGACATCAGCCCCGACAGGAGCAGCAGCAGCATCAGCAGCGCGACCTGCGTCACGCCGATGCCACCCGAGGCGACGTCGCCCTGTGCGAACGCGCCCGAGAGCGCGCCCAAGAACACCGCGGGCAAGATGAAGAAGATTGGGGACGGACGTCGTCGCGATCGACTCGGAGGTTGTTCTTCCATCAGCTAGGCGGACCATAGCACGCGTCCGGCGCACGACGAAAAGGCATACGCCACGCCGTGCAGCCCCGGCGGCCCCCGTGCGGAGCCCGCTCCGCGCCCGAGCGGTAGACTCCCCGACGTGTACGTCGCCGTCGCTGGCAACATCGGAGCGGGCAAGTCCACGCTCACCCGGCTCCTCTCGGAGCGCTTCCTTCTCGACCCCGTGTTCGAGGCGGTCGACGAGAACCCGTACCTGGCCGACTTCTACCGCGACATGGCGCGCTACGCCTTCCATTCACAGATGTTCTTCTTGGCGGCGCGCCTGCGCCAGCACCTGGCCCAGGTGAACCCCGGCGACCGGGTGATCCAGGACCGAACGGTCTACGAAGACGCCGCCGTGTTCGCCCGCCAGCTCTTCGAGAGCGGCGTGATGGACGCGCGCGACTGGTCGAGCTACCAGACGATGTACGACGCGGTGCAGCGGGCGCTCCGCCCCCCTGATCTGCTCGTGTACCTGCGCGCGTCGCTGCCCACCCTGCGGCTGCACATCGAGCAGCGCGGCCGGGCGTTCGAGCAGCGCATCGAGGACGGCTACCTCGAGCGCCTCGGGGCGCTCTACGAGGAGTTCCTCGAGGGCTACGACCTCTCGCCCGTCGTGGTGGTGGACGCCGACCGCTTCGACGTCCTGCACCGCGAGGCGGACCGGGAATCGGTGTTCGCGACCTTGGAGCGCCAGGGCCTCGCGACCCCGGTCGTGCGGTGACGGAGGGCGCGCCCGTCGGGCCCGATCGCCGCGAGATGACGCTGCACGCCGTGCTCCTGGACGCGCTCGGCGCCGTGCCCGACGACCTGCCCGAAGCCGTCGTCACCGGCGTGGCGCAGCGCGCCGACCAGGTGCGGCCCGGGTACGTGTTCGTCGCCCGGGTCGGCGCGGTGGTCGACGGCCACGACTTCGCGGCGGAGGCGGTGGCGCGTGGCGCCGTGTGCATCGTCGGCACCCGCGACGCGGTCCCCGACCTTCCCGTGCCCTACGTGCGCGTCGCCGACGACCGGCGCGCGACGTCGGCGCTGGCCGCGGCGTTCTTCGGGCACCCGTCGCACGACCTCACGGTCGCCGGCGTGACCGGGACCGACGGCAAGACCACCACGAGCACGCTTCTGCACCACCTGCTCCAGGGCGACGACGACCTCCCCGTCGCGTCGCTGCTCTCGTCGGCCCTGGCGCGCATCGGCCGCGCGCCGTACGCGACCGAGGGGCATTTCACGACGCCCGAGGCCACGGAGGTCCAAGCGCACCTGGCGACGGCGCGGGACGCCGGCGTGCGCGTCGCGGTCCTGGAATCGAGCTCCCACGGGGCGTCGCTGCGGCGCCTCGCCGACGTGCGCTACGCGCTCATGGTGTGGACGAACCTCAGCCCGGAGCACCTCGACCACCACGGCAGCTACGCGGCATACCGCGCGACCAAGTCGGGGCTGGTCGCCCGCGCCGGCGTCGCGATCCTCAACCGCGACGACCCCGAGTACCCGCACTTCGCGGCCGCCGCGCCCCGGCGGCGCACGACCTACGGTCGCGACCCCGAGGCCGACGTCCGCGCCGAGGACGTGGTCGCCGGCGCCACCGGGCTGTCGTTCACGCTGGTGGCCGAGGGTGAGCGGCACCCCGCCACGCTCCCGATGGTGGGCGACTTCAACGTCGCGAACGCGCTGGCGGCGCTGGCCGCCGCGCGGGCCCTGGGCGTCGCCTACGAGCGCTCGCTGCCTCGGCTCGCGACCTTCCCGGGCGTCCCGGGCCGCATGCAGTTGGTCGCGACCGCGCCCTGCAGCGTCGTCGTCGACTTCGCGCACACCCCGGACGCGCTCGCCAAGGCGCTCGCCGCGCTGACGCCCGGCCCCGGCGGTCGGCGGATCGTCGTCGTCGGCGCGGCCGGCGAACGCGATCCCGGCAAGCGCGCACCGCTGGGGGCGGTGGCGGTGCGCGGGGCCGATCTGGCCGTCTTCACCGAAGAGGACCACCGCACCGAGGACCTGGAGGCCATCCTGGAGCGGATGGTCGAGGGGGCGCACGGCGTAGGCGCGGTCGAGGGCCGCGACTTCGTCGTCGTGCCCGATCGTCGCGCCGCGATCGCCGAGGCGCTGCGGCGGGCGGCGCCGGGGGACGTCGTCGTGTTGGCGGGCAAGGGGCACGAGCGCACGCTCGAGCGCGGCCGCCAAGCGCTCGACTGGGACGAGGCGGCCGAGGGCCGCGCGGCCGCGGCGGCGCTCGTGGGCGCCTGAGCTCCGCCCTGAACGCGTCGTCCGCGTACCATGGGCGCATGACCGCTCCCGTCCACGCCATCGACGTCATCGCCCAGAAACGCGACGGCGGCGCCCACGACCGCGCCACCCTCGAGGGCTTCCTCGGCGCCTACGTGCGCGGCGAGGTCCCCGATTACCAGGTGGCCGCCTGGCTCATGGCGGTGGTCTGGCACGGCATGACGCCGCAGGAGACCGCCGACCTGACCGCCGTGATGGCGGCGAGCGGCGACGTGCTCGACCTCTCCGACCTGCCGCACACCGTCGACAAGCACTCCACCGGCGGCGTCGGCGACAAGACCACGCTGGTCCTGGCCCCGCTCCTCGCCGAGCTCGGCGGCACGGTGGCGAAGATGTCGGGCCGCGGCCTCGGCCACACCGGCGGCACGGTCGACAAGCTCGAGGCGATCCCCGGCTTTCGGTCCACGCTCGACGAACGCGCCTTCCTCGACCAGGTGCGCGCCGTCGGCGTCGCGGTGACCGGGCAGTCGAAGGACCTGGCGCCCGCCGACGGCCTGCTCTACGCCTTGCGCGACGCCACCGGCACGGTCGCGTCGCTCCCGCTCATCGCGAGCAGCATCATGAGCAAGAAGCTCGCGGGCGGGGCCCAGAGCCTCGTGCTCGACGTCAAGGTCGGCAGCGGCGCGTTCATGAAGACCGAGTCGGAAGCCCGCGCGCTCGCCGAGGCGATGGTCGACATCGGCCGGCGCGCGGGCCGCAACGTGCGCGCGGTGCTCTCGAGCATGGCGGAGCCGCTCGGGCGAGCCGTGGGCAACGCGCTCGAGGTACGCGAGGCGATCGCGGTGCTGCGCGGCGGCGGGCCCGCCGACCTGCGCGCGCTGGTCGTCGCGCTCGCCGCCGAGGTGTTGGACGCGACGGGCCTGCCGCACGACGCCGCGAGCGTCGCCGCCGCCCTCGACGACGGCCGCGCCTACGCGCGCTTCGAGCGATGGGTCGCGGCGCAAGGCGGCGACGTCGCGGCGCTGGACCGGCTCGAGGTCGCGCCCGGCGAGGCCGCCTGGACCGCGCCCGAGGGCGGCGTCGTGGCCACGTACGACGCCGAGGCGATCGGGCGCGCGGTGCAGCGCTTGGGCGGTGGGCGCGCGAGCAAGAGCGACGTCCTCGACCTGGGGGTGGGCTTGACGCTGCACGCGAAGGTCGGCGACGCCGTCCGCGCGGGCGACGCGTTGGCGACGCTGCACCACCGGGACGGGCGCGGCGTGGACGAGGCGCTGGCCGCGCTGGAGGGCGCCGTGGACGTGCGCGAAGCCGCGGAGGCGCCCCCCCTGATGCTGGGCGTCCTCGGCCGCTGAGGTGCGCCACCGTCTGCTTGCTTGACATGCCCCCTGCCGCTCGTGTACGATTTCTTTTGCGTCCGCCGCGGGGTGGAGCAGTCTGGTAGCTCGTCGGGCTCATAACCCGAAGGTCACAGGTTCAAATCCTGTCCCCGCAACCAAACGCCTTCGGGGCCTCCGTCAGGGGGCCCCGATGCCTTGCTCAGGAGCCCGGAAGCCCGGGCCGAGAGGACCCCCACCATGTCCGACGACCACCTCCGACCCGACCCCACCATCCCGAACCTTCCAGCGGCCGACGAACCGTTCTCGTTCGCCCCCGTCGGCAGCGAGCCGACGCGCGCGGGCTTCGTCGCCATCGTCGGCAAGCCGAACGTCGGCAAGTCGACGCTCATCAACACGCTGCTGGGCGTCAAGGTCTCGCCGATCACGTCGAAGCCGCAGACCTCGCGCCGCGGCGTGCGCGGCATCTACTCCAGCGAGCACCGGCAGATCGTCTTCGTCGACACGCCCGGCCTCCACCGCGGCGGCGATGCGCTCGACAAGGCGATGACGCAGGAGGTGCGCGAAGCGGTGGTCGACGTCGAGACCATCCTGTGGGTCGTCGACCTGCGGCGGCCGCCCGGCGACGAGGACAAGGACGTGGCCCGGTTCCTGAACGGACTCGGCCCGGATGCGCGCATCTGGATCGTCGGGAACAAGATCGACGTCGCGAAGTACCCCGACGAGGCGCTGTCGCTGTACCGCGACCTCTACCCCAAGCGCGAGCGCGAGATCGTGCTCTCGGCCCTCGAGGACCCCAAGGCGGTCTACGCGCTGCGCGAGGACCTGCTCGCGCTCCTCCCCCTGAACCCGTGGTTCTTCCCGGGCGACGCCAGCAGCGACCAGACGCGCGAACAGTGGGCGGCCGAGATCGTCCGCGAGGCGACGATGGTGCACCTGCGGCAAGAGCTGCCGTACGCGGTCGCCGTGCAGACCACCGACTGGCGCGACCCGCGACCGGGCAAGGACGAACCGTTGGTGATCTCCGCCGAGATCTGGGTCGAGAAGATGGGCCATCGGCCGATCGTGCTCGGCAAGGGCGGCAAGATGATCCGCGAGATCGGCAAGACCGCCCGCAAGCAGCTCGAGGTGTTCTTGAACACGAAGATCTACCTGGAGCTCGACGTGGTCGTGCGGCGCGACTGGCGCGAGGACCGCGAGGCGCTGCGCGAGCTCGGCTTCCAGGTCTGAGCGGATGCCGATCGCGGCGCGCTGGCGCCGACTCGACCGCCTGCCGCCGGCGCGCGGGCGCGACCCGCAGCCGGGGGTGTACGAGCTCGCCGACGCCAAGAAGCGCGTGATCTACGTCGGCCAATCGGCCGTGGACGTCCCCAACCGGCTGCGCCAGCACCTGGCGGGCGGTGGCTGCGTCGCCGAACGGGCCGCTTACTGGCGCAGCGCCTACTCGCGGGTCCCGCAGGCGGACGAAGCGGCGCTGCTGGCCGCCCACCGTGCGCGCCACGGCGACGTGCCCGAGTGCAACCGCGCCGTTCCGAAGACGCGCGACGCCGTCCGGCGCCACGCCGAGCGCTCGAGCGGGCGCTGAGGCCGCTCCCTACCACCAGATCGCGCGTTCCTGTGGACTTTCCGCGTTCCGGACGCGTCCCGACGTGATATACAGGGGGGAGACGGAGGGAGCGGAAGCTCCCCCGAACCCCTCTTGGAGGCATCGCATGCGCAAGCTGCTCATTTCCCTGTTCGCCGTCGCCGCCCTCGGCACGGGCGCCGCGTTCGCTCAGTCTGGCTATTGGGCCGGCGTCAGCGCTGGTTGGCCCGGTGCCGTCGTGCACTTCGGCGTCGAGAACGTGTTCTCTGGTGTCGACGTGCGCGCGAACGTCGGTTACCAGTACGTCGGTGTGGCGGGCTTCGGCCTCGGCGCCGACGTTTTGTACGGGTTGAACGTCGACACGGGTACGCTCCCCCTCGACACGTACGTCGGCGGCGGTCTGCAGTTCGGCATCGCCAGCGGCGGCTCGCTCGGAGTCGGTGCCTTCGGTGGCATCGAGTACCGGCTTGGTGAGGTCGGCCTGCCCGAAGGCGGCGTCTTCCTCGAAGTCGGCCCGAGCCTCGGGTACCGCTTCGCGCCCGTTGCCCCGGCGAGCAACGTGTTCTTCGACTTCATCGGTCGCCTCGGCTTCAACTACCACTTCTGATCGGCCGCGCCTTCGGGCGCCGCACGGCAAGCGCCCCGGACGGTTTCGTCCGGGGCGCTTCGCGTGGTCGTGCGGGCGGGCCGAGCGCGCGACCGCGCGTCAACCGCAGGCGTACAGCAGGTCCGCGATCGCCTGCAGCATCCGCTCGTTCGATACCCCACGCCGCTTGAGCGAGAACCCGGGTGGGTACGTCGTGCGCTCCACGGCGACGCCCAGCTCGCGGACGGTGCGGGCGTCGTAATCGATGCTCGCTTCATGGAAGGCGACCTGGACGTCGGTCATGTGCGCCGTGATGGTCGCCACCCCCTTGCCGGCCGCGAGCGAGCGGAGCTTGGCGAGCTCCACGAAGGCCTTGACCTCGGCCGGGAACGGGCCGTACGCCTCGCGCAGCTCGCGCGCCAAGCG
>JAABRX010000136.1 GCA_011390675.1 Trueperaceae bacterium | reverse complement strand
GCGCCGAGCGAGCGGCCGAGCTCGACCCACAGGACGTACAGGATGTAGACGAACGGGATCGTGCTGATCGTGCCCCACAGGAGTCGCGTGGCGGTGTCGGACGAGACCTCGCCCGGGTAGCCCGTCACGATCATGAGGACCGCGGCGGCCGACAGACGCGCGATCATCCCGCCCGCACCCTGCTTGAGCCGCAGCACCAGAACGGCCTCGGTCAGGAGCAGTGGCACCGTGAGCAGCCAGTCGACGTAGCGGTAGGCATCGTTGAAGGGCGTGCCGGAGGGCACGTACATGCCGCCCTCCAGGACGTAGGACGCGGCCCACCCTTCGAAGATGCGCAGGTAGTGGTAGAAGGCGATGGCCACGACCAGGGCCGAGACCGTGAGCGCGGTCCGGTAGGCGGGCGCCACCTGACCCCGAGAGAGCACGAAGTACAGGAAGCCCGCGCCCATCGCCGCCACGGCGAGGGAGAAACCGTTGTAGACCAGTTCGAACTGGCCTGGCGTGAGCACCGGAAGATCCATGGTCACCTCCACGCGACCGAACTCCTTGGAGCCGCTCTCGGCCGGGGACCCCGAAGGGTGGTCCGATGCCGATGGGGCTGGCTCGCCTCTTGCAAGGAGAGGATAGGTCGCCAAAGGTTGTACAGACTGTGGTCACGCCCGAACAAGCCTCGACCGGCGCGCGGCCAGAGCGCTGGGGTCCTGCGACGGGCGTCGCGTCATCGCGCTAGGATCGAGGAGATTTTCATGCGTTCAGCCTCATCTCCTAACGAAGCCCGCGGCGCCGCCGCGACCTGGACGCTCGTGCTCGGCGACGCCGTGGCGCTGCGGCCCCCGACCGGCGACGTGGTGTACCCCCGGCGCAAGACGGCAGCCGTGCTGGCGTGGCTGGCGCTGTCGGGCGCGACGCCGCGCGAGCGCCTGGCCGAGTTGCTGTGGCCCACGGCGAAGGACCCTCGCAACAGCCTGCGCTACGAGCTCCACGTGCTGCGGCGCCAGGCGTCGGTGCTGACGAGCGGTGATCCCCTGGCCCTCGCCGACGGTCTCGCCATCGAGCATGGCGAGGACGAGTTGCTGGCGTCGTTCGACTACTCCGAGCTCCCCGAGTTCGAGGAGTGGCTGTCGTTCCAGCGGGAGCGCCGGCGCGAGGACCTCCTCGAGGCGCTGGGTGAACGCGCGTCCGCACTCGAGCGCGATGGCCGGCACACCGAGGCGCTCGAGGCCGCGCGCCAGGCGGCATCGCGGGATCCCCTGTCCGAGGCCGCCTGCCGCCGGGTCATGCGCCTCGCGTACCTGACGGGGGATCGTGCCGGTGCGCTGGACACCTTCCGACGCTTCGAAGAGCGCCTCGCGCGCGAGCTGGGGGTGCGCCCGCTGCCCGAGACGGCGGCGCTGGCGCGCGACATCGCCCGCGCCGCGGTCGAGCGCGCCACCGAGGTCCGCCGAGCGATCCCGGTCGCCGTCGACCGCCCCCCGTTGCTGGCTGGACGAGATCGCGAGTGGGCGCGCATGGAGGAGGCCTGGGCCAACGGCCAGGTGATCTACCTCTCCGGGCCGCCCGGCGTCGGCAAGACCCGGTTGATGCACGAGTTCGCGGCCTCGAAGGTGCCACGACCGCGTTGGAACGAGTTCACGGCGCGGCCCGGCGACATGACCGCGCCGTACGCGAGCCAAGCGCGGGCCTTCCGCGCCGTGCTCGACGGTTGCCCAGGCATCGAGCTGACGCCGGTGATGCGCCGCGAGCTCTCCCGGCTGCTGCCCGACCTCGCCGACGAGACCCCACCCCCGATGACGACGCTGGCCGAGAAGAACTACTTCTACGCCACCCTCGCGGAGGTCCTCATCCTGAGCGGCGCGTGGCTCGACTGCTGGGTCGCCGACGACTGGCAGTTCATCGATCCCCCGAGCCTGGAGATGGCGAACTACATGTTCGCCAACGTGACGCCGGTGGCGACCGATCGGAAGGGGCAGCGCGCGATCTGCACCTTCCGCACCGCCGAGGTGGGCGACGAGTTCCGCGCCTTCCTGGCGGACCTGGTGCGCGGTGGCATCGCCATCCACATCGAGCTGCCGCCGCTCGACGCGCCCGCCGTGGAGCGGCTGCTGGCGTCCACCGAGGTCGCGGGCGCCCCGGCGCTCGCCGAGCCCATGCACCGCTTCACCGGCGGCAACCCGCTCTTCGTCGTCGAGACGCTCAAGAGCCTGCTCGAATCCGAGGAGGGCCCGCTCGACGCAGCCTCGCTCCGCGATCTCTGGCCCGAGCGCGTCGCCCAAGTGTTCGAGGAGCGCTTCCGTCGCCTCGACGCCCGCGAGCTCCTCCTCCTGAGGCTGCTGGCCATCGCGCAGACGGACGCCACGCCGCGGCTGGCGGCGGCCGCCCTCGAGATGGACGAGGCGCGCCTGGCGGCCACCCAGGCCGCCCTCGAGCGGGCGCGCCTGCTCGACGGACTGGCGTTCAGCCACGACCTCGTGGTCGAGGCAACGTCACGCGCGACGCCGCCGGCCGTCCGCACGCAGCTGCACCGCAGCGTCGCCGCGGCGCTCGGTCAGCTCGACGGCCCGGCCGCGCGCATCGCCTACCACTACGAGCAGGCGGGCGACCCCGAGCGCGCGCTGCCCCACTACCTGGAGGCCGCCGAGGACGCGCTGGTGCGCGGTGCCTTCGCCACGGCCGCCGAATGGTTCGGGCGGGTTCGCGATCACGACGCGGACCCCGAGCGCGCGGAACGGGCGCGGCGGGCGCTCGAGGCGGTCGCGCCGCTGGTCGAGGGCGGCTGAGCCAGCGTTCGCCGAAGCGCGCCATCGATGGCCCGCCCTCCTCGCGGCAGCGACCGGCACGCGCTCCAACTCGAACCGCGGCGCATCCGGGTTGCCGGGGAGACGCTCGTGGATGGCCACGCCGCTCGACGACCCGGTACCCGACCCGACGCGGCACGCGTCGGGGCTCGCCGGTCGGAACCAGACCGACCCTCAGGCGCGCCCCAGGCTCCGGCCCAGCAGGGCGAAGCGTCGGCCGACGCGACCGCCGAAGCGATCCGCCAGGGCCAGCGGCGCACGGTTCTCCTCGCGCACCCAAGCCCCCTCGCACGACGTGTACCCCTTCGCGACGAGCGTCCTCGCCAGGTAGGCCGCCATCGCCAGGCCGATGCCGCGCCGGCGCTGGTCGGCGCGCACCGCGATCGAGACGATGCGCGCACGGTCGATCCGCGCCCGGTCGTGCGACTGCCACGTGTCCGGCAGGCACAGGAGGTTGCCCACCACGCGGCCACCGCGCTCGGCGACGAGCACGAGATCGGGATCGACGTGGGGCAGCAGCCGCTCCAGGAGGCGCCGCGTGCCACCCGGATCGCGCGCCACGCGGCCGGGCCGACCGCCGAACACGTCCGTCTGGAGCTCGTGGAAGGCGGCCGCGTCGCGCTCGAGGCGCCCGACGTCGAGCGGCCGGACGCGCACGCCGGCGAGCCCGGCCGGGAAAGCGGGCACGCGGTCCGCGGTCATGACGGGCGCGACCATGCGCTGCCGCACCTCGAAGCCGGCCGCCTCGAAGTGGCCGAGGTACGCGGGTGGATGGCGCGGCGTGAAGACGGTCTGCGGCGCATCGAAGCCGCCGACCTGCAGCCCCACGGTGAGCGGGTCGGCGTGCGGCGCCTCGGCCGCCGCGTAGCCCCATGTCGCGAGGGCCTCTGAGCAGGCCTCGAGCACCGCGACCGCGGCCTCGCGGGCGCCGGGGAGGCACTCGAAGAGGCCGATCCAGCCCACGGGCCCGTCGGGCGCGATGGCGGCGGCGCGCGCGACCGGCACGCCCGACACGAGGGCCACCCAAGCCCGCAGGGGCGTGCGCCCCGCGGCGCTCTCGCCGAAGGCCCAGTCCACCGCCTCCTCCGATTCGGGGGCCCAGAGGGGGTCGTCGGCGTGCGCCTCGTGCGCCACCGCCTTGAGCGCCGCGAACGCGGGCGACGCGCGCGAAGCGACCTCGACGAGCGTCGGCATCAGAACGTCCTCCGAACCCGGATGAGCTTCCCGGAGCGCGGGTTGCGCTCGGGCGGCCGCTCCGTGAAGCGGATCGCGGGCGGGACGCCGCCGGCGCGCGCGCACCACATGGCGAGGTTCGCCCGGATGGCCGCCTCGATCGCCGGTCGATCCGCGTCCGGCGCCAGCAGCAGCCGGATCTCGAGGTCGTCCGGCGCGCGCTGTATCGCCTGGTACTCGTCGACGTCCTGCGACGCCCGGTTGATCGAGCGGCGGACGTAGTCGGGCATGAGCGGGACGGTTCCGCCGCGGCCGTCCGGCAGCATCAGCACGCCATCGGCCCGGCCGTGGATCCGTCGGATGACGCGGAAGGACGAGCCGCACGGGCAGTCGCGGCCGCCGATCTCGAGGAGGTCGCCGAGGCGGTAGCGGAGGAACGGCTGGGTCGTGCGGTACAGGTCGGTCACGACGGCCGAGCCGGCGTGACCGATAGCGTCGCCGACGTCGTCGACCTCGACCAGGACGACGTCCTCGTTGAGATGCAGGGCGCCCGCCGAGCAGGTGGTGCCGATCATCCCCTCGGCGCCCTGGTAGATCTCGGCCACGCGCGCCCCGAACGCCTCTTCCAGCCGCGCGCGCGTGCCCGCGTCGAGCTCCTCGGCGTAGGAGACGAGGGCGTCGACCGGGCCGAGGATCTCGCGCCGCCGCTCGGCGAGGATGGACAGGATCGACGGGGGGCCCGCGAGGACGTTCAGGCGGTGCTCGTTGATGAGCCGGAGCAGCGTCTCGGGCGTCTGCAGGTAGTCGACGTACACCAGCGTGACCCCGAAGCGCGTCACGGTCATGAACGCCTCGTTGTGGGCGCGCAGCGCGAAGAGCACGCGCTTCGGCCGCAGCCCGCGCGGGATGCCACTGCGCGCCCACAGCAGGGCCGAGTAGCGGTCGCGCTCGTGGGGCGACAGCACGGTGAGCACCTTGTTGCCGGAGGTGCCGCTGGAGAGGCCCACCGAGTACCCGCCCGGGTAGAACCCCCCGGTGCGTTCGTGTTCCTGGCGGGTGCGGAAGGCCACCAGGTCGTCGCGCCGGAGCCCGGCCGTGTTGATGGCGTCGAAGTGCGCCATCATCGTCGGCTTGTCCATCTTCGGGACCTCGTCGAGGGGCGTGCCGGGGTCGATCCGCTCGCGGTAGTAGGGGGCGTGCTCGGCGAGGTAGGCGACGAGCCGGCGCACGCGGTCGCGCTGGTGCGCGAGCAGCCGTTCGGCGCTCCAGCGGTCGAAGCGCCAGCGCAGCTGGGCGGCCAGCAGGAGCGAGCCGAGGCGACTCACGGCCGGCCGCCGGCCACGGCGTCGCGGGCCACCTCGAAGCGCTCGCGGGTGACGCGGTAACGCAGCAGCACGAGCGAGGCGATCAGCAGGAAGGCGGCGGGCAGGGCCCCGAAGGCCAGCCGCACGCCCAGGATCCCGGAGGCCGACTGCGTCGCGGCGGTGCCGTCGTACCCGAAGGCCTGGAGCAGCAGGCCGAGCACGAAGCCGGCCACCCCGAGCCCGATCTGGTGGATCGACATCCACAGACCGAAGAAGACCGACTCGTGGCGTTCGCCGCGCTCGTACTGGTACCACTCGACCAGGTCGGGGACGAACGAGGGCGGGATCAGCAGGTAGGCGGAGAGGGCCGCCCCCAGCAGGCCGGAGCCGATCAGGAACGGCACGACCGCGTCGGTCTGCAGCAGGAAGGCGACCGCGCCGAGCACGAGGGCGGCGGTCGCGTTGGTCGCGAGCAGCAGGTGGCGCTTGTCGAAGCGGCGGGTGAGGCGGACGACGACGGGGATCAGGGCCGCCGCGGCGATCGTGTAGACGGCCAGGCTGATCGACGCGACGCCGGTGTCGCCGATCACGTGCTCGGCGAAGTAGGGCAGCGCCGCCGTGAGGGCGCCGGTCGCCACCGCCCCGAGCAGCTTGAACCACAGCAGCGTGGCGACGTTGGGCTCGCGGGCGAGCGCCAGGTAGCGGCGCAGGGGCACGCGGGTGATGTCCGCGCCACCGCCGGCCTCCGCGCCGCGCACGCTCGCCGCCGCCACGAGGATGGCGGCCGCGCACACCAGGGCGAAGCCCAGCGACATCGTCCGCAGCGACGGCGCGACGGCGTCGCCGCGCGACACGAGCAGCGCGATGGCGCCGCCGGCGATGGTCGCGACGGCGGACAGCATCGCCCGGAAGCCGATCAGGTCGGTGCGCTCGTCGTAGTCGCGGGTCATGACCGGCACGAGCGCCATGTAGGGGACCGCGACCAGCGAGTAGGTGGTCGCGAACAGCAGGATCGCCGCGCACGCGAGGGCGAAGGTCACGGCCACGGAGGCGTCGAGCGGCAGCCGCCACAGGAGGGCGAAGCTGAGGGCGAACGGCACCGCCCCGAACAGGAGGTAGACGCGCTTGCGGCCCCAACGGGAGCGGGTCCGGTCGCTGAGCACGCCCACCAGCGGGTCGTTGACGCCGTCCCACAGCTTGCCGACGAGCACGACCGTGCCCGCGAGCGACGCCGCGAGACCGACGACGTCGGTCAGGTAGAAGAGGAAGAAGAAGCCGACGGCGAAGTAGGCGATCGACAGCCCGAAGTCGCCCACCGAGTAGCCGATCTTCGTCTGCAGCCGCATCGCGCCCTCCCTGCGTTGCCGACGCCCCGCGCTGGACGGCAGCGCGACCGTTTGGGTCGATTGTAGCGGCGGCGCGACGGCGCGGCCCGCATCCTTCGCGCACATGCGGCATCCCGGACCCTCGCTTCCCAGGTTCGATTCACTTCGACAGGACAATGACATCGCTCGCGTGATCGGCCTCCGACCGTTGTCACCGACGGGCATGATCGCGCCTTGCCTCCTGCGCCACACACGATCCACATCACCGCTGCTAGGGTGAGACCACGCCCACGTTCCTTCGTGAAGGGAGGAATCCATGCTTCGCTGGTCCATCGCGTTCTTCCTGATCGCGCTCGTCGCGGCGGTCTTCGGATTCGGCGGCATCGCCGCGGGCGCAGCCACGATCGCGCGCGTGCTGTTCTACGTGTTCCTCGTGCTGTTCCTGCTGTCGCTGATCGTCCGACTCGTCTCGAGATAGCGAAGGGAACCCCATGCCACGACGCGTCACCATCACGATCCCGGACGTCGCCGCCGGCGCCGCGGTGGCGACCGGCATCGTGCTGACGATCGTCGGCGCGTCGCGCCACCGCTGAGAGGAAGTGCAGGATGACCTGGGAAGAACTCACGGGACGCTGGGAGCAGCTCAAGGGGCATCTCAAGACGCGGTGGGGTCGCCTCACGGACGACGACCTGGCGGAGGTCGAGGGGCGACGCGACCAACTCGTCGGCAAGATCCGCGAGCGTTACGCGATCGCGCAGGAGGAGGCGCAGCGCCAGGTCGACGCATGGCTCGACCGGCTGTGAGCAGGTAGCCGCCGGTCGGGGGCTCGTCCTGCCGCCGACGGAACGGCACGCTGGATGACGGCCCGCGCGGCTGCCGTCACCCGCTGCCGTCGCCGACGTTCACGACCACCTTCCCGCGCGTGTGGCCCGTCGCCACCTGCGACAGCGCCGAGGCGGCCTCGGTGAGCGGTACCACGCGGCCCACCGCCGGCATGAGGCGTCCCGTGGCGACGAGCTCCGCCAGGGCGACCAGGTCGGCGCGCTTCTCCAGCGACAGGAAGGGGCGCAGCCGCTGGCGCGTGAACAGGTCGCGCACTCGGGTCGCGAGGATGCGCGGCAGCGGTCCCAGGAGCGGGCCGCCGCCCGTGCCGTCGTTGGGGATCAGGGTGCCGTCGGGGGCGAGGATGCGGCGCATGGCGGCCAGCGGCCGCGTCTCGACGTTGTCGAGGATCACGTCGAACACCTCACCGCCCTCGGTCACGTCCTCCGCGGCGTAGTCGATGGCCCGGTCGGCGCCGAGCGCGCGCACGAAGTCGAGGTTGGCGGCGCCGCACACCGCCGTGACGTGCGCCCCGAGCGATTTGGTGATCTGGACCGCGAGGTGCCCGACGCCGCCGGAGGCGCCGACGATGAGCACGCGTTGGCCGGGGCGGATCTTGGCCACGTCGCGGCACGCCTGCAGGGCCGTCAGCCCGGAGGTCGCGAGCGCCGCCGCCTGCGCCATCGAGGCCCCCGCGGGCCGACGCACGAAGTGATGTGCGGGCGCGGCGACGTACTCGGCCAGTGATCCCCTGGCGGTCCAGCCGAAGACCTCGTCGCCGGGCGCGAGGTCCTCGACGCGCGATCCGACCGCCACGACGGTGCCCGCGAGGTCGCGGCCGGGCACGCCGAGACCGGGCCGACGCAGCCCGAACGCCAGCCGCAGCATGAACGGGCGACCCGCCATGGTGAAGACGTCGCCCGGGTGCAGCGCGGCAGCGTGCGCCCGCACGAGCACGTCCCGCGGGCCGACCGTCGGCACCGGCAGACGCATCGGCGACAGCAACTCCGGGGGGCCGTAGCGGTCCTGGGCGACGGCGCGCATGGTCGTCGGCAGGGTTTCTGGCGCGGATCGTTCTCCAGCCGGGGGGGCGAGCGCAGCGGGGGATTCCATCGGGTTCTCCTAGGTCGGCGCGCGGGTCCGCGCCATGCTCGTACGATGTACGACGTACGGTGTACGATCGGGGCTCGACGTAACATGCGTCAAGCGGGCGTCGGCGGGCGCCCGAGGAGGGACGACCACGGTGAACGACCCCGAAGCCACGGGCCAGCCCCGCACCCCCCTCACCAAGGAGCGGGTGCTCGCCGCCGCGCTGGCGATCGCCGACCGCGACGGCCACGAGGGCCTGAGCATGCGCCGGGTCGCGCGCGCGCTCGGGGCCGGCGCGATGTCGCTCTACCACCACGTCGCCGACAAGGACGCGCTGCTCGACGAACTCGTCGACCTGGTGTTCGCCGAGATCGAGCTGCCGCCCGAGGGCGCCGAATGGCGCGCTGCGCTGCGGCAGCGGATGCGCTCGGCCCAGGACGTCCTGCGTCGCCACCCGTGGGCGATCGCGCTCATGGAGTCGCGTACCCGACCCGGGCCGGCCAACCTGCGCCAGCGCGAGGCCATGCTCGCCGTCCTGCGGCGCGCCGGGTTCTCGGTCGTGGCCGCCACCCACGCCCAATGGGTGCTCGACAGCTACCTCTACGGCTACGTCCTGCAGCTGGTGACGCTCCCCTTCGAGGGGGCCGAGGGCCTCGCGGCCATGGCCGACGAGGTCTTCCTCCCCCAGCTCGACGCGGAGACCCACCCGTACCTCGCTGAGGCCGCGCACGCGCTCACGGCGGCCGGTTACGACCCGGCCGGCGAGTTCGACGTGGGCCTCGAGGTCGTGCTCGACGCCGTCAGCGCGCTGCGTGGACGGTAGCCGTCGGGCGCCGCTGGGGCCCCGAGGCCCGCATCGCCGGGCCTAGCTCCCCACCAGGGCGGCCACGTCGAACGCCGCGCCGACCTCCTGCTCGGACACGCGCCAGAGCTTCTCGAGGTCGGCCGGCTTCCTCAGGCGGGCGCCGATGCCGCCGACGACGGGTGCGCCGCGCACGATCCAACGCGGCCGGACCAGCGTGCCACCAACGGCCGACGGATCCGTGCCCGCCCGCAGCTGATCGAGCGCCCCCGCCGCTGCCGACTGCCCGATCCACCGGACCATCCTCGCGGCGAGCATCTGCGACCAGCCCGGCAGCTCCTTCGCCGTCGTCTGCTGGAGATCGGTGTAGGACAAACCGGGGTCGGCCGAGAGCGCTGCGACGCGCGAGCCGGCCGCGCGCAGGCGCCGGTCGAGTTCGAGGGCGAACTGCAGATTCGCGAGCTTCGAGTAGCCGTAGGCCTCCCAGGGCTCGTAGCTACGGCGGCGATGATGCGGATCGTCGAGGTCGTAGGGGCCCGCCGCGAAGCGGGCGGTCGAGGTCGTCGTCACCACGCGTGCGGCGCCCGCGCGTTGCAGGGCAGGCAGCAGCAGGCGCGTGAGCTCGAAGTGGCCCAGGTGGTTGGTGCCGAACTGCGTCTCGAAGCCATCGGCGGTCGTGCCCTCCGGCGTCGCCATCACGCCCGCGTTGGCGAACAGCAGGTCGATCGTGGCGTGCGCCTCCAGGACCTCCGCGGCGAAGGCGCGGACCGACGCCAACGAAGCGAGGTCGAGCGCGCGCACCTCGACCGAGGCCCCGGGCAGCTCCGACGTCACCTCCGCGCGGGCGCGCGCCGCCTTGTCCAGGTTGCGCGCCGCCATCACCACGTGCGCGCCCTTCCGGGCCAGCTCGCGGACGGTCTCGAGCCCAAGCCCGCCGTTGCCGCCGGTGACGACGGCCACGCGGCCGCTCTGGTCGGGGATGTCACGCGCGCTCCATGTCAAGGTGGTCCACCTCCAGACGCCGGCGCGCATGCGGCCGGCCACGTGCTGCAGGCGAGTGTCGCATGGCCGCCCGATCCCTACGGTGGCGCAGCTCCATCCCACGGTCTCGCGATCGACCGGGACGGCCAGACGAGGGCCTGGGGCGACAACTGCGCCGGCCAGCTCGGGACCGGGTCGGCGGGCGAAGACGTCGAGACGCCCGTCCGGGTTGCGACGCCATAGCTTCGAAGGATGGCGAGGGTGGGACCCTCCGGCGCTCGAACCCGCGACCGGGCGATGATGCGTCGGGGCCGAAGCCTCGCACATCGAGAAAGGCTGTCCTGGAAAGCATTTCGGCCAACGCAGCAGCCTTCGGGCGTCGTCGCCGCCCGCCCGCCGATGCGCGTGAGCGTCCAGGCGTCGCGGCGACCGGTCCCCTGCCCTGGAGGTCGGCGGGAGGATCGGGGCCGTCGGTTACGGCGCGGACGCCACCAACCGGTAGATCCCGCCCCCGGCGTAATCGACCACGAGGATCTCGTCCGCTTCGTCGACGCCGAAGCTCACGACCCGGAACGAGGTGTCGAGGAGTCGCTCCGGTTGCGAACCGGCGGCCCCGGACGGCACCACGAACAGGTCGCCGCTGATGAAGTCGCCGAACACGTAGGACCCGACCAGGTCGGGGATGGCGGCTCCCCGGTACACGTAGCCCCCCGTCACCGATTGGCCCCAACCGCTGGCATGGGTGAAGACGAAGTCGGGCAGCGTCAGCCCGCTCGGATCGCAGGTCGTGGCGGGCGGGAAGCACCGGTCACCCTCCATGATCGGCCAGCCGTAGTTCGCGCCGCCCGCCGCGCCCGACGGCAACACGTTGATCTCCTCGACGTCGTCCTGGCCGACGTCGGCGATCCAGAGGTCGCCCGTCTCGGCGTCGAACGAGAAGCGCCATGGGTTGCGGAGCCCGTAG
>JAABRX010000135.1 GCA_011390675.1 Trueperaceae bacterium | reverse complement strand
GCGCTCCAGGGGCATCGACGAAGGGGTTGTCGGCCGGCACCGCGGGCACCACGGCGCCATCGACGTCGAGCCGCAGCAGGCCGCCGTACGGGTCCGCGAGGTCCTGCGCGGCGGACCGGTTGCCGCCGTCGCCGAGGGCCGCGTACAGGTAGCCGTCAGGGCCGAACGCCACGTGGCCGCCCACGTGGAAGTCGGTCGTGGTCTCGACGCGGAGCAGGACGTCGAGCGTCCCCGCGTCGACCGTGTCCGCGCTGGGCGGATCGGCGAGGAGCTCGGCCAGCACGTTGCCGCGGGCATC
>JAABRX010000017.1 GCA_011390675.1 Trueperaceae bacterium | reverse complement strand
GCGCACCAATCCAGCGCACGACCCCGGAGGCGTCCATGACCCTGGCCGTTTGCGTCCGTTGAGTTCCCTCGTCCTGGCCCTGGGCGACCCCCGCGCCGCCGACCCGGCGCTCGTCGGCCCCAAGGCCGCGCACCTCAGCGCGCTCGCGGCGACCCACCCCGTGCCGCCCGGTTTCTGCCTGAGCGCCGAGGCCTACCGCCGCGCCGAGCGGGCGGGCGGCATCGATCCGGAGCTCAGCCAGGCCATCGTCGACGCCTACACCCAGCTCGTGGGGGACGCCTCCCCACCCCCGCCCGTCGCCGTCCGCTCCTCGGCGCTCGACGAGGACGGCCCCGCCGCCTCCTTCGCGGGCCAGCACGAGACGATCCTCGGGGTCGTCGGCCTCGACGCCGTGCTCGAGGCGATCGAGCGCACCTGGGCTTCGCTCCGCAGCGAGGTCGCCCTGGCCTACCGGCGCGACCACGCGCTCCCGGAGGACGGACTGGCGCTCGCCGTGCTCGTGCAGCGCCTCGTGGTCGCCGACGCTTCCGGGGTCGCCTTCAGCGTCGACCCGGTCTCCGGTCGGCGCGACCGCATGATCGTCAACGCCACCTGGGGCCTGGGCGAGAGCCTCGTCGCCGGGCACGTCACGCCCGACGGCTGGACGCTCGACAAGACGGACCTCCAAGTCGTCGAGACCCGACCCAGCGAGAAGGCCAAGATGACCGTCCTCACCGAGGGGCGCACCGTCGAGCTGGCCGTACCGAAGTTCCTGCGCGAGCGGCCGGCGCTCGCGGACGACGACCTGGCCGCCATCGCGACGCTGACGTGCGACCTCGAGCGCCGCCAGGGATGGCCCGTCGACGTCGAGTTCGCCCTCGCCGATGGCGATCTGTTCCTGCTCCAATGCCGCCCCGTGACCGCGCTGCCGGACCCGGCGCCGGGCGCGCTCGCGGCGCCGGACGACCCGCTCGGCGGGCTGCCCGACCCATGGCAGGAGCCGGACGACGCCGACCACCCGTGGGCGCGCGACCGCGTGCACTTCCCCGGGCAGATGACCATGCTCGACCTGGACCTCACGCGTCTCGTCTACGAGGTGGGCCTCACGCACGGCTTCCGAACCTACGGCTTCCTCGCCACCGCCCACGTCCGACGCTTCTGGACGCACTTCTACTGGTCGCGACGGAAGCTCGCCATGTCGGAGGAGGAGCGGGCCGCCTGGAGCGCGCGTGGCGAGGCCGCGTCGGCCGAGATCCACGCGGGCCTGGCGAACGTCTGGACCTGGCGGTGGCGACCCGAGATCGAGGCCCACCTCGCCTTCTGGGACGGCTTCGATCTCCCGAGCGCCGACGACGCGGCGCTCCTCGCCCACCTCGACGCGACGTACGAGCGCCTGGTGCGCATCTGGCAACTGCACTTCGAGATCGTCCTCCCGGCCGCCTGGGCTCGCGACGCCTTCGTGGCGCTCCACGGCGAGCTCTTCGAGGACGCCAGCCAACTCGACGCCGCCAGCATGCTGCAGGGGCAGGCGACGCTGACGACGCGCGCCGGCGAGGCCCTCTGGGCCGTGCGGGACGCGGTCGCGGCGGTGCCCGGGCTCGGCGAGGAGCTCGTCGCCCTGCCATCCACCGAGGTCCTGGGCGCGCTGGAGCGGCGCGGCGACGCCGCGCCCGTGCGCCGGGCCATCGCCGCCTACCTGGCCGACTTCGGGCACCGCACGCTGTACCTGGCGGTGAGCGCCCCCAGCCTCGTCGAGGACCCGACGCCCGTGATCGCCATGCTGCAGGACGCACTGCGGCGTCCCGAGCACGATGCTCGCGCGCGCCACGCCGAGGTGGCGGCCGAGGGCGAGCGCCGCCTCGCGGCGGTGCGGGAACGACTGCGCGGCTACCCCGAGCCGGTGCGCGCGGCCTTCGAGCAGCGCCTCGCGGCGGGGCGCTCCGCCTTCGTGGCCTCGGAGGACCACAACTTCCTGCTCGACTACCGCACCACCGCCGCTGTGCGTCGCGTCGTCCTGGAGGTCGGTCGACGACTCGCGGACGCGGCCGCCATCGCCGCACCCGAGGACGTGCTCCACCTCACCTGGGACGAGCTGCGCGCCACCTGGACGGCCTTGCCCCCGCTCGATCGGCGCGCTCTGATCGCCGAGCGGCAGCGCGAGCTGCGCACCTTCGCGGACGTCGACCCGCCCGAGACGCTGGGCACCCCGCCCAACGCTGACGCCGCCAAGGGCAACAGCTACGCTGGCGGCCCTCCGCCCGAGACCCGCGAGCCCGACGTCATCACCGGCACGCCGGCCGCACGCGGCCTCGCACGCGGGCGCGCGCGCGTCCTGCGCGACCTGCGCGACGCCGGGCAACTCGAGCCGGGCGAGATCCTGGTCGCGACCACCACCTCGCAGCCCTGGACGCCGCTGTTCGGCATCGCCGCCGGTTTGGTGACCGATGCCGGCGGGGTCTTGAGCCACACGGCCGTCATCGCGCGCGAGTACGGGCTCCCGGCCGTCGTCGGGACGCGCGTCGGCACCCGCCGCATCCGCGACGGCATGCTGCTCGAGGTCGACGGCGACCGCGGTCAGGTCCGCATCGTGAACGAGGCTTGATGCCCGAACCGAGGCGGGTGGCGACCGGCACCGTGATCGCCGCGGCGATCTTCGCCGGCGTGCTCGCGCCGCTCAACTCGACCATGATCGTGGTCGCGCTGCCCGAGGTGCTCGCCGACCTCGGTGCGTCGCTGACCTGGGGGAGCTGGGTCGTGGTGTCGTACCTGGTGGCGATGGCCGCCGTGCAGCCGTTGGGCGGCTCGCTCGGCGATCGCTTCGGGCGCCGGCGACTGCTGCTGCTCGGCCTCGGCGGCTTCGGGGTCGCGAGCCTCGTCGCCGCCCTCGCCCCGACGATCGAGGTCCTGGTCGCCGCGCGCACCGCCCAGGCCGTGACCGGCGCCAGCGCGATCCCCAACGCGACCGCGCTCGTCCGAACGCTCGTCCCGACGGAGGCGCGGGGGCGTGCCTTCGGACTGATCGGCGCCGGGATCGGGGTGGCGGCCGCCATCGGCCCGCCCCTCGGTGGGCTCGTGACCGGCGCCTTCGGGTGGCGCTGGATCTTCGCCCTCAACCTGCTGGTGCTCGTCCCGGCGATCGCGCTGGCCCTTCGCGTAGGCGACCCCGAGCGCGCCGCGCCGGCCGGCCGCTTCGACCTCGCCGGCAGCGGCCTGCTCCTGGTCTCGCTCGTCGGGTTCGCGCTCGCGGCGACCCTCTGGCGGGTACCCGGCGTCCCGTGGCCGGCGATCCCAGCGCTCGCCGTGGCGGCGGCGGCTGCGACGTGGCTCCTGCGCCGCCACGTCGCGCGGGTCGCCTCGCCGGTCGTCGACCTCCGGCTCTTGGGCCGACCCGGCTTCCTACCGGCCGGGGCGTCGATCCTCTTCTCGAACTTGACGATGTACACGATCCTGCTCGCGGTTCCGGTGTTCTTGGCGCAGCTCGTCGGGTGGGGGGCACGCGAGGTCGGGTTGCTCCTGTCCGGGATGTCGCTGCTCATGCTCGTCTTCGGACCGGTGGGCGGCTGGCTCGCCGACCGCGTCGGACGCCGCGCCCCGGCCTTGGCGGGGACGCTGATCGCCATGCTCGGTGCGGCGCCGCTCGTGGGCGTCTCGACCGCTTGGTCGTGGCCCGCCTTCCTCGTGCCCTTGATGATCGTGGGGACGGGCATCGGGCTCGCCGGCGCGCCGGTGCAGACCGCCGCCATGGAAGCGGCGCGCGCCGACGAGGCGGGCCAGGCCGCCGGTCTGTTCTCCACCATGCGCTACCTGGGCAGCATCCTCGGTGCGTCGGGGATGGCCGCGATCCTCGGGGCCGCGGCGGATGAGACCGCCTTCCGGGTGCTCTTCGCGCTGCTCGTGGTGGCCGCGGGCGCGGCGGCCGTGGCCTCGTCGCGGCTCCCCCGCGGCGGTGGGCCCTCGGCATGACCTCCGCGTCAATCGCTCGGCAGGAAGACCCACACCTCGGGCCGACCGAGGTTGCAGTGCACCGCGCGCCCCAAGAAGCCCCCGCCGGCCCACGAGGTGTACAGCGCGACGCGTGCGGCGTGCCAGGTCGACGTCGCCGAGGGCGCCGGCGGGTCGGCGGACGCGAGGAGCTCCGCGCGCCGGCGCAGACCGGGGATCGGATGGAAGATCGTCTCCACCCCCGCCGAGCGCTCGGGTTCGTCGTCCTGATCGAGGTCGAGGCGCTCGAGCGCGGCCGTCAGGTACGCGGCGTCCACGCCCTGCGCGCGCGCGGCCGCGTCCGCGCCGAGCACGGCGCGACGCGACGGCGTCGGGAGCACGAGCAGCCCCACGAACGACCACACGGTGCCGAGCAGCGCCCACCGCACGACGTCGGCCGCCGCCGCAGGCGCTCCCCACACCACCAGCACGAGCACGAGCGGGAGCGCGTTCCACGCGAGCGCCAACAGCACCCCGCGGTCGCGCGCACCGGAACGCTCGATCCAGGCGCGGCGGACCGACTGGGCGTCTAGGGCCACGCGCTCGGGCTCACCCGACCAGCGCCCAGGCACGACCCAGCGCGTCCGGAACGGCAATCCGTAGGCTCCGCCCGTGACGTGCGGCTGCGGCGCGTCGTACGCCAACGCGCCGCTGCCGAGCGCGGCGGTCGCGGGTGCGGTCGGCAGGCGCCGCACCCGCCAACCGGCGACGGCCGCGGCCACCCAGGGCTGAGCAGCCAGGAGCGCGAGCGACAGGGCGAGGAACGCCGCGACCGCGCCCCAGCCGCCGGCGGCGCGGGCCGCCGCCATCACGAGCGCGCCCACGACCGTCAGCGCGACGCCGTGGAGCACCGCTCCGCGCGCCCACCGGCCGAGGAACGCCCCGAGCGGCTCCGCCGTACGGCCGTACGCGCGCGGGATCAGCGACCCGGCGAAGAGGTCGAAGGGCGCGAGGACGGCGGCATGGACCGCGACCGCGACCGCCCACGCGAGCACGTCGCGCACGAAGGGGCCCGGCTCGCTGGGCCACCAGCGCTCCGGCAAACCGAGCAGAAGGGCCAGAGCCGCCAGCACGGTGAGGGTGCCGACGGCGGACGCGCCGAGGTACAGGCGGGCGCGGGCGTAGGTGAGGGTGGGGGGAACGTCGAGCGACGCGGACATTCCTCCAGCCTAGAGCCCGGCGCCGAACCGCGTCTGCGACCGCGCTCGCCAAGCCGCGCCGAGCGGTACGATCCGCCCGAGACCTGGAGGGACCGATGACCACCAGCCTGCGTGGCCGCGAAGACCGGCGCCCCGACGACGCAAGCGGCCACGGCCGACGTGCCTGCGGCGACGCGTTCGCCGACTTCGCGCGCCGCTGGCCGGCCTACGCGTCCGCGCTCCTCGACGCGGATCGCCGCGAGGACTTCGCCCGGCTCGATCGGCACGGCGACGTCTACCTCGACTACACGGGTGCCGGCCTCTATCCCGAGTCGCTCGTCCGCGCCCACGCCGACCGGCTGATCGACGGCCTCTTCGGGAACCCGCACTCCACCAACCCGACGTCGAGGGCGGCGACCGAGATCGTCGAGTCCGCCCGCCGCGCGGTGTTGGCGCACGTACGGGCGGACCCGGACGAGTACGTCGTCGTCTTCACCGCCAACGCCAGCGGCGCCCTCAAGCTCGTCGCCGAGTCGTTCCCGTTCGGTCCCGGCGGGACGTACCTGTTGACGTACGACAACCACAACTCGGTCAACGGCATCCGCGAGTACGCGCGCGCCCGGGGCGCCGACGTGGTCTACGCGCCGGTCCGCCCGCCCGAACTGCGCATCGACGACGAAGGCCTGCGGCGGGCGCTCGAGGCGGCGCCCAGCGGCGCACCCCGGCTCTTCGCCTACCCGGCGCAGTCGAACTTCTCGGGGGTCCTGCACCCGCTCGACTGGGTCGAGCGCGCCCGCGCGCAGGGCTGGTCGGTCCTGCTCGACGCCGCCGCCTTCGCGCCGACGCACGCGCTCGACCTGGGCGCGACGAAGCCCGACTTCGTCTCGCTGTCGTTCTACAAGATGTTCGGCTTCCCCACCGGCGTCGGTGCGCTCGTCGCGCGCCGCGACGCGCTCGCCGCGCTGCGCCGCCCGTGGTTCGCCGGCGGCACGATCGCCTACGCCGCCGTGTCCCAGCCGCGGCACGACCTGCACGAGGGGGCGGAGGCCTTCGAGGACGGCACCCTGAACTTCCTGGCGCTCGCGGCGATCGAGGACGGCCTCGCGCGCCTGGGCAACGGTCGCCAGACCGCGATCGACGCCCGCGCCATGGCGTTGACCGCCTGGACCCTCGAAGAGCTGCTCGCCCTGCGCCACCCGAACGGTCGACCCGTCGTCCACGTCTACGGCCCGCCCGGCAGCGACGGGCGCGGGAGCGCGATGGCGTTCAACGTGCACGACGCGAACGGTGCGCTGGTCGACCACCGCGAGGTCGAACGGCGCGCGAACGCCGGTCGGATCTCGCTGCGCACCGGCTGCTTCTGCAACCCGGGTGCCGGCGAGGCTGCGCTCGGCATCTCGGGTGAAGAGCTCGTCGGCTGCTTCGCGAACCACGACCGCATGACGATCGACGCCTTCCGCAGCTGCCTGAGCGGCAAGGGCTCCGGCGCCGTGCGCGTCTCGTACGGCTGGGCCAGCACCTTCGACGATGCGCACGCGCTCGTCGAACTCATCGCGACGTTCGCGACCGACCCTCGCTGACCCCGCTGCGACGGCGGCGCGCCATCGCGACGCGTGGCATGATGCCGGCACCCCACATCGCGGTGCGGCCGTCCGCCTCCGCCCGGAAGGAACGTCGATGGCGCTCGGTCGCTGCCAGCACACGATCCACGAACACCAACACCACCACGCATGGGACCGCGACCTCACGCCGGCGCTGACCGTCGAGGACGGAGCGTCGGTCGAGTTCGACACCACCGACGCCTCGGGCGGCCAGCTCGGGCCCCACTCGACCGCCGCGGACCTCGCGACGATCGACTTCGCCCGCGTCAACCCGGTGAGCGGCCCGGTCCACGTCCTCGGCGCCCGGCCGGGGGACGTGCTCGAGGTCGAGGTGCTCGAGCTCGGCATGACCCGCTGGGGCTGGACGGCCACGATCCCGGGCTTCGGCCTCCTGGCCGATCAGTTCCCGGACCCGTGGCTCAAGCACTGGGACCTGACGCCCGGTGCACCATCGGCCGCGTTCGCCGACGGCATCGACGTGCCCATCGCCCCCTTCCCCGGCACGATCGGTCTGGCGCCGCCCACGCCCGGTCCGCACGCTACGCTCCCGCCCCACGCGTGGGGCGGGAACCTGGACACCAAGCACCTGACGGCCGGCACCAAGCTCTACCTCCCGGTCGGCGTCGACGGAGCCCGCTTCTCGGTCGGCGACACCCACGCGGCGCAGGGAGACGGCGAGGTCTGCGGCACGGCGATCGAATCGCGCATGCGCATCGCGCTGCGCTTCCGGGTGCGGCGCGACCGAACGCTGCGCTTCCCGGCGTTCGAGACCTTCGGCGCCGCGCCGGGCGACCGGGCGACGGAGGGATCGTTCGTGACCACTGGCGTCGGGCCCGACCTCGTGGGGGCCGCGCGCGACGCGGTGGCGGCGATGATCGACCACCTCACGGCGACCACCGCCCTGGACGCGGTGGAAGCGTACGCGCTGTGCAGCGTCGCGGCGGACCTGCGGGTGCACGAGGTGGTCGACGCACCGAACTGGGTGGTGGGCGCCTGGCTTCCCCACGGGATCGTCCGGCGCTGAAGGCGCTGTCGCTGCGTTCATCGCGTTCGCGCACGAATGCACGAACGAATCGCTCGTGCGCTCGTTCGCTGTCGCCTACGCCTCGTCCTCGCCCGCCAGCGCCGCGAGCAGTCCGCCGCGATCGATGCGCGGCCCGCGCTCGTCGGCGAAGGTAGCGCGCGGCGCGGTCGTCACCTCGAACGCGGCCTGCACGCCGGGCTCCTCCAGGAAGCGCGACAAGCGCTGCAGGCCCTGACGGCCGAACAGCGCGTGCACCACCTCGAGCCGCTCGCGTGCACGCGTGACGGCCACGTAGAGGAGCCGCATCTCTTCTTCCAGTTCGGCCTCACCGCGGCCGTCGGCCGCGCCGCCGCTCTCGGCGGCGCGGCGTACCGCCCATGGGCTCGGGAGCGTGCGGTCGTCGACGCCGACGAGCGTGACGTGGTCCCACTCGAGCCCCTTGGCGGAGTGGATCGTCGAGATCGTCACCGGGCGCAATCCTTCCGCCGCCTCGGGCGCTCCGGCGGCGACCGCCTGGCGCGTGGTCTCGGGGTCGAGCGCCAGGTCCGCGAGCAGCGAGGCCAGGTCGGCGTAGCGCTCGACGACGATCCGGAAGAAGGTCAGGTCCTGCGGGCGGTGGGGCTCGTGGGGGAACCGACGCGCCAGCACCGGGAGGTACCAGGCGACCACCTGGTCGTAGGCCGCGGCGACCGAGTCCGCGTCGCGCGCCCGGACGAGCGCGGCGACGAGACCGGCGAGCGCCGGGCGCAACTTCGGCGCGGCCACCGGGTCGACGCGCTTTCCCGCACGCGCCAACGGCCCGTCCTCACCGGTGGCGGCCAGGGCGTCGGGGTCGGAGAAGTCCGCGAACCAGCGCGCCGCGGTGGTCTCCCCCACGCCCTCGAGCAGTTGCAGGAGCCGCAGCCAAGCGAGCTCGTCGAAGCCGTTGTGCAGCACCCGCAACGCCGCGAGGACGTCCTTGACGTGCGCGGCTTCGGTGAAGCGCAGCCCCCCGAACACGGCGAACGGGATCTTGCGCCGCAGCAACTCACCTTGCAAAGGCACGCTCTGGTAGGCGTTGCGCACCAGCACGGCGTGCCCGCCGAGGGCCCCCGGGTCGCCGAGGCGGTCCTGCAGCGCGTCGGCGACCAGGTCGGCGACGGCGCGCTCGTCCTCGACCACCCGGAGCACCGGCCGCTCGCCCTGCGGGCGCAGCGCGGCGCGCAGGGGGCGAGCGGGGGCGCCCGCCATCTGCGCCATCACCGCGTTCGCCACGTCGAGGATCGCCTGGGTGCTGCGGTAGTTGTCGGTCAGGTGCACCACCCGCGCTCCGTCGACCTCGTCGGCGAACCCGACGATCTTGTCCACCCGCGCACCGCGGAAGGCGTAGATGCTCTGCTTGGGGTCCCCTACGACCATCAGGTTGCCGTGCGGTTCCGCGAGCCGCAGCGCCAGGTCCGCCTGCCACGCGTTGACGTCCTGATACTCGTCGACCAGCACGTAGCTCCATGCCGCGGCCACCCGGGCGCGAACGTCGGGCATCTCGAGCAGCTTGGCCGCCATCACGAGCACGTCGTCGTAGTCCACGTACCCGCGCTCGAGCTTGTACGCCGCCCACGCACGGCGGACCTTCTGGAGCGTCTCGACCTGCTCGGTGAAGTCCGGCAGGTCGCGCCCCACCACCTCGGCCAGGGGAACGCGGAGGTTGGTCGCCCGGCTGAACGCTGCTTGCAGAGCTCCCTTGCGCGGCAGCCGGCTGCGACGATCGCGCTGCAGCCCCAAGCGCTGCACCACCGCTGCGACCGCGTTGGCCGCGTCGTCGGTGTCGATCACGGTCGGCGGCCGTGGGAGCCCCAGGGCCCGGAACTGGCGCGCCACGATCCGGTACGCGACGTGGTGGAAGGTGCCGCCGTCGACGCGCCGTGCGAGCGGGTGGCGCGCCGCGGCGCGCTCGAGCATCTCGGCCGCCGCCTTCCGCGTGAAGGTCATCAGCAGGACCTGCTCGGGGGGCACCCCGCGCTCCAGCAGGCGCGCCGTGCGCTCTTCGATCACGCGCGTCTTGCCGGTCCCCGCACCGGCCACCACGAGCAAGGCGCCGTCGAGGAGCGACGTCGCCTCGAGCTGGGCGGGGTTCAGAGGCTGTGGCGCGTCTTCGCTCATGGTCGAGCGCGATGGTACCGCTCGCCGGTCCGGGGGTCGGTGGCGCAGCCTCGCCCGCCCTGCGCCGCCAAGCACGCCCGAAGGCCGCTCACCTACGCGGGTCCCGGATGCCTACGGCGTGCAGGGACCAGCGTTCGCATCGTCAAACACCGTTGTACTGCTATGGCATCGTGTCTCCCGTTGTCGGGCCCGGCTCCTACCCCGGGAAGCGCCACAATGGGGCCGTGGCCATCCCCACTCCCCTGCCCAGCCTCTCCGCTCGCCCAGGAACGCACCGGTGAAGCGCATCGGACGCGTGCTGCTCGCCGTGGCGCTGGTGCTGGCGGCTCTGATGGCCCTCACCGGGAAGGTCGTGCTGGAAGCCCGTGGCCCGTACCTCGAGGCCCTGCCCGACCACCCCTTCTGCATCGAGGCCGAGTGGGCGCTCGCCGAGGACCGGGTCGCCGACGCGCTCGAACTCGCGGAGGCGGGTGCGTGCACCAACGCGGCCGCACGCGCACGCGCGCGATGGACCACGATCGCGGCGACCTTCTCGAGGTGCGCCGCGGGGGCGTGGACCGGACGCGGTGACGACGTCGCCGCGGTGGGCTGTGCGCTGGCGAGCGACCTCGTCGTGTTCGGCGACGTTCGCGATCTCACCCGCCAGGGCGTCTCCTGGGCTCGCGGCGACGCGACCGATCCGGTGCTGATCGGTTTGTCCGCCGTCGGGCTGGTCGCGACCTTCGCGCCCCATGTCGATGCGGGGGGCGCACTGCTCAAGGCAGCGCGGCGCGCGGGTGCGCTGACCGACGCGTTGGCCGGGGCGACCGTGCGGCTCGTGCGAGCAGGCACATGGCGTCCGCTCGTGAACATGTTCTCGGATGCGGGGCGCATCGCCCGCCGGCTCGGTCCCGCGGGCGGCACTCGCGCCCTCCGGCACGCCGACGACGTCGACGACGTCGCCGCGCTCGCGGGCTTCGTCGAGGCGGCACCGAACCCATTGCTCGCGCTGCGCTGGGCCGGCAAGGGGGCCGTGCGGCTCGGCGACGACGCGGTGCTGTACGGCGCGGCGCTCGCGAAGGGACCCGACGGCCTTGCCCTCGCCGCCGCGCGGGGCGGCCGCGCGCTCCTCGCTCGCCAACCCGTCCTCGTGGCCCTGGCCAAGGCGGTGCACCGGGACCCCGCCGCGCTCGCGGCCTTCGTCGCGTGGTTGGCGACCATGCTGGTGCGGTGGGCGAGCTGGCCGGTCGTCGCCGCCTTCGCGGCGGGCGCGCTGCTCGTCGCCGCCGCGATCGCTCCGCGCGGCCGGCGCACGTCGGGGCGACCGCCCCAAAGCACCGGACGGACGCCCCCGGCGCGCCCGAGCCGAATCACCTAGGCTTGAGGGGCCGCGCACTCGCTGCCCGGTAGAAAGCAGGTCGCCATGACCAAACCCGCCCCGTTCCTCCAGTTGCAGCAGGACCAGCCCGAGCTCGTCGACGCCTACGAGCGCTTCGCGTCGCTCGCCCACGAGGCCGGCCCGCTGAGCGATCGCGAGCGGCGCTTGGTCAAGCTCGCGTTCGCCATCGCCACCGCGTCCGAAGGGGCGACGCACAGCCACACGCGCCAGGCGCTCGAGGCCGGTATCGGCGTCGCCGACCTGCGCCACGTGGCGTTCCTCGCCGCGACCACGACGGGCTTCCCCGTCACGATGCGGGCGTTGTCGTGGATCCACGACGTCGCCGACGACGACTGAGCTAAGCGCCCTTCGAGATCAGAACTTGCCGCCCGTGCGGAAGCCGCCCCGGCCGCCCACCGAACCTCCGGTCCGGAAGCCGCCGCCGCCCACGCTGCCGCCGGGTTTGAAGCCGCCGCCGCCGGCCCGGCCGGTGCCGCCGAACCCCCCGCGTGGGAACACCTTGCCGCCGCCGCCCCATGGGCTACCGCGACCGAACCCGCCCGACCCGAAGGTCGGGTCGCTGCGCGGCGGCGTGTACCGGCGCTGCTGCTCGAGGATCCGCCAGAGCGCATCGCGCGTCACGGCGCCGTTCAAGAGCTGCACGAGCAGGGTGCCGATGAGGGTCGGGTCGGCGAAGCTGGTGCCCGGCCGGTCGAAGCCCTTGCCCTTGAACCGTCGCTGGAGCTCTTCGAGGTCGGTGGCGCGCGCTCGGTCTCGGGCGGCCACCTCCTTGAGCTCGCGCGCGGCGGACGCTGCGGCGTCCTGGTCGCGCTCCAGGTCGAGCAGCCGCGCGACGATCGCGTCGTCTTCCGGCATCGGGGTGGCGAGCGCCGCTCGGCGCAACGCCTGCAAGTCCTCGCGCCCGAACTCCGAGGCGAGGAAGGCGACCGCCTCGCGCGTATGCGGGTCTTCGCCCGCCACGAGCGCCTCGTACGCTTCGAGCGCCGCACGGCGTTCGGTGGCCGCCGCGTCGATCCGAGCGTCGATCTCGAGCAACCGCTGCTCGGCACGAGCGTGCGCGTCGTCCAGGGCGGGGATCCCGTCGTCGGCGCGCGCCTCCTCTTCGAGCCGGCGCAGCTCGGCGAGCGCGGCATCGGCCTCGACGCCGACGCGGTCCGCGTGCGCCCGCAGCTGAACCGGCAGGTCCAACAGGCGGGCGTAGTTCGGCCGCGCGTCGGCGTAGCCCACCAACCGGGCCACCTTGCCGTCGAGCCAGCGCACCAGCGCCCCCGCGCCGTAGGCGGGCGTGCCGTAGCCGCGCCGCCACAGGTAGTCGAACAGCGGGTCGTCGCGGTACGCGCGCCCTTTGGCGTCGAGCTCGGCTTCGGCGGCGGTCGCCTTCTCGTCGGCGTGGACCGCGACGCGCTCCGCGTCGCGCACGGCTTCGCGCTGCGCGACGAACGCGGGATCGTCCCCGAGCCGCGCCTGGGTCGCCGCCTCGGCCGCATCGAGGGCGTCGGCGGCCGCCTCGAGGGCGTCCTCCGCGACCGTGCGCTCGGCCGCGAGCTCGGCCGCGGCGGCGTCGGCGCGCTCCAGGCGGACCTGGAGGGCCGTCGCCTCCGCGTCGCGGCGATCGAGCAGCGCGCGTGCCTGGGTCTCGGCATCGACGAGGCGCTCGACCAGCCCCTCGGGCGCCGCCAACTGCGCCACCCGCCAACGCGCCAGCGCTTGGAGCTGGCCGGCGCGGTCGCCGTCGAGCTTGACGAGCCGCGCCTGCGCCTCGCCCAAGCGGGCGTCGAGCTCCGCCGTGCGCGACCGAGCCTCCGCGAGCGATCGCTGGACCAGGCCGAGCACCTGACGGCCGCTGCTCATGGGCGTCCCCTCACCACGACGTGATCGCTCCGCCCGTGGTCGGGAAGCGGTAGCGCGGTTCGAGCACGCCCGCGGGCTTCTCGCCGAACACGTAGTCCTGGACGATCCCGTCGTCCTGCTTGTCGGCGACGACGCGCTCGAACGTCGCCTCGTCGACCCGCACACCCCAGCGCCGGACGACGCTCGTCGTGCCGGTCTCCTCGTTCCGGACGGGGCGCTCGAGCACGCGCCCGTCGGGGTCGACGGCCTCGACGATCAGGTAGTAGTTGCGGGCCGACTCGTTGGCGTCGGGGATGCGCCAGACGCCGGTGGTCTCGTTCGGACGCGCGACGATCTCGAGGCGGTACGCGACCTCGAGCTCGGCCACCAACGCTTCGAGGTCGGCGAGCGCGGTGCGCGCGATCGGCAGGTCGCCCGACGCCACGGCAGCACGGGCCGTCGCGGTGAGCGTCTCCGCCTGCACGACCGCGGCGTCGACCTCCGCGACCTCGACCACGCGTGCCTGCGCGCGACCCAGATCGGCGACGAGCGCCTCTCGGGGGGCGACGACGACCGCGCGGTACGCCACCACGACCACCACGGCCACCACGAGCAGCGCCAGGAGCGCCCGGCCGTACGCCCCCCGACGCACGTAGACCCGCGCCCACCGCACCGACCAGGAGTCCGCGGGCGGCGTGTACGTGAAGCGCCCCTCGCGCAGCGCCGCGACCCCCTCGTGCAAGATCCGGTCCGGCACCTCGATCCCCTGGGCGGCGTACAGCCGTCGCAGGCGATCGAGCAGATCCGCTTCGCGCTCGCCCTCCCCGAGCTCGCGGGCCACGAGCGAGTCCTGATGGCGCAGCGTGTCCACGACGTCCATCGCCAGCATCACGTCGTCCAGCGGCGCGGCGCGCGATGGCTCGAACGCGGTCGTGGTCACCGACCGCCCCTCAACCCTCCGCACGCTGGGCGAGGCGCGCCAAACGCTGCTTGCCGTCCTCGACCGCCACGCGGATCTCCTCGGCGTTGGTCGTGCTCAACGTGCGCATCTCGCTCACGATCTCGCGCGACCGGGACTGGTACTCCACGACCGAATCGACGAGCCGCTTGACCGCGTCGGCGCGGACGGTCGGCCCGTAGCCGGCACGGACGGCCTCTTCCTGCACCTTGCCGCCCATGTCCGCGAGGGTCTCGAGCGAGCGGCTCACGCCCTCCTTCATCGTCTCGAGGGTCTGCGTCGCCTCGTGCAGCCCCGAGAGCCCGGTGAACGAGGCGGTCAGGGCGGTCAGGACGGTCTCGTTGGTGCCGAAGAACGACACCGCCTGCGAGCGCACCCGTTCCTTGGCGGTGTGCGTCTGCATGAGCCGGGCCATGACGACCTCTGAGGTGTTGTAGGCGATCGTGAGGTTCTCGGACAGGTCCTTGGCCACCTGGAAGCGCCGATCCGTGTCCTGCAGCGCGCGCACCCGCTCGTCGCGCGCCAGTTCGCGGCGCGCCCGCTCGGCGGGATCGTCGCCGGGCGCGGCCTCTACGTGCGCCATCGCCGCGTCCAGCTCGCCCTTCGCCGCGTCGACTTCGCGCTGCGCGCTCTGCAGCACTTCGAACGCCATGACCTCGCCCTGCTTGAGCGCCCCGCGGAAGTCCTGGTACGACTCCAGGATCAGGTTCTCGCGCTCGATCTGGTCCTGCGCCGATGCGGTCACGTCGAGGTAGGTGTCCTTGATGGTGTCGAAGCGGTCGGCGATGTCGCCGCGCGTGACCTTCATCCAGACGTTCGAGAGGCGCTCGAAGGTCGAGACCTTGCCGTCCTCGACCTGGTCGACCATCGCCTTCGCGTCGTCGCGGATGCTGTCGAAGGCGTTGGCGATCTTCTCGTAGCGGGTGCCGATCTCCATCGCCTGGACCTGCTCGCGCACGACGTCGTTGAACAACGACGCCTGGGCGAGGGTGCGCGTGATGGCGACGACCCGGTCCGGATCGAGGTCGTGGATCTGTTGCAGCAGCGCGACGATCGGCGCCTCGTGGGTGGCGGGGGCGGTCGGGATCAGGTTCAGGTCGCGCAACCGCGACATCGCGCGATCGAGGTACACGAGGGGTCCGGTCGGTGCGTCGGGCGTGGTCATCGCTGCTCCTTCGGGGCGCGCTCCTTGCGGCGGGGCCGCACGCGGCAGCCGACGCCCCATCATCGGCCGGGCACGGCGTCGGCGCAAGTCGTCCGACCACGGCCCTCGAGGAGGAACCGGTTCCCCAAGACCGTGCCCCCGGGTACAATGCATCCATCGACGTGAGGGATGCATGGAGGGCGCTGACATCAGCCCTCGCGCCGTGGTGCAGTCCGACGCCGTGGCCGGCGTGCCGGCCGAACCACGGTGGATCCGAGAGGGGGCGAACGGCTGGCTTGCAGCGCCGGCCCCGGCGACCGCTACGCGGCGCCGGCGTCCGTCCCGACCTGAGGAGTCCACATGCATCCGTCGATCCGACCCTCCCGCACCCTCGCGCGGCGCGCGCTCCTGGCGCTCTTCGCCTTCACGTTCCTCGGTGGCGCCGCGCTCGCGCAGCCCATCGAAGTCGAGTTCTGGCACGGCTTCACCGGCGCCCTCGGCGAGACCCTCGAAGGGTACGTCGCCGACTTCAACGAATCGCAGGACGAGTACCAGGTCAACCCGAGCTACAAGGGGACCTACAACGACACGATGGTCGCCGCCATCGCCGCGTTCCGTTCCGGCACCGCCCCCCACATCGTGCAGATGTTCGAGGTCGGCACCGCCACGATGATGAACTCGGGTGGCGCGATCATGCCCGTCCATCAGCTGTTCGCCGACACCGGCGTCCCCTTCGATCCCGAGCGCTACATCGCGGCCATCCGTGGCTACTACAGCAACGCCGAAGGCCAGATGATGTCGATGCCGTTCAACAGCTCGACGACGGTCATGTGGGTCAACGACGACGCCCTGACCGCCGCCGGCCTCGACCCCGAGACCACGTCGCTGAAGTACTGGCACGAGGTCCGCGACGTCGCCAAGCAGGTCGTCGACAGCGGAGCCGCCCCCTGCGGGTTCTCGTTCGCATGGCCGAGCTGGAGCCAGTTCGAGAACTTCAGCGCGATGCACAACGTCCCGCTGGCGACCGAGATGAACGGCATGGGCGGCCTCGGCGCCGAGCTGCGCATCAACAGCGAGCTGCACGTCGCGCACATCACGAACCTCGCCGAGATGATCGCCGAGGGCTCCGCGACGTACGGCGGACGCGGCAACGCCGCCGACGCGCTGTTCCCGTCGGGCGAGTGCGCCATCGTGCAAGCCTCGTCGGGCCTGCTCGCGCGCGTCAACCGCGAGGCGACCTTCGCCTGGGCCGCGCACTTCCTGCCCGTGCACCAGGAGTTCGCCGAAGAGCCGCAGAACTCGATCATCGGCGGCGCGAGCCTCTGGGTGATGCAAGCTCCGTCCCGCACCGTCGAGGAGTACCGCGCGGTCGCCGAGTTCTTCAACTTCCTGGCGCAGCCGGAGCGCGCCGAGCAGTGGCACCTCGACACCGGCTACCTGCCGATCGTCAACGGCGTCTACGAGAAGCTCGAGAGCGAGGGCTACTACGAGGACCGGCCAGGTCTGGCGATCCCGTACCTGCAGCTGACCAATCAGCCGCCCACCGAGAACTCCCGCGGTCTTCAGCTCGGCAACATGCCCGAGATCCGCGACATCATCGAAGAAGAGATCGAGATGGTGTTCCAGGGGCAGAAGACCGCCCAAGCGGCGCTCGACAGCGCCGTGGAACGTGGCAACGTCGTGCTCCGCGCGTTCGAGCGCGCCAACCGCTAACCGCGCCTGACCGGGGGCGCCCGCACGGGCGCCCCCGGCACGCCGCCCCCAGGTCCCGCTGGAGGCGGCCGCACGCTGGAAGGACCCCATGCAGCGGCGCACCATCTTCCGCCACAAGTTCCTCCCCTACCTGCTCCTGGCGCCGCAGCTCGCCATCACGATCGTCTTCTTCTTCTACCCGGCCGGTCAGGCCATCTATCAATCGCTCCTGCTCGAGGACCCCTTCGGGCTCCGCACGACCTTCGTGTGGTTCGAGAACTACGCCCACGTCCTCACCAGCCCGCTCTATCTCGAAGCGACCCGCGTCACCATCGTCTTCACGGTCGCCGTCACGCTGGGTGCCATGCTGCCGGCGCTCCTGCTCGCCGTGATGGCGGACCAGGTGATCCGCGGGGCGACCGGTTACCGCACGATCATCATCTGGCCCTACGCCATCGCCCCGGCCGTCGCCGCCGTGCTGTGGCTGTTCATCTTCCACCCCAACATCGGTCAGATCGGCCAGGGGCTGCGGGCCCTCGGTATCCCGTGGGACTACCGCATCAACTCCGACCACGCGCTCGGCCTGGTCATCTTCATCTCGGCCTGGAAACAGGTGAGTTACAACTTCCTGTTCTTCCTGGCGGGGCTCCAGTCGATCCCGAAAGGCATCATCGAGGCGGCCGCGATCGACGGCGCTACGCCTGGCCGGCGCTTCTGGTCGGTGGTGTTCCCGCTGCTCTCCCCCACCACCTTCTTCCTTCTGGTGGTCAACATCATCTACGCGTTCTTCGACACCTTCGGCGTGATCCACGCGATCACCCAGGGCGGACCGGGGCGCGCGACCACGACGCTGATGTACCGGCTCTACCGCGACGGCTGGGTGAACCTCGACCTGGGCGGCTCGTCGGCGCAGTCGGTGCTCCTGATGACGGCCGTCATCCTGCTCACGATCATCCAGTTCCGATACATCGAACGGCGGGTGCACTACTGATGGCCATCCGGACGCACACCTGGATCCCGCACCTCGTGCTCTTGATCGGCGTGGTCATCTTCGTGTTCCCGATCTACCTCGCCTTCGTCGGCTCCACCCACGACGCGGCCACCATCGCCCGTGGCGACCTCCCGTTGACGATCGGCCCGAACCTGGTCGAGAACTACACCCAGGCGCTCACGGACAACACCGGCGTGCGGGTGCGTTCGACGCCGGCGCTCGCGATGATGCGCAACAGCCTGTACATGGCGCTCTTCATCGCCATCGGCAAGATCGCCATCTCGGTGCTGTCGGCGTTCGCCGTCGTGTTCTTCGCCTTCCCGGGGCGGATGTTCTTCTTCTGGATGATCTTCATCACCCTGATGCTGCCGGTCGAGGTGCGGATGATCCCCACCTACGAGGTCGTGTCGAACCTGGGCATGATGGACACGTTCGGGGGCCTCACGATCCCGCTGATCGCTTCGGCGACGGCCACGCTGCTCTTCCGGCAGTTCTTCCTGACGGTGCCGGACGAGCTCGTCGACGCTGCGATGATCGATGGCGCGGGCCCGATGCGCTTCTTCTGGGCGGTGCTGCTCCCGCTGTCGACCAACACGGTCGCCGCCTTGTTCGTCATCCAGTTCGTCTACGGATGGAACCAGTACCTGTGGCCGCTGATCGTCACCACCAGCCGCGGCGCCGAGACGATCGTCATCGGCATCGTGCGCATGATCGGCTCCGGCGAGACCCAGACCGACTGGCACCTGATCATGGCCGTCGCGATGCTCGCCCTGATCCCACCGGTGTTGGTGATCGTCCTGATGCAACGCTGGTTCGTGAAAGGCCTGACCGACTCCGACAAGTGACGGCGTCGACCCTACGGAGGACCTCCATGCACACCGACCTGCGCCCCATCCTCGACGTCGCCGACGAGCTCGGGCTCGACCGCGCCACGCTCACCACCCTCGGCCGCCACAAGGCCAAGCTCGACCCGCCGGCGGCGCCGACCGCTCGTGGCAAGCTCGTGCTGGTCAGCGCTCTGACCCCCACCAAATCGGGCGAGGGCAAGACCACCGTCAGCATCGGGCTCGCGATGGGGATGCGCCGGATCGGTGCGCGCACGGCGCTCGCCCTGAGGGAGCCCTCGCTCGGTCCCGTCTTCGGGGTCAAGGGGGGCGGTACCGGCGGCGGGCGCGCTCAGGTGGAACCCGCCGACGACGTCAACCTCCACTTCACCGGCGACCTGCACGCGATCGGCGCGGCCCACAACCTGCTCGCGGCGATGGTCGACACCGACCTGCACTTCCGGGCGCCGAGCGGCCTCGCGAAGGACCGCGTCACCTGGTCGCGGGTGGTGGACATGAACGACCGCGCTCTGCGGCGGGTGACCGTCGACGTCGGCGGGCGTGCGGAACGCCAGACGCGCTTCGACATCACCGCGGCCAGCGAGGTGATGGCGATGCTGGCGCTCGCGGGCTCGCAGGACGACCTGCGGGCGCGGCTCGCGCGCACCGTGGTCGGCTGGACGGACGACGACCGGCCGGTCACCACCGACGACCTCGGGGCGACCGACGCCATGTTGGTCCTGCTGCGCGAAGCGCTGCGCCCAAACCTGGTCCAGACGACCGAAGGAGGCCCCGCCCTGGTGCACGCCGGCCCGTTCGCGAACATCGCGCACGGCTGCTCGAGCGTGCTCGCCACCCGCACCGGACTGCACCACGCCGACGTGGTCGTGACCGAGGCGGGCTTCGGCTTCGACCTCGGCGGTGAAAAGTTCCTCCACCTCAAGGCGCCCCAGGCCGGTGTGTGGCCCGACGCCGTGGTCCTGGTCGCGACCGTCAAGGCGCTTCGCGCCCACGGAGCCGGCGACCTCGAGGCCGGCTTGCCGCACCTCGAGCGGCAACTCGCCAACGTGCGCGCCTTCGGCCTGCCGCCGGTCGTGGCGATCAACGTGTTCGCCGACGACGACCCGGCCGACGTGGCGCGGGTGCGCGCGTACGCCGAGGCCGCAGGCGCCGCGGCCGCACCGATCACGTCGTTCGTCGACGGCGGCGCCGGCGGCGAGACGCTCGCCCAGGTGGTGCTGGACGCCCTGGACGGCAGCGGCGACCCCGCACCGCACGCGCTGTACCCGACGGACGCCCCGTTCGAAGGGAAGCTCGCCGCGTTGGCGACGACCCTCTACGGTGCCGGCGACGTCGTCTTCACCGAGGCGGCGCGCGCCGAGCTGGACGCGCTCACCGCCGCCGGCTACGGCCACTTGCCGCCATGCGTCGCCAAGACGCCGCTCTCGCTCACCGAGGACCCGAAGGGTGGCGTCTTCGCGGACGGCCACACCCTCACGATCTCGGAGGTGCGGCTCGCGGCCGGCGCCGGCTTCCTGGTGGCGCTGGCCGGGAACGTCTTCACCATGCCCGGACTGCCGCGCGACCCCGCCGCCCGCCACGTGCGGATCGAGGCGGACGGCAGCGTGCGCGGCCTCATGCAAGGGGGCTGACCGCCCGAGGGTCGACCACCGGTGCACCTCGCCCCGCGGCACGAGCGCACGGCGCCGCGGGGCGTAGCCTTGCGGCATGGACTTGACCCCCGAGGAGCTCTACCGTGAAGGCGGCGCCGCGCCCACGCGCCGCCTGATCGACGTCCGGGCACCGGGCGAGGTCGAGCGCGGCGCGCTCCCGGGCGCCGTAGCGCTGCCGCTCATGAACGACGCCGAGCGGCACGCGGTCGGCGTGCGCTACGCCGAAGCGGGCCAGGACGCGGCGTTGGCGCTCGGCTGGACCTTGGCCGGCCCCCACCTGCCCGAGCGGACGGCGGCGTGGCGGCGCGTCGTCGAGGCCGGCCCCGCGGCCGTGACCTGTTGGCGCGGCGGCTTGCGCAGCCGCTTGACCCTCGACCTGATCGATCGACCGGACGTGGCCCGGGTGGCCGGCGGGTACAAGGCGATCCGGACGCTCCTCGCGCGCGGCCTCGGCGCCCAGCTGGAGCGCCACGACGTCGTGGTCGTGACGGGGCTGACCGGCGCCGGCAAGACCGACTTCCTGGTCGCCCTGGCCGGTGCGCCGGGCACGACCGTGCTCGACCTGGAAGGTCTCGCCCACCACCGCGGCAGCGCCTTCGGGGCCGAGGACGAGCCGCAACCGGCCCAAGCAACGTTCGAGAACGCCGTAGGCGCGGCGCTGCGCCTCGCGCCATCCGGACTCGTCGTCGTCGAGGACGAGTCGCGGTGGGTCGGTCGGCGCACGCTGCCGGAGGCGCTCCACGCCGCCATGATCGCGGCGCCACGCGTCGTCCTCGAGACGAGCGACGCGGAGCGCATCGGGCGCCTGTACGAGGGGTACGTCGTCGGACCGACCGACCGGCACGGCGCGGCCGCGGCGCGCGAACGGCTGCTCGGCGACCTATTTCGGGTGCGCAAACGCTTGGGCGGCGCGCGGCACGACGCGATCAAGGACCGCATCGAGGCGGCCACGGGCGCATGGGACGATCCCGACGCGCACGCCCCCTGGATCGCCGCGCTGCTCGCGGAGTACTACGACCCGCTCTACCGCAAGGCCCTCGCGCGCGCGCCTCGCACGGTGCTCGCGCGCGGCGACGCGGACGCGTTGCGCGCGTTCCTGACGGCGCGCGCGACCGCGGTAGGCTGACCCCCATGGCCGACCTCCCCACCCCCCTGCGCCTCACCCGCACGGTCGCCAAAGGGGGCTGTGCGGCGAAGATCGCCGCCGGCACCCTCACCGACCTTTTGCGGTCGCTCCCGGTGTCCACCCACCCCGACCTGCTGGTCGGGCGCGACCTGTTCGACGATGCCGCGGTGTGGCGCGTCGCCCCGGACGTCGCGATGATCCAGACGCTCGACTTCTTCACCCCGGTCGTCGACGACCCCCGCGACTTCGGCGCGGTCGCCGCAGCGAACGCGCTGAGCGACGTGTACGCCATGGGTGGAACGCCGGTCACGGCGCTGACCATCCTCGCCTTCCCCCTGGACACCCTGCCGGCGGACGTCCTGGGCGAGTTGATGACGGGGGCGATCGAGACGATCGACGCTGCCGGGGCGCACCTGGTCGGCGGTCACTCGATCGAGGACGACACCCTCAAGCTCGGCTTCTCGGTCACCGGTCTGGCGCACCCGGACCGGCTCTGGCGCAACTCCGGGGCGCGCCCCGGCGACGTCCTGGTGCTGACGAAGGCCGTGGGCACCGGCACGCTGGCCGGCGCCCGCAAGAACGACGAGATCGACGCGGAGGCCATGGCGCCGGCGATCGCCTCGATGCGCCAGGTGAACCGGCTCGACCTGCCCGAGGACCTCCACGCGGCGGTGCACGCGGCGACCGACGTGACCGGCTTCGGGGTGGCGGGCCACGCGTTGCACGTGGCGCAGGGATCGGCCGCGACGCTCGAGCTCGACGCCGCCGCGGTGCCGCTGCTGCCGGGCGCCGCCACGACGCTCGCGCGCGGGATCCTGACGAAGGCGCACGGCACCACCACGCGCTACGTCGACCCCCACGTCGAGGGGCGCGCGGGGCTGACCGAGGCGGCGTGGTGGTCGCTCGTCGACCCACAGACGAGCGGTGGCTTGCTGCTGAGCGTCGCCCCAGACCACGTAGACGCGCTCCTCGCGCACGTACGGGAGCGGTTCCCGAGCGCCGCCGTCGTCGGCGGGGTCGTGCCGCGCGGCGAGCGCGCGCTGCGCGTGCGCTGAGCCGCCGTGGCGCTGCTCGACGTCCTCGTGTGGATCGGCGTCCTGACGTTCGCGGTCAGCGGCGCGCTCGTCGCCGTCCGGCAGCGCTTCGACCTGATCGGCACCCTCGTGCTCGCGGCGGCGACGGCGATCGGGGGCGGAAGCATCCGCGACGTCGTCGTCGGCTCGCTGCCGCCCGCCTCCTTCACCAACGAACCGCTCCTGTGGGCGGTCGCGATCGCAGCCGTCGCCACCTTCTTCGTGCACAAGCGCCTGCGGCTCGAGAGCCGCTGGCTCTACGCGCTCGACACGCTCGGCCTGGCGATCTTCGCCGCGCTCGGCGCCGAGCGCGGACTCACGTACGGGTTGGGCCTGTGGGGGTCGGTGTTCGCGGGCGCCGTCAGCGGGGTCGGGGGCGGCGTCCTCCGGGACGTGCTCAGCGGCCAGGTGCCGGGCATCCTCTACCGGGCGGGCGATTTCTACGCCTCGGCCGCCGCCTTGGGCGCGCTCGTCACCTTCGTGCTCTACGCCGTCCAGCCCGACCTGGCCGTGCTCGCCGGCATCGTCGCGACCGCAGGGTTGCGGGTGGGGAGCCGGCTGCTGAAGCTCGAGCTCCCCGTGCCGCGCGTCTGACGCGGGGGCGACCCCGCGTCCGATGGCGTTCGGCCCCACCGCCCGATCAGGTCGGGCCTTCCGTCACTCGACGATGACGGGGGCGAGCATGCCGGCCTGGTAGTGCCCCGCGATGAAGCAGCCGATCTCCCAGGTGCCGATCAGTTCGTCGGGCAGCGTGAAGTGGATGGTGACCGACTGGCCCGGTTCGAGCTCGACCTCGACGAAGCCGCTCGTGCCGACCTCCCAGTCGTCGCCGACCAGATCGACGGGGGTCGCGTCGAGGAGGTTCGTCTCGTAGCCGTCGGGGACGCCGTCCTCGACGAGGACCGTGCGGCCGATGAGCACCTCGTGCTCCATCATCCCCACGTTGCTGAAGACGACGCTGTAGGGCTGGCCGGCTTGGAAGACGATGGGCGCGTTCGCTTCACCGCCCGCGACCGTGAAGTTGTACTCGTGCAGCTCGATGACGAGCTCGATGCGCTCGACGTCCTGCGCGAACGCGGACGACGCGACGGCCAGGAGCACCATCGACACGATGGCGAAGAACCGGTTCCACTTGGACATGAAGTACCTCGGTGCGCTCTGCGGCGCGATGGGGTTCCCGTCGGTCGTCGAGGCCGACATCGGCGCTTCGTGCCCAACGGCCATCGTCGCTCCAACGCTCGACCCGAACCGAAGCGCGCTGCTGGCGACTGCCTAGGAATCGAAAGCGTGCGGCACGCTATCGCCTCACGGCAGGGAACCGCAAGCGCAGGCGTCACGGGTGCAGCAGCGTCACCCCGACCGGCGCGAACGAGCCCATCGCGTCCAGCGCCTCGCCCGCCTCGGCCAACGGCCGCCGCGCGCCGATCAGCCGGTCGAGCGGGATGCGCCCCGCCGCGACGAAGCGGAACAGCTCGGGGTAGCGCCAGGCCGGCATGCCGTGGCCGCCGACGACCGTCAGCTCGCGGCGCACGACCGTCTGCAGCGGGAACGCCGGGTCGGCGTCCGCCCCCAACAGGAGGCCGAGCTGGACGTGGCGCCCGCGCCGCCGCAGGGTGCCGACCGCCTGCGCGGCGGTCGCTCGGCTTCCGAGCGCGTCGACGCTCACGTCGGCGCCCCCACCGAGCGCGTCGCGCACCGCGGCCACGGGGTCGCCGCCCCGCGCGTCGATCCCGATCGAGGCACCGAAGCTGCGCGCGAGGTCGAGCTTCTCCACCGCCACGTCGACCGCGACCACCCGCGCCCCCGCCGCGGCGGCGATGGCGACCGAGGCGAGGCCGACGCCGCCGCACCCGAACACCACGACCGTCTCCCCCGCACGCACGGTCGCGCGGTGCACGAGCCCATGGAACGCGGTCATGAAGCGGCACCCCAAGCTGGCCGCCTCGTCGAACCCGAGCGACTCGGGCAGCCGCGCCAGGTTGACGTCGGCCCACGGCACCACCACGTACTCGGCGAAGCTCCCCCACCCGTCGAAGCCCGGCTGGTACTCGACGTCGCACAGGTTCTGCGCCCCCTCGCGGCAGGCGTCGCAGCGCCCGCACCCACAGCAGAAGGGCGCGGTCACCCGCTCGCCACCCGCGAAGCCGGTCACGTCGCGCCCGACGGCGCGCACGATGCCGGCGAACTCGTGGCCGGGGACGTGCGGCCAGCGCACCGTCGGATCGTGGCCGACCCAGGCGTGCCAGTCGCTGCGGCACACGCCGGTGGCGCGCACCTCGACCACCGCCCCGTGCGGCGGCGGCTCGGGGTCCGGGACGACGGTGGGGACGAGCGGGGCGTTCGGGGCGTCGACGAGGATGGCGCGCATGGCGTCATGCTACGGCGCACATCGGCGCGCGGTGGACGGTCGTCGGGTAGCGTGGGCCATGCTTCGTACCCCACGCCTCACGCATTGGCTCGCCGCCCTCGTGCTCCTCGTCGCCACCGCGTCCGCCCAGGAAGCGACCATCACCGGGACCGTCGAGGGCCGCGTCGACGACGCCGCCATGACTTGGTACACGCTGCAGTTCGACGTCGAGGGCGAGCTCCAGGACACCGTCGAGGTCATGGACTACGGGTTCCAGGTCGACGTGACGATCCAGGCGCACGTCGAACCGCGCTTCTTCATGAGCGAAGCGCTGCTCGTCAGCGCCGGCTTCGGCTCGCTCACCGGCTGTCCGTGCACGGCGGACTTCGTGGAGGTCTTCTTCCTGGGTGAGGGCTCGTTGTTCAGCAACGTGTACAAGGCCGAAGCGGGCTCGCTGGTCGTCGAGTCCGCGACGCCGCTGGGCGAAGGCCGGATGCGCTTGGTCGGGTCCTTCGAGTTCGACGCGTCGTTCCATGCCGACGCCTTCGGCGCGGGCGACCCGGACGACGTCGTCACGATCGCTGCGACCTTCGACGTCGAGGGCGGTCCGCTGCCCTAACCGGTGCTCGACCCCCGGCGCTGCTCGAGGACGGGGCTCACGGACTCGGAGCCGGGACCGCCTCGGCCGGGACCGCGCGCAACAGCTCCGCGATCTCGTCGGCGCCGAACCCCGCCTCGCGCAGCACCTCTTCGGTGTGCTGGCCGAGGAGCGGCGGCGGGTACCGCAGCGTCGCCGGCGTGCGCTCGAGCTTGATCGGGAACCCCACCTGCCGCATCCGGCCGACCGTCGGGTGATCGAACTCGATCAGCATGTCGCGCGCGGCCACCTGCGGCTGCGCGAAGACCTCGTCGAGTTCGAGGATCGGCGCCATCGGCACGCCGATCGCGTCGGCCTGCTCGGTCAGCTCGCGGCCGCTGCGCTGGGCGAAGCGGGCGGCGAGCTCGGCGTCGAGCTCATGGCGGTGGTCGACGCGATCGCGGTTCGTCGCGAAGCGCGGATCGTCGGCGAGCTCGGGGGCGTCGAGCAGCCCGCACAGCTTCCGGAACTGCGGGTCGTTGCCGACGCAGACCATCACCGGTCCGTCGGCGCTGCGGTAGGCGTTCGTCGGCACGATGTGGGGATGGGCGTTCCCGAGCCGCTCGTGCACCACCCCGTCCATCAGGTAGGCCGACGCCTGGTTGGCGAGGGCCGCCAGGCTCGATTCGAGGAGCGAGAGGTCGACGCGCTGCCCCTCGCCGGTGCGATCGCGGTGGCGCAGGGCGGCCAGGATGCCCGTGGCCGCGTGGCTACCCGCGAACAGGTCGATCACGGCCACGCCCACCTTCATGGGGTCGCCGCCGACCTCGCCGTTGATCGCCATGAAGCCACCCACGGCTTCGAGGATCGGGTCGTACCCCGGCAGCGACGCCTTCGGTCCGGTCCGTCCGTAGCCGGTGATGCTGCAGTAGATCAGGTCGGGCTTGTGCTCCTGAAGCGCCTCGTACCCGAGCCCCCACTTCTCCATGGTGCCGACCTTGAAGTTCTCGATGACCACGTCGGCATCGACCACCAGCCGGCGCAGCGCTGCGCGGGCGGCCTCGGTCCGGAAGTCGAGCACCAGGTCGCGCTTGTTGCGGTTGACGCACGTGAAGTACGCGCTCTCCCCCGCGATCCACGGCGGACCCCAGCGGCGGGTGTCGTCGCCCCCCGGCGCCTCGATCTTGACGACGTCCGCGCCCATGTCGGCGAGCATCATCGTGCAGAACGGCCCAGCGAGGACCCGCGTCAGATCGAGCACGCGCACGCCGGCGAGCGGCCCGGCGGACGCACGCGTGGATGTGGGGTCGGGCACCGCTTCGGGCATGCCCCCAGCGTACCGGCGCGCGGCGTGGAGCCGCACCCGGCATGCGTCCCGCGGGCGTCGTACGGTGCGGTCGGAGGTCGTCCATGCTCGAGGTCTACCCGATCGGCCGCGTCTCCTTCCCCGAAACGATCGAGGCAGGCGCGCTCGAGGCCGCGATCGCGCGCATCGAGGCGCTGCCCGACGCGCTCCGCACGGTGGTCGCGGGGTGCCGCGACCTCGACCACCCGATCCGCGACGGCGCCTGGTCGATCCGCGCCCTCGTCCACCACGTCGCCGACAGCCACATGAACGCGTACGTGCGCACCAAGCTGGCGGCCACCGAGCACGAGCCGCTCGTGAAGCCGTACGACGAGGTCGGCTGGACGCGGCTCGGGGACGCCGCGCTGCCGCTCGAACCTTCGCTCCTTCTGATCGACGCCCTGCACGTACGCTGGAGCGCCGTCCTGCGGGCGCTCGGACCCGCGGAGCTCGAGCGTCCGTGGCGCGTGCCGACGGCCCCGGAGCCGCGGCCGCTGTGGCGGCTGCCGCTCACGTACGCATGGCACGGCGACCACCACGTCGCGCAGATCCGCCAGGCGCGCGATCACTACGCGATCTGAGGGGCACCGACCTCAGGAGCTCGTGCCGCCCATCACGAACGAGGCGATCGTGAACAGGATCACGATGCCCGTCACGTCGACGATCGTCGCGATGAACGGCGCCGACGAGGTCGCCGGGTCGGCCCCCAAACGCTTCAACAGCATCGGCAACAGCGAGCCCGAGAGCGAACCCCAGACGATCACCCCGAAGAGGGCCAGACCCACGGTCACGGCCACGGCGCCCCACGCGTCGCCGTACGACCCGAACGCCCCCGCCCACAGCGCGATCCGGGCGGCACCGAGCACCCCCAGGAGCGCGCCCAGGATCGCGCCGGTGGCGAGCTCGCGGCGCATCACGCGCCACCAATCGCCGAGCCGGACCTCGCCGAGCGCCATCGCTCGGGTGATCAGCGTCGCCGCCTGCGATCCGCTGTTGCCGCCCGAGGCGATGACGAGCGGCAGGAAGATGCCGAGCACGACCGCGCGCGCGAGCGCGTCTTCGTAGTAGGTCATGGCCTCGGCCGTCAGCATGCCGCCGAACAGGAGCACCACGAGCCACACGCCGCGCTTGCGCACCATGGTCGCCACGCTGGCCTCGAGATACGGCTCCTCGAGCGCCTGGGTCCCACCCAACATCTGGATGTCCTCGGTCGCTTCGCGCTCCTGGACGTCCAGAACGTCGTCGACGGTCACGATGCCGACGAGCACGCCGGACGCATCCACCACCGGCAGCGCGGTGCGGTCGTGTCGGCGGAAGACCGCCACGGCGTCCTCCTGGTCGTCGTCCACCCGCAGCGCGACGAACTCACGGTCCATCAGCGCGTCGATGCGGGCGTCCGGGTCGACGGTCAGGAGCTGCCGGATCCGCAGGTCGTCGATCAGGACGCGGCCGGGTCCCGTCACGTACACCACGTTGAGCGTCTCGGAATCGCTCCCGAAACGCCGCACGTGCGCCAGCGCCTCGGAGACCGACCAGTCGGCCTTCACGCGCACGTAGTCCGGGGTCATCAGGCGCCCCACCGAGTCCTCGGGGTACCCGAGCAGCTGCACGGCCCGCGCTCGCTCGTCCGGGGAGAGCAGGTTCAGGAGCCGCGCGGTCACCTTGCCCGGGAGGTCCTCCAGGAGCGCCGTGCGATCGTCCGCCGACATCTCCTCGAGGACCGCCGCCGCGTCGCCATCCGAGAGCGTGTGCAGCAGGTGCTCCTGCGCGTCGAACGAGAGGTACTCGAACACGTCGCTCGCTCGGTCGCGATCGAGCAGCCGGAACGCGACCGCCTCCTGTTCCGAAGGCAAGCGGTCGATGGCCTCGGCGACGTCGGCCACCTGCCCGGCCGCGAGGAGCACCTTGAGCGGCTCGAAGCGCCGGCGCGCGATCAGGTCCGCGAGCTCGTCGCTGAGCGTCGCGACCGGGTCGTCGACCGGCGCCGTGAATTCGGGGGGTTGAGGCAGCATCAGGAACTCCTCGGGCGCTTCAGTTCAGCTCGTCGAGCGTCAACCGGAAGCTCGGGACGAAGGTCGTCAGGAAGGCATCGACCACGGGCTCGCCCAGCGCGTCGAGGTCGCGGCGGATCGACTCCTCGGCGCGCTCGAACTCGCGGTTGCCCGCCTTCGCCTCCTCGAGGCACTTGAGGTACGCGCAGAGCTTGTCGGCGAGCTTGACCATCTTCCAGGCCGGCGCGTCTTCGGGCCGGGCGAAGTAGAGCGGCTCGAAGGAGGAGCGCAGCTCCTCGGGCAGCAGTCCGAGCAGCTTGCGCTTGGCCACCACCTCGAGCCCGTCGACGGCGTCGCGGACCTGGGGGTTGAAGTACTTGACCGGGGTCGGGAGGTCGCCGGTGATGACCTCCTCGGCATCGTGGTAGACGGCCAGGAGGGCGGTCCGATCGGGGTCGATCGCGTCGCGTCCGAGGCGTTCGTTCTCGAGCACGGCGAGGGCGTGCGCGATCATCGCGACCTGGAGGCTGTGCTCCTGGATGTTCTCGGTGCGGGTGTTGCGCATCAGCCCCCACCGGTGGATGAACTTCATCCGGGCGAGGTAGGCGAAGTAGTGGCTCACCGGGCGATGGTACCGCCGGCCGGCCGCCGCGACCCTCTCTCGACGCACGAGCACCGTCGGGGCCGTGAGATTGTTCCTTGACGTGCCGCGGACGACCCCGTACGCTCGGGCGCGAGGAGGCTCTACGTGAAGCGATTCGTCCTGGTCTTGACCGGGCTCGCCGCTCTATTCCTGGCCGCGTGCGCCCCGTCCGCTCAGGTGGCCACGAACGTGATCCCGACGCTGATCTCCGTTCGGGCCGATGCGGGCCAGGTCGTGCTGCAAGGCCGCTACTTCGGTGGCGGGCACGACGGGAGCTTCGTACTCGTGTCCGCGAACGTCGACGGCGAGGAGGGCACGATGGTGTCCGCCACCAGCTGGAGCCCCACCCGCATCGTCTTCCAGGCGCCCGACGGGCTGTCCGCCGGCTTCGTCTTCGTCGTCGTCGATGGGGTCTCGAGCAACGGTTTGCCCGCCGACTTGAACTGACCGGCGCGCTCGTCGCGCCGCGTCGACGGCCGCACTCCTTCGGGGGCGCGGCCGTTGCCGTGTCGGGGGCCAAGGCCCTGCGAAGGGGCGTGTAGACTCGGCCGGATGAGACTCCAAGCCGTCAAAGGCACCGCCGACCGCCTCCCCACCGATCAGCCGAGCTGGCGCCGCGTGCACGACGTGGCTCGGCGCGTGCTGGAGCGCGCCGGGGTGCGGGAACTGACGACGCCGGTGTTCGAGTTCGCCGAGGTCTTCGAGCGCAGCGTCGGCGAAGCCGCCGACCTGGTCGTCCAGAAGGAGATGTACACGTTCGACGATCGGGGGGGCCGCCGCCTCACGCTCCGCCCCGAGTTCACCGCGGGCGTCCTGCGCGCCTACGTGGAGCACGGCATGCACACCTGGCCGGCTCCGGTGAAGCTGTGGAGCCACGGCCCGGCGTTCCGGGCCGAGAACGTGCAGCGCGGCCGCTTCCGACAGTTCCACCAGGTCAACCTCGAGGTCGTCGGCAGCGCCGAACCGGTGGCGGACGCCGAGGCCATCGCGCTGTTCGTCGACGTGCTGCGCGCGCTGGGGCTCGAGCACGCCACGGTCGCGCTGGGTTCGGTGGGCGACCCCGAGGACCGCCAGCGCTACAACGCGTACCTGCGCGAGGCGCTCGCACCGCGCGCCCAGGAGCTCACGCCCACCAGCCAGGAGCGTCTGCGCCTCAATCCCATGCGGTTGCTCGACGCCAAGGACCCGGGCGACCGCGCCCTGATCGACGGTCTGGCGCGGCCCCTCGACCACCTGGGCGACGCCGCGCGCGCGCACTTCGACGCCGTCGCTGCGTTCCTGCGCGACTGGGGCGTGCCGTTCGAGGTCGACCCGTCGATCGTCCGCGGCCTCGACTACTACCGGCGGACGGCGTTCGAGATCCACGCCGACGGCATCGGCGCCCAATCCGCCCTCGGCGGCGGCGGCCGCTACGACGGACTCGTCGCCCAACTCGGCGGCCCCGACGTCCCCGGCATCGGCTGGGCCTTCGGCGTCGAGCGGGTGCTCGACGCCCTCGCCCAGGTCGGCGCCGCGGCGCCCGCCGACGCCGGACCGCGGCTCTACCTGGTCCCCATGGACGAGGAGGCCGTGGCCGACGTGGCGCGGATCGCCCGTGCCCTGCGGACGCGCTTCCACGTCGAACACGGCTACACCAAGCGCCAACCCGGCAAGGGCCTGCGCGACGCGGACCGCGCGGGCGCGCGCTACGCCGGCCTGCTCGGCGCCCGCGAGCGCGCCGAAGGGGTCGTCCAAATCAAGCACCTCGCCAGCGGCGCGCAGACGTCGGTCGCCCTGACCGACCTCGCCGCCGCGCTCGATCGCCCCGACCCCGCCGCTTCGGTGGGAGAGGTCGCCCCCGCGGCGACCCAGGAGGTCTGACCGTGCGACGCACGCACACTTGTGGCGCCCTGCGCGCCGAGCACGAAGGCACCGTCGTCCTGTTGCAGGGATGGGTGCACCGCCGCCGCGACCTGGGCGGCCTCGTCTTCTTCGACCTGCGCGACCGGGCCGGGCTCACCCAGGTCGTCGTCGAACCCAGCGCCGCCGACGCGTTCGCGGTCGCTCAAGGATTGCGCTCGGAGTTCGTGGTCGAGGTCCGCGGCACGGTCCGCGCTCGCCCCGAGGCGCAGCGGAGCGCGAAGCTCGCCACGGGCGCCGTGGAGGTCGTCGCCACCGACCTCGAGGTGCTCTCGGAGGCCAAGACGCCGCCCTTCCCGCTCGACGCGGTGGGCGACGCCGGCGACGTCTCCGAGGACCTGCGGCTCCGCCACCGCTACCTCGACCTCCGGCGACCGGAGGCGCTGCAGCCGCTGCTCGTGCGCCACGCGGTGCAGCGCGCGATCTGGCGCCACCTCGACGCCGAGGGGTTCATCCAGGTCGAGACCCCGATGCTCACGCGCAGCACGCCCGAAGGCGCCCGCGACTACGTGGTGCCCGCGCGCGGACGGCCGGGCCACGTCTACGCCCTGCCGCAGTCGCCGCAGCTGTTCAAGCAGATGCTGATGATGGGGGGGTTGGATCGCTACTTCCAGATCGCGCGCTGCTTCCGCGACGAGGACCTGCGCGCCGACCGTCAGCCCGACTTCACCCAGCTCGACCTCGAGATGTCCTTCGTCGAGCAGGACGACGTGCTCGAGGTCAACGAGGCGCTGATGGCGGCCGTCGTGCGCGAGGCCGTCGGGCGCGAGATCGCCACCCCGTTCCCACGGCTCGCGTACCGCGAGGCGCTCGATCGCTACGGTTCGGACAAGCCCGACGTCCGCTTCGATCTCGAGTTGACGCCCCTCGACGCCGCGTTCGAAGCGACCGAGGTGCGCGCCTTCCGCGGCGCGCTCGATGCCGGCGGCGTGGTCCGCGGCCTGCGCGTCCCCGGCGACGTCGCGGCCGCGATCAGCCGCAAGGGCATCGAGGAGCTCGAAGCCGTGGCCAAGCGCCACGGCGCCGGCGGCCTCGGCTGGCTCCGGCGCGCCGGCGACGGTTTCACCGGTCCGCTCGCCAAGGCGCTGCGCCCCGAGGAGCAGGAAGCCTTGCGCGAGGGTGGGCGCGACGGCGACCTCTGGCTGCTCGTCGCCGATCGCTGGACGGTCGCGTGCACCGCGCTCGGCGCCGTCCGGCTGCGCCTGCGCGACGTCTTGGGCATCGCGGTCGACCCGAACGACCTGCGCTTCTTGTGGGTCGTCGACTTCCCGCTGTTGGACCAGGACCCCGATTCCGGCGCCTGGACCTACATGCACCACCCCTTCACGCGGCCGCGCGACGAAGACCTTCCGTACCTCGAGTCCGACCCCGGTCGCGTGCGCGCCTGGGCGTACGACCTGGTCCTCAACGGTTCCGAGATCGGTGGCGGTTCGATCCGCATCCACCGCGAGGACCTGCAGCTGCGCATGTTCCGCGCGCTCGGCTTCAGCTTGGAGGAGGCGCGGCGCCGCTTCGGTTTCTTCCTCGACGCGCTCGCCTACGGCGCACCGCCGCACGGCGGCATCGCGTGGGGCCTCGACCGCCTGGTGATGCTCCTGGCGGACGCCCGCAGCCTGCGCGACGTGATCGCCTTCCCCAAGAACCAACGCGGCTTCGACCCGCTCACCGAGGCGCCTGCGCTCGCCGAGCCCGGCCAGCTCGAGGAGCTCGGCCTCCAGGTGCTGCCCACCCTCGACCGAGAAGCGACGGGAGCCGACGCATGATCCCCCTGGTCATCCTCGACCTCGACGGCACCATGATCGGCTCCAGCGGTCAGGTGGCGGCCGACGTGTGGGCGGCGGTCGACCTCGCCCGCGCCGACGGCATGAAGCTCGCCGTCTGCACCGGGCGCCCCGGACTCGGCACCGCGCTGCGCGCCGCCAAGCGCCTCGGCCCGAGCAACCCGCACGTGTTCCAGTCGGGCGCGCACCTCGCGTTTCCCGACGGCGAGACCCTCAAGGCTTCGTCGCTGCGCGAGGCGGCCGCGCTGAAGCTGGTGAAGCACGCGCGCACCCTCGGGCTCGTGCTCGAGATGTACACGCCCCACCACCTGTACGTGGAGCGCAAGACGCCGATGAGCGAAGCGCACGCCAAGCTCCTGGGGGTCGCCGCCATCGTGCGCGACCTGTCCGACGTGGCGGCGAACGAACCGGTGGTGCGCGCGCAGTGGGTGCTCCGGCCCGACCAGGAGGAGGCCGCGGCCGCGATCACCGTCGACGACGTCACCGTCAGCCGCGCCACGTCCCCAGGACTCCCCGACACGCTCTTCGTCTCGCTCACCCGCAAGGGGGTCTCCAAGGGGAGCGCCGTGCGCGACCTCGCGGCCCACTTCAAGGTGCCGCTCGAGCACGCGATGGCGGTCGGCGACACGACCGGCGACCTCCCCATGCTGGAGCTGGTCGGCTACCCGGTCGTGATGGGCAACGGCCAGGAGGTGCTCAAGGAGCGGTTCGAGCGCGTGGTCGGCGACGTCGATGCCGGCGGCGTGATCGAGGCGCTCGACCTCGCGCGCCGCCTCAAGCCCTGATCCCGGCCGCCCCGTAGTACGCTCGCGCGCATGGCCGCGACCCGCATCCAGGACCTTCCCGGCGCCGTAGGCAGCGCCGTCACCGTGGCCGGTTGGCTCACGGGCAGCCGTTCGTCGGGCAAGATCGCCTTCCTCCAGCTCCGCGACGGGACCGGCTTCGTGCAGGCGGTCGTGGCGAAGAACGACGTCGACGAAGCGACCTTCGAGACCGCCCGCACGCTCGGTCAGGAGAGCGCCGTGCGCGTGCACGGCGAGGTGCGCGCCGACCCGCGCGCGCCGAGCGGCGTGGAGCTCTCGGTCCGCAGCCTGGACGTGGTGCACGCCAGCGAGGGCTACCCGATCACCCCCAAGGAGCACGGCGTCGAGTTCCTCAGCGAGCACCGCCACCTGCACCTGCGCCATCGCGCCCCATGGGCGATCCTGCGCGTCCGCGACGAGCTCGAGCGCGCGGTGCACGACTTCTTCGCCGAGCGCGGCTTCGTCCGCTTCGACGCGCCGTTCTTCATGCCGACGGCGGTCGAAGGCACCACCAACCTGTTCGAGATCGACCTCTTCGACGAGGCCAAGGCGTACCTGTCGCAGTCGGGGCAGCTCTACGCCGAAGCGGGCGCGATGGCCCTGGGCGCGGTCTACACCATGGGGCCGGCGTTCCGCGCCGAGAAGAGCAAGACGCGGCGGCACCTGCTCGAGTTCTGGATGATCGAACCCGAGGTCGCGTACCTCGAGCACGATGGCAACGTGCAGCTGCAGATCGACCTGCTCGCCTACCTGGTCGGGCGGGTGCTGGAGCATCGGCGGACCGAACTCGACCTGCTCGGCCGCGACGTCTCGAAGCTCGAGCCGACCGCGCACGGCGGCTTCCCGGTCCTGACGTACGACCGGGCGCTCGAGCTCCTCGCCGAGGACGGCGAACCGCTGGCCTGGGGCGAGGACTTCGGCGCACCCCACGAGACGCTGCTGGGCGCGCGCTTCGATCGGCCCGTGGTCATCGAGCGCTGGCCGACGAAGGCGAAGGCGTTCTACATGGAACCGGTGCCGGGCGACCCGACCCGGGTCCTGTGCGACGACGTGATCGCCCCCGAAGGGTACGGGGAACTGATCGGCGGCTCGCAGCGCATCCACGACCTGGATCTGCTCGAACGGCGCATCGCCGAGCACGGACTCCCCAAGGAGGCGTTCGGTTGGTACCTCGACCTCCGGCGCTATGGAAGCGTGCCGCACTCGGGCTTCGGGATCGGCCTCGAGCGCACGTTGGCGTGGATCACGGGCGTCCACCACCTGCGCGAGGTGATCCCGTTCCCGCGCACGCTGACCCGCATGATGCCGTGAGTGCTCAGCGCGATTCGGGGGGTAGCGCCACGTGGCCCCAGAAGGCGTCCGCGGGCGACCCTTCGACCGTGATCCGCACCTCGTCGGCTGCGGCCTCGACCCGTGCGGTCGCCACGACCGAGCGCAGCGCCGCCCACTCCTGAGCAACGGTGACGCCCTCGTCGGGTCCGGGGCGACCGACGTCGACGACCGCGATCCGCCGTCGATCGAGCTCGAAGACGAACGCCGTGGGCGCCGCCACCGACGCCGGCCACGCTCCGGCCGCGATGCGCTCGGTGCGCAGCGCTGCGAGCGCCGCGATCAGGCGCGCGCCCGGGTCTTCGACCTGATCGCGTGGGAGCACCGCGTCGGCGAACGCCGGCCGCTCCAACCCCTGCTCGTCCACGACCACGAAGCGGACCTCCCGCGCCGCCGTCTCGGCGCCGCCGACGGCGACGGCGGGCACCCCGGGCAGCGGCGGCGACGGCGGACCGAACGCCGACGTCGCCGCGTAGAGCGCGGCCAACACGAGCGCCAAGGCGGGAAGCAAGACCTGCGGCGACGTCGCGATGCGCCGCCGATCGGACTCGACCGCGGCCACGCCCTCCGGCATCCGTGCGACGGGCCGCCGTGGGCGGCGGCGACCGATCACGGCGCCGCCAACGCCTCCGCGAGGGCGGCGGCGACCGTCAGGGGCAGGGAGGGATCGCTCAGGTCCTCGGGCGAGAGCTCGAGGAGCACGCCGCGACCCCCGGCCCCGGCCAGGACCGCCAGCGGCGCGCCCTCCGGAGCGCCGACCACGATCCCGACGGCGCCGAGGCCGCGCCGCACCGACTCGGCGATGCGCCGACCGGCATCGAGGTCGGTCACGAGGCGGACCAACAGCGCGCGCCGGAGCGCGTCGGTCTGAGGGCTCTGCAGCGCGACCTCGGCGTTGCGCCGCACCGCCATCTCGAGGGTGGACGCCGCACCGGCGTCGTCGAGCACGTACGCACGCGCCTGCCCGAGCGGCAGCGGCGCCGCGTGGATCGACACGAAGGCGTCGGCACCGGCGCCGGCCGCGGCGCGGTCGTCCAGCGCCACCGGGACCGCCGACGGGCGGGTGCGCACGACCTCGATCCCCGAGCCGACGAGCGCCTCCGCGACCGCGTCGACGAAGGCACGCGTCAAGTCGGCCTCGCGGTCCACGTCGAACGCGAGGCCGCCGTCGCTGCCGCCGTGCCCTGCATCGAGCACGAGCCGAGCGCCCTGCGCCGCGACGATGGTCGCCGGGCTCGCCGCCGCTCCGAAGGCCACGACCACCACGGTGCCCGCCCCGTCGGGCAGCGTCAACACCCGCGCCGTGCGATCCGGTGCCAGCTGCACGCGCGCCTCGACGCCCCCACGAACCGGCTCCACGGTCGCGCGGACGAACGCATCGCCGTCGAAGGCTGCCGCGGTGCCGTCGGTCCGCTCGAAGCGCACCTCGAGGACGTCCGTCGCTTCGTGCAGGACGTGCACGACGCGCGTGGGTCCGGTCGTGCGGAAGACGAGCCGCTGGGCGGTGCCCCGCCCCTCGAGCCGGACCTGCAGGGCGGGGCGCGGCACGACCGCGACCACGGTGTTCGATTCCGCGACGAACGCCACCCGACCCCCGAACGCCTCCACGACGCCCTTGACCGGCACGAACGCCTCGATGCCGTCGTGCACGCCGGCGGGTCCGGCTCGTGCGGCGCCGTCGCGGGTGAGCGCCGGATCGGCCGCCAGGGCCGCCGCCGGGTCGCCCACGAGCCTCGTCTGCACGACCGCGGCGCCCAGGACGAACGTCGCGCGCCCGGCGAGCGCGTCGGTGACCACGTCCGCACCGAGCGCCGCGGCGAGGTCCACCGCCGGAGCGTAGGTCACCCCGGCCACGAGCGCGGTCGTCGCGCCCGGAACGGCGACGCCGTTCACGGCGAGCAGCGTCTGCGCGACGCCCGAACCCCCGATCAAGGCCAAGACGACCGCGAGCGCGCGCGCCCACGTCATCGATCGGCCCCCTTGAGCGCGCGGTCCATCTCGCGCTTCGCGTCGCGCTCCGAGGCCGCCGCGCGCTTGTCGTGGCGCTTGCGGCCGCGCGCGAGGGCGATCTTGAGCTTGGCGCGGCCGCGCGCATCGAAGTAGAGCTCGAGCGGCACGACGGTCAACCCCTTGCGCTCGAGCCCACGCCGCAGCTCGGCGATCTCGCGCCCATGCAGCAGCAGCTTGCGGCGGCGGAGCGGCTCGTGGTCGTTGTAGGACGCCTGTGGGTAGGAGGGGATCGTGGCGCCCTCGAGCCAGACCTCACCCCCTTCGATCTTGGCGTACGCCTCGGCGATCGACCCGCCGGAGCCGCGCAACGACTTGACCTCGCTGCCGCGCAGCACCAGCCCGGCCTCGAAGGTCTCGAGGATCTCGTAATCGTGGCGGGCGCGACGGTTCTGGAGCATCGTCGGCCATGATACGGGGCGGCGCCGTGCAGGCGGACGCGCGCCCGACACCTACTCCAGCCAGACGTCGACGTCGTACGGATCGACGTCCACGCGCACGGTCGCGCCCGGCAGCGGTCGCGCGTCGACCCAGGCAACCCGCGTGGCCAGCGTCGCGTCGTCGACGGCACGGACGAACGCATGGAAGCCGTATCGACCGCGGACTCGCGCGACCGCCGCCGGGGCCGGACCGAGCAGGTCCTCGGCGGGAACGCCTGCGGCCTGCAGCCGCTCGACGACCGCGTGGGCCGCCGCTGCGGCGCGACCGCGCTCGCGGTGCGTGACCTGCACCCGGGCCCAGCGCCGGAAGGGCGGGTACCCGAACGCCTCGCGGCGACGCGCGACGCCCACGAGCACGTCCTCGATGGCGCCGTCGAGGTCCTCCGCCAGCCACGCACGCCAGACCTCGTGGTCTGGACGATGGACCTGCGCCACCAGCAGCGGCCGGCGATCGCCGCCGCCGAGGTCGGGAAGCGCCAGGAGCGTGCGGAGCGCGGACTCGGTCGCCCGCACGTCCTCGTGGTCGAGGAGCGCGTCGCCGGACGTGAGCGCCACGAGCGCGAGGTTCGGGAGCGGCGGCGCCCGCAGCACGCCGGTCGTGCCGACGATCGCGCCTGCGGCACCCTCGAGGAGCGGCGTCGGGTCGTCGCGGCGATCGCGATCCCACTGCACGACCACCAGGTCGGGAACGGCGCGGCCCACCGCCTCGGCCACCCACTCGGTGCCGGCCCCGGGGCGGGGGGCGAGGTCGCTGCTGCCGCACGCGCTGCACGCGACCGGCGCGCCGCGCTCGACGCCACAGCGGTGGCAGCGCAGCCGCCCGATGCGCGCGTGCCAGCGCAGCGGAAGGTCGCAGTTCGGGCACATCTCGACTTCGCCGCAGGCACGGCAGCCGAGCGCGGCGGCGAACCCGCGCCGCGGCGCGAGCACCACGGCCTGCCGTCCGCGCTCGGCGACCTGGCGCAGCAGCCGGACGAGGGGCGCGGTCAGGGGCCATCCGGGCTCACGCCGAAGGTCGACCACGGCGGCGCGCGGCCGCGCCCGAGGCAGCTCGAGGTGCGGCCCCTCGCCGACCTCCGCCCGCAGCTCCGCGGTCGCGAGCGGATCCACGAAGATGCAGCGCGCATCCGCAGCCGCCGCCAGCGCGCGCGCGTCGACGCGCGCGACGCTCCGCGCGCCCGACAGACCCTTGTAGCTGGCGCTCGCGGCGTCCCACACGACCACGTCGCCGAGCCCGACGAACGGCAGCGTCAGCGTCGGGTAGGTGCCCACGACCACCGCGGGCGTCCCCCGAGCGACCTCCTCGAGGAGCGCCCCCCGCACCGCCTCGTCGCCACCCGCGGGCCAACGAAGCGTCGGTAGGTCCGCCGCCAGGGCCGCGGCGACCGCATCGGCCGCGGCTTGCTCGGGCACCAGCCAGAGCACCTGGCCAGCGGCGGCGACGGTGGCCGCCGCCGCGCGGCGCGCCGCGAGGAAGCGATCGCGCCCCGATCCCCCGGTCACGAGCCACGTGGCCGCCACCGGGGGTTCGGCCCCGGTCGATCGACCACCCGCCAGCGGGCTCGGCCCATCGACCGCCCACGGCGGCGACGGTGGCGGCGCGGGCGCATCGACGTACGCCGCGTACCCCTTGGCGACGAGCGCGCGCGCCGCCCCTTCGGCGACGTCGGCGTCGCGCGCGAGGGCCGCGGCGCTCGCGGCGCCGCCGGCGGCGTGCAACCAGGCGAGCGCCTGCCGTTGGCCCGCGCGCGCCGCTCCCTCGAGGGCGTCGTCCGCGGCCCGCACGGCGATCAGTCGCCGTTCGGTCGCGGTCGCGACCGAGACGCGCTCGTGCACCATCGCGTGCGCGCGCCAGGCGGCGAGGGCATCCGCCGGGAACCGGTCGGCCGGCCACCAGGCGTCGGCGCTCGGCACCTCGCCGTCGCCGTCGAAGAGCTCGGCCGCGGCGTGCGCATCGCGCCGGACGCGGTGGTCGAACGCGTCCTTGAGGCCCACGACGCCAGCCCCCGCAAGCGCCACGCCGATCGGCACCGCGCATCGCTCGGCCTGGGCGGCCAGGAGGGTGCGGACCGGCTCGGTCAGGTAGGGCTGCGCGTCCACCCACGCCACGGCCGGGCGCAGGTCGAGGGCCGCGGCCGCACCGACCTCGCGCACCTCTGCGGCGATGCCGACCCGGACGCCGCCCTGCCAGGGCACCGCGATCCGCGCCCCGACGGGGGCGGACGACGCCCCCTCCTCCGGTCCGTCGTGCGGAGCGAGGAAGTCGAACCCGGGCACCGGAAGCGGCAACCAGACGTGAACGGCGGTCGGCACGGGGCAGTCTAACGAGCGCGGTCGCGCCTGGTATCGTTCGGCCGATGCCCGACCACGACGCCCCTCCCGTCCCGTTCACGTACGCCGCAGCCGGCGTCGATCTGCACGCCGCCGACGACGCCATGGAGCGGATCCGTACCGCGGTGACGTCGACGTACACGCCCCAGGTGCTTCGCGGGCTCGGCGCCTTCGGCGGGCTGTTCGCGCTGCCGGACGACGTCGAGCACCCGGTGCTCGTCGCGTCCACCGACGGCGTCGGCACCAAGACGCGCATCGCCGTCGCCCGCGGCGGCGTTCGCGGCATCGGCCGCGACCTGGTCCACCACTGCGTGAACGACGTGTTGGTTCAGGGCGCGCGGCCGCTGTTCTTCCTCGATTACGTCGCGAGCGCCCGACTCGATCCGAACGTGATCGCCGAGGTCGTCGGCGGCGTCGCGGACGCGTGTCGAGCGGCGGGCATCGCGCTGCTCGGCGGGGAGACGGCCGAGATGCCGGGCGTGTACGCCCCGGGTGAGCTCGACGTGGTGGGGACGATCGTCGGCATCGTCGGGCGCGCGGACGTGATCGACGGCAGCGCCGTCCGCGAGCACGACGTGCTCCTCGCGCTCCCCTCGGGGGGGCTGCAGACGAACGGGTTCTCGCTCGCGCGCGCCGTCGCCGAGGGGCATCTCGACGAGCCGGTCGACGCCGCCGACCCGGCGGGTCCGACCCTCGCCGACGCGCTGCTCGCGGAGCATCGATCGTTCCTGCCGAGCGTTCGGCCGCTGCTCGACGCCGGTCTGGTGCGGTCGCTGGCGCACGTGACCGGCGGCGGCATCGCGGGGAACCTGCCGCGCGCCCTACCCGACGGTCTGGGCGCGGTGGTCGACCCCAGCTCGTGGACGCGGCCGCCCGTGTTCGATCGCCTCCAGGCCCTCGGCGAGATCGGCGAACGCGAGATGCGCACCGTCTTCAACCTCGGCGTGGGGATGATCGTGGTCGTCGACCCCCAGGACGAGGCCGCGGTCCGCGCGCGCTGCCCGGAGCCACTGACGCGCATCGGTCACGTCGTGGCCGGTACCGGCGTCCGCTTCGTCGACGACCTCTGACCGAGAGGGTGTTCGTGGTGCCGCTGCCGCCGCACCGGTCGGTGGTCAGCCGCTCGCGTCCGTCAGCCGCGCGTGCGCCTCGGACGCCTTGGCGTCCACGGCCGGGAGCGTCACGGTGAAGACCGTCCCCTCCCCCACCCGCGAGCGCACGTCGACCGTCCCGTCGTGCATCTGCACGATCCAGCGGACGATCGCCAGGCCGAGGCCCGAGCCGTTGCCACGCGTGGACCGGGCGCCGTCGACGCGGTAGAAGCGCTCGAACAGGTGCGGGAGCGCTTCGCTGGGGATCCCGGGGCCGTCGTCGAGGACCTCGAGGACCGCGTTCGCGCCGTCGCGCTCCAGATGCAGCGTCACCCGCTTGGCGCCGGCATCCATCGCGTTCTGCACCAGGTTGAGGGCCACCTGCTTGAGCCGCCCGGGGTCGCCCTCGACCTCGAGGAGCGGCACCGCGCAATCGACGACCAGCTCGGTGGCGCCCGCGACCGGCGCGAGCCCGTCGCGGACCGCCTCGAGCACCTCGACCAGGTTCATCGGCTCACGGTTCACCTGGAAGCCGGCATCGGCGCGGGCGAGCTCGAGCAGGTCGTTGACGAGCTTGCCCATCCGCTCCGCCTCGCGCTGGATCACGGTCAGGGAATCGACCTGCTCGGGCGTGGGGCGCGTGCGCCGCAGCAGGTAGCGCGCGTGGCCGACGATCGCCGTGACCGGGGTGCGCAGCTCGTGGCTCGCGTCGGCGGTGAAGCGACGCTGGGTCTCGAAGGACTCCTGGAGGCGATCGAGCATGTGGTTGATCGACAGCGCCAGCGCGCGCATCTCGTCGTCGCTGCGCGGCACCGGCACGCGCCGGGCGAGGTCGGTGCCCGAGACCCGTGCCGCGGCCTGGGTCACGCGCTGGACCGGCGCGAGCACGCGCCGCGACAACAGCCAGACGCCGAGGGCGAAGGTCAGGAAGGCGACGAGGACGATCAGACCGAGATCGGTGGCGAGCTGATCCAGCGTCGCCTGGACCGAACCGATCGGCAACCCGATCAGGATGGCGGCGGTGACCACCTGTTGGTTCGAGAACTCGATGGTACCGAGGCCGCCCAACACCCGCAGCCGGGTGCCGTTCGACAAGGTCGCGTATCCGGCCAGGCGCCCGGTGTCGACGAGCTCCTGGACCGTGCGGTCGCCGAGCGTGCCGAGGATCCGTTCCTCGCTGGGGTTGGATCGCACGGCGGTGCTCGCTTGGGTGAAGTCGACGCCGTTGCGCACCGCTTCGACGTCCGCGGGCCGCCCAGGGGCGGGCGCCACCAGCAGGATTTGATAATGAGCGTCGCCCGGGAGGCGCTGCAACCCGGTCGCGACGGCGCCGCCGGTCAGGTCCGCGAGCGCCTGCGTCGCCCGTTCCTCCACCGCCGAGAACAGCGACCGTTCGGTGAGGACGTACACGGAGACCGCCACCGCCGACAGGATGACGGCGATGAACGCGCTCGTGAACAGGGCCAGACGCAGGCGAAGCGTCATGCCGACCGGCGCAGCGCGCCGCTCACTCCTCGCGCAGCACGTACCCGATGCCGCGGACGGTGTGGATCAGGCGGCGTTCGCCCTCGCCTTCGAGCTTGCGCCGCAGGTACCCGACGTACACGTCGACGACGTTGCTCCCGCCGGTGTACTCGGGCCACACCTTCTCCTCGATCTCGAAGCGGTTGAAGACCTTGCCCGGGTTGCGGGCGAAGAGCTCGAGGAGCTCGAACTCCTTGGCCGAGAGCTCGATGCGCCGACCGTCCCGGAAGGCCTCGCGACCATCGAGGTTCATCACCAGGTCGGCGACCCGGACCTCGCCCGTCACCGCCGGGTTGACCCGCCGCAGGTGCGCGCGGACGCGCGCGAGGAGCTCTTCGATCGAGAACGGCTTGACCAGGTAGTCGTCGGCGCCCGCGTCGAGGCCGGTGACCTTGTCGTCCACCGAGTCCTTGGCGGTGAGGAGGATGATCGGCGTGTTGCTGGTCTTGCGGATGCGGCGCGCGACCTCGAGGCCGTCCAAGACGGGCAACATGAGGTCGAGGACGACGAGGTCGGGGGCGAGCTCGCGGAACTTCGACAGACCGGTGACGCCGTCGAACGCGACGACCGTCTCGTAGTTCTCGGCTTGCAGTTCGAGGTCGACGAACTTGGCGATCTCTTTTTCGTCCTCGACGATGAGGATCAGGGGGCGGCGTTCCATGCGTCAAGCGTGGCATGCCTCTCGGTGAGAACGCATCTTCGACGTCACACGCCGTCGACGCCCACCGTCCGCGGCGCCCAGGTCCTTGGCACCCCGGGCGCGGTCAGGCGTTCGGATCGAGGTCGGGCAACGCGACGGTCGGTTGGACGACGAAGCCGCGCGCGAGCACCTCGGCCGCCCACGCCTTGGCGCCGTGGAGGCTGTGGTCGCGCCAGTTGCCGCAGCGCTCGGGGCTGCAGCCCGGGATGGGGCCGTCGTGGTCGCGCACCGCCTCGAGCGCCCGCACCGCGGCCAGGAGCACGCTCGGTTCCGAGGGGGCACCGAGGACGGTCAGGTAGAAGCCGGTCCGGCAGCCCATCGGCGACGCGTCGACCAGGACCGGACCGTCGAGGTGGTCGCGGAGGTAGCCGGCGAGCAGATGCTCGATGGTGTGGAGCGGGGCGGTGGCGATCTCCTGCACGTTGGGTTGCACGAGGCGCAGGTCGAACTTGGTGACGACGTCGCCCGCCGGCCCCGAGTAGCGCGCGGCGAGGCGGACGTAGGGGGCGCGGACGGCGGTGTGGTCGAGCTCGAAGGAGTCGACGCGGGTACGGGGTGCCATGGCGCAGCCTACCGCGGTGCCGGCGCCCGCCCCGCGGCCGACGTCGGCGGACGTCCGACCGAACGTGCGAACGCCTCGCCCGGGCGCGCCGCGCGCGGTAGACTGCCGCCGCGGCCGCTGGCCGCCGTTTGGCCGGGGGCACGTCCCGACTCCACGGGGCCTCGCCAGCAGCGCCAAGCGCTATCTCACTGGAACGATCTGGAGCGAGGTCCCCGTGCGCGAACGCGTCGCCATCTTCATCGACGGAAGCAACCTCTACAACGGCATGCGCGAGAACTTGCGCAGCACCCGCGTCAACCTCGCCGAGCTCATGAAGCAGCTCGCGTCGGGTCGCGACCTGGTGCGCTGCTACTACTTCAACGCACCTCTGACCGACGATTACGACGAGGACCTCCGGGACGGTCAACAGCGCTTCTTCGAGTCGCTGCGCCGGATCCCGTACGTCACCGTTCGCCTCGGCCGGCTCCACCGACGCCCCGACGGCGCGCTCGTCGAGAAGGGGATCGACGTCGCGATCGCGGTGGAGGCCCTCTCGCTCGCCCACAAGGACGCCTACGACTGCTGCCTCCTCGTGTCCGGCGACGGCGACTACGTCGAGTTGGTCGAGGCGATCAAGCGGCTCGGCAAGCACGTCGAGTGCGCGATGTTCAAGAACCAGTCGGCGGGCGTCCTGATGGAGCACGCCGACGTCTTCCGGCCGCTCGACGAGGCGGACTGGTCGAAGATCCTGTTCTGATCGACCGCACCACCGCGCGCACCTTCACGAACCCTTCAGTCGGGCGATCCATCCACCAGGCCCGGCCGCGCGCTTGGTATCCTGTCGTCGAGGTCGCGGGTCGGCGAAGTCGGCCCCCACCAACCCAGGAGGATCCATGCGCACAATCGCCACGCTGGTCGCCGCCGCTCTGATTTCCGTCGGCATCGCCCAGGACTACGTCTTCGGCATCACCTTCGACGCGGGCGGCAAGTTCGACGGCTCGTTCAACGAGGGCACGTTCCGCGGGATGGAGCGCGTCATCGCCGACCTCGAAGCGTCGCAAGGCCTCGAGATCGACCTGCTCGAGTTCGAGGGCACGCCGGACACCGCCGCCCAGGGCATGCGTCAGATCGCCTCGGAAGGCGCCGAGCTCATCGTCTCGCCCGGCTTCCTCCAGGCCGACGCCATCGCCGCCGTGTCGGCCGAGTACCCCGACACCTTCTTCGTGCTCATCGACGACGTGCGCGAAGGCCCGAACGTCCGCTCGGTCGTCTTCAAGGAGCACGAGGGTTCGTTCCTCGTCGGCTACATCGCGGGTGCGATGTCGCAGACCGGCGTCGTCGGCTTCGTC
>JAABRX010000001.1 GCA_011390675.1 Trueperaceae bacterium | reverse complement strand
TCGGCCGCCATCGCCGTCACGCGCGCGTTGGCGGTGCGCGCTTCGGCGAGGTCCATGCCGTACTTGCGGGCGAGCATCGCCTCCAGCGGCTCGCCGGTCTCGGCGGGGGCGTCGGGCGCGAGCTCGAACGAGCGCCAGACCACCCCCACCGCGTCGCGGTGGGGGAACTCGGCGAGCGCGCCTTCCAGGCGGCGCTTGCCGACGTAGCAGAAGGGGCAGACGACGTCGGACCAGACCTCGATCTTCATGCGCGGACGGTACCGCAGGGCGTCGGCGACGAACGTGCTCCCGAGGCGCCGAGGCGCGGTCGGGGCTCGACCGCTTCGGTGGGCCGTGGGGGCCCGACGGCGCTAATGCGCCGTCGGGTCGTAGCTCTCGCCGATGAAGTACGCCATGAGCGCGAACGCGAACGCCGCCCCCGTCACCCACGTCGCCGACCAACGGCGCGCGCGGAACGACGCCGGCAGCCAGTAGTAGAGCAGGTAGAACAGCAGCGGTCCCAAGCCACCGACGTAATGGATGTAGAGCTGCAGCGGTCCGAGCCCTTGGTCGAGCAGCTTGATGCCGATGAGGGCCTGCACGGCCAACGTGAGCTGCGCGAGGATGAAGAGCCCGTGGGCCCAACGCGTCGGCGGCCGGTTCCGGAAGCCGTGGTACGCAGCGGCACCGAGGGCGGCGAGGCTGGTGAGGACGACCAGCGTGCCGACGAGGAAGTGGACGGACGTGGGAACCCAGATCGCATCGATCACGCGCACCAGCGTACGCCGTAGGCGACGCTCGGCTCACCCCGCGCCGGGGCGCCGCCACGACCGCAGAGGATCCGGTCCCTCGAGGCGACCGGCCAACACCTTGTCGACGCGGCGTCCGTCCATGTCGACCACCTCGAGTCGCCAAGAACCCTGCACGACCGCGTCGCCCACGTTCGGAAGGCGGCGCAGGCGCGTGCCGACGAAGCCACCCAACGTGCGGTAGCGGGCGTCCCGGGGCAAGGCGAACCCAGGAGCGCCACGGCCGTGCGCGGCTTCGAGGACCTCCCGCACCGCCTCTTCTAGGTCGTCCAGACCTGCGGCGCCCTCCAGGAGCAACGTCCCGTCGGCGCGCCGGACGCACAGGCGTTCGGGCGCGCGGTCATGCGCGGGCAGGTCGCCCACGAGCGCTTCGAGCACGTCCGTGACGGTGACGATCCCTTCGATGCCACCGTACTCGTCGAGGACCAACGCCGCGTGTTCGCCCGTCGCCCGGAACCGCTCGAGCAACGTCAAGGACGGCGTGGACTCGGGTACGAACAGCGCCGCTCGAACCGCCTCGTCCGGCACGCCGTCCGCACCGTCCAGCGCACCGAGGAGCAGGTCCTTGGTGCGCGCGATGCCCACCACGTGTTCGACCGACCCCCGGGCGACGACGTAGCGGCTGAACCCGGTGGCGGCGATGGTGCTGCGAATCGTCTCCGCGCTGGCATCGACGTCGATCCACACGAGCTCCGGCCTCGGCGTCATCAGGTCGGCCACCCGGCTGTCGCCGAACCAGAAGAGGTTCTCGACGATGTCGCTCTCGCCGGGCTCGAACACGCCCGCTGCGGCCCCTTCGCTCACGAGCGCCTGGACCTCCTCGTCGCTGGTCGGCGCCTCGGCCGTGCGCCCGACGCGGAGCAACGTCAGGAGCCCCTCGGTGGACGCGCTGAGCAGCGCGACCAGCGGCGTCGCGATCCTCGACAGGACGGCCATCGGCCGGGCGATCGTGCTTGCGATCCGCTCCGGTGCGCCGAGCGCGATGCGCTTCGGGACCAGCTCGCCGACCACGAGCGAGAGGTACGTGATGGCCACCACGACGATCGTCAGCGCGACGCCTCCGCTCCACGGACCGATCAGGGGCACGTCGGCGAGGCGCTGGGCGAGCGGCTCCGCGAGGGTGGCGCCACCGTACGCACCCGCGAACACGCCCACCAACGTGATCCCCACCTGCACGGTCGACAGGAACCGGTTGGGATCGCGCGCAAGCGCGAGCGCCGCCGCCGCGCGTGCGTCGCCAGCCTCCGCCAGCATCCGCAAGCGCGACTTGCGCGAGGAGATCACCGCGATCTCGGCCATCGCGAACACGCCGTTCGCCAAGACCAAGAGGACCACCAGCACGATCTCGAACGTCACCACGACCTCCATCGGCGCCCTACGATCGGCACCTGCAGCCAAGATGCCACGGCTCGATGAGGCAGCGCTCCCCGCGACCTTCAGGCAGCCCGCGCCCCCGACAGCAGCGCCGCGCACGACGCCACCAGCGCCGGCCACGCCTCTCCGATGAAGGCATGCTCGCGCTCGTCGGCCGCCAGGAACCCGAGGTTGTCCACCAACGCGAGCACGTGCATGGCGCCGAGCGCGGCCTCGGCATCGGGCGGCACCGCGCGGCGCGTCCGGTACCCGCGCCACAGCGCCCAAGCGGTGGGATCCTCGTGCTCCAGGAGCGCGAAGGCGAGGTCGAGCAAGACGGGTGCCAGCCCGACTTGGCCGACGTCGATCAGGGCCAACGCGACGTCGTCACCCGCTCGAGCGGTCTCGAGCACGTTGTGGGCGTGCACGTCGCCATGCACCATCACGATCGGACCGCCGGGCCCGCCGCGCCAAGCGCGCTCGAGCGCGACGCGCGCCGCGGTGAGGCCGGCGCGGACGACGGTCGCCTCCCGCCCCGGCACGTCGGGCAGCACCCGCTCGATCGCCATCCGGTGCCACGCTCCCTCGGCCCAGGCACCGTCGTAGCGCCGTGCTCCGGCGGGCCAAGGGACGGCGGTGGCCACCGCGTGCGCGTCGCCCATCAGGACCCCGAGGGCCTCCGACGTCGCCTCGTCCCAGCCGGACTCGGCGATCGGCGCCCCCTTCGCCCACGAAGTCACGAGCGCAGCGCTCGTGCCCATGCGCACGAGCTGGGGGTGGAGCCCCTCCGGCGCCCACGGTCGCGGCACCGGTACGCCGCGCTCGGCAAGCGCCGTCGCCCAAGCGAGCGTGGCCTCCAGCGCCGGCACCTCGGGAGCGGTCGCGACCCGGACCACCCACGCGTCGCCCGCACCGTGGGCGCGCCAGACCTGCCCGGACGGGCGCAGCGGGTCGAGCGCCGCGAACGGCACCCCGGCCGCCGCCAGCGCGTCGGCCAACACGCCGCCGAGCACGTCGGTCGCGCCCGACCACGGCGTGCCACGGCGCGAGTCGCCACGCGGCGCCTCGAGCGGCGGTCGCGGCGCCTCGCTCCCGCTCAACCGGGCACCGGGCCGGAGGCGAGCGCCATGGCCGCGACGCACGAGAGCGTGATGATGGCGGGGCGCACCCCGCGCCAGTGAACGCGCATGCCGGACCTCCCTCGGGCGGCAGCCCTGAAGTCGGACCGTCAGCGTAGCCCGAAGCGGAAGGGGTCGCGCGGGTCGAAGCGGAGCGTCGCCGTGCCGGTGACGTAGGCCTGGCCGCGCAGGCGGACGTGGACGCCGTCGCCGTCGACGTGCTCGATCCACGCCTCGAAGCCGCTGCCGACGACGCTCTCCTGGCGCCACGCACGCCTCGGCGCCAGCCGACCGTCGGCGTGCAGGCAGGCGACGTGCGCGCTCGTGCCGGTGCCGCACGGGGAACGGTCGTAGGCACCACCGGGGCACAGCACGAAACCGCGCGCGTCCGCGGTGGGCGATGGGCCGTTGAACTCCACGTGGTCGATGGCGGCGCCGTCCGCGCCGGTGACGCCCGACGCGTCGAGAGCCGCGCGGATCGCCTTGGCCTCCGCGGTCAGCGCGTCGACGTGCGCGAGGTCGAGGTCGGCGCGCGCGCCGTGCACCAGGAAGAACCAGTTGCCGCCCCAGGCGACGTCGCCCACCACCCGACCCACGCCGGGGACGTCGAGCGCCACGGCGGCGCGGTGGCGGTACGCCGGCACGTTCGCGATCTCGACGGTGTGCGGGTCGTGCAGCGTGGCCCCGACCGATCCGACCGGGGTGTCGATGCGGTGCGCACCCAGACCGACGCGCCCCAGTTCGCACAAGGTCACGAGCAATCCGATCGTGCCGTGACCGCACATGCCCAGGCTGCCGACGTCGTTGAAGAACAGCACCCCGGCCGCGGCATCGGGCGCGTCCGGCGGCAGCAGCAGCGCCCCCACCATCGCCGCGTGCCCGCGCGGCTCGCGGATCACGGCGTCGCGCCAGTCGGCGCACGCCGCGTCGAAGCGCGCGCGCCGCTCGGCGAGCGTGCCCGACCCCAGGTCCGGGCCGCCGGCGATCACCACCCGCGTCGGCTCACCGCCGGTGTGGCTGTCGATGACCTGGACGTCGATCATCCGACCCGCAGCTCCTGCAAGCGGCGGAACACGCGTTCCCCGTGGGACCGCAACCCGTCGTGTTCGAACTCGTTGGTCACCCACAGGCGCACGTTGGGGACCCGCGCGGCGGTCTCCTGGCTGAAGGCGAGCGGCACGTAGAGGTCCTCGGCGTACGCGACGGCAGCGACCGGAACTCGGTTGCGCTCGAGCACGGCCGGGTCGTAGAGCGCCGGCCAGTCGGCCTGGCGCGCGAGGATCTCGGCGGCGCCCCGCAGCGGCCGCAACTCGGCGACCTCGTCGAAGAGCTCGGGCAGCGCCACCTCGGCGTGGGCGCGCGGCAGCTCGTCGGGCCATACGGCCGCCACCTCGGCGTGCGCACGCGCCGCAGCCCATGCGGTCGGCGCCCCCTGGGCGTAGATCGACTCGTGGAGCGCGGCGTAGATCGGGCTGGCGCCGAAGGGCTGCGCGTTCTCGAGCGCGCGGCGCCCCGGGGTCGAGAGCGCGGCGCGCTCCCCCTCCCCCACCAGCGCGCGCTCGAGCAGCTCGTGGAGGACGTCGGGGCCGGAGCCCGAGCCGAGCAGGTTGCCGAGGTAGGCGACCTGCAGCGGCGTCGCTCGGCGCCCGTCCGCGGACCGGTCGTCGCGCTCCGCCACGTGCTCGGCCAGGGCGCGCCAGCGCGCGAGGTCGCCGGGGTAGCAGCGCTCGAAGGCGCGCAGCTTGCCGAGCAGCGCGCGGTAGGTGGTCCGGTACACGTCGAGGGCGGGCCGGTCGAGCGACGGGACACCGCCAGCGACGAGCACCCCCTCGAGCGCGTCGGGGTGATTTGATAAATAGGTGAAGGCCAGGAAACCGCCGTACGACTGACCGAGCAGCGTCCAGCGGCCGGCGTCGCCCACGAGCGCGCGGCGCAGGTCCTCGGCGTCGGCGACGATCGCGTCCGCGCGGTAGTGGGCGAGGCGCGCGGCGAGCGCGGCGTCGTCGAGCGGCCGGCCGGCGGCGTCCGTCCAGGGGGAGGCGACGTCGATGGGGTCGCTGCGGCCGGTGCCGCGCTGGTCGAGGAGCACCACCCGGTGGCGCTCGAGCGCCGCGCCGAGCCAACCGTCTTTGACGCGCGGTCGCGGGGCAGCCCCGCCCGGACCGCCCTGGAGGAAGAGCAGCACCGGGAGCGCCGCGCGATCCGCGCCGACCGCCCAGACCTCGCGGGCGAACACGCGCGTGGCGCCGCCGTGCGGTTCGGAGCGGTCGATCGGCACCTCGAGGGTGTGGTCGACGCGGGCGAGTCCGTGGCGCACGACGGGGTCGGTGGAGGTCATGCGCCCAATCTAGCCGCCCCCGCGGGGTTCGCGTGGGCGATGGTCAGGCGCCGGCGAACCGTTCGGGCTCGAGCCCCTCGAGCGGCACCCGCGGGGTTCGGTCGGCGAACAGGTCGGCGATCAGCTCGCCGGTCACGGGCCCGAGGCTGAACCCCATCATCCCGTGCCCGGCCGCGACCGCGACGTTGGGCGCGCGCCGCAGGCGCCCGACGTACGGCAGCCCGTCGGGCGACACGGGGCGTGCGCCGCTCCAGACGGGCAGCGCCGCGAGCGCGTCGGCCTCGAAGGCCGGGAACGTGCGCGCCGCCGCCTTGGCGATGCCGCGCACCCGGCGCGGGTCGACCGGGCGGTCGGCCGGCGCGATCTCCATGGTGCCGCCGAAGCGCACCCCTTCGGGCAGCGGCGTCATCGCGACCCGGCCCTCGACCAGGATCGCCGGCACGGTCGGCCGCTGCGGCGGGTCGGTGAGCGTCACCGAGTACCCACGCCCGCTCTGGATGGGGAGGCGCAGGCCGAGCGCGCGCGCCAGCTCCGGCGTGGCGTGGCCCCCGGCCAGCACGAACGCGTCGCCCGCGACCTCGGCGCCGTTCTCGAGCGCGACCGCCGCCACCTCCGCGCCGCGCCGGCGCCAGGCCACCGCCCGCGCGCCCCAGCGGATGGTGGCCCCTTCGGGCAGGTGCTCCTGCCACGCGCGCATCAGCGCGCCGGGCGAACGGTGGCCGTCGTCGGGGTAATGCACGCCGCCGACCGCACGGACGTCGACGCCGGGGTAGCACGCCGCTACCTCCGCCGCGTCCAACACCTGGGCGGCCACGCCCGCCCGGGCGGCGACCTCCGCCTCGTGGCGCGCCTCGCGCCAACCGGCCTCGGTGGCGCAGAGCATGACCAAGCCGCGCCGCTCGGGCGCGGGCAGGGCGAGGCGTCCGGCCAGAGCGACGTGGGCTGCGGCACCCGCCTGGTGCAGCGCGTGCAGCCGCGGCAGCGTGCGCGCGACGTGCGCCGGGGTCGCCGAGCGCCAGAAGCGCCAGCCCCAGCGAAGCAACTCGAGATCGGCGCGCGGCGCCACGTAGAAGGGGCTCTCCGGGTCGAGCAGCCAGTGCAGCGAGCGGCCGAACACCCCCGGCTGCGCGAGCGGCACCACGTGGCTCGGGACGATCATGCCCGCGTTGCCGAAGCTGGCGCCGTCGCGCCCGGGGCCGAGCGCGGCGTCGAGCAGCGTCACGCGCCAGCCGTCGCGCGCGAGCGCATCGGCGGACGCCAGCCCGACGACGCCGGCGCCCACCACCACCGCGTGCCCCCGCGGCGACGCGGCCATCAGTAGACGAACGGCACGAAGCGGCGCGTGCCGGCGCGGTACCGCGCGTACTCGGGGTAGCGCGCGAGCAGGGCGCGCTCCTCGAAGCGCGACTTGACCTCGAACAGCGCCCACAGCGCCAGCGTCGCGGCGAGCGTGCCCACCGAACCGGCGAGCGCGCTCCACCCGAGCGCGAGCACGAGCAGGCCGCCGTAGATGGGGTGGCGCGCGAAGGCGTACACGCCGGACGTCACGAGCCGTCCGTCCGCGACGGGGACCGGAAGCGGGGTGAGGTTGCGGCCGAGCCGGAAACCGGCCGCCAGGGCGAGCACGACGCCGAGCGCCATCACCGCGAGCGCGAGCGCCCGCAGCGCCCCGGCCGACCCGACCCCGCCGAACCAGCCGGGACCGGCGCCGACCACGACGAACAGCGCCGCCTGCACCGCCACGAACCGCACGCCCTTGGGATCGCCCACGCGGACCAGGCTACCGCGCGCTCCGCCACGAGCGGCGCGGTCGCCGCACCAACCTCGATACCCGAGTCCGCGACTCGGGTATTGACGGCGCCTCCACGCCGCGGTAATTTCGTCCCTAGATTCCCGACCTGATCACTCGGGTATTCTCGCTCCAATCCCCGGGCGCACCGCGCCCGCGCCCGCGCCCAAGGAGTCCCCCATGCGCCACCGCCTGCTCGCCCTCCTCGCCGCCCTCGTCCTCGGCGCCGCCTCGGCGCAGACGCTGACCGTCTACTCCGGACGCGGCGAGGCGCTCGTCGCCCCCCTCGTCGCCCAGTTCACCGCCGAGACCGGCATCGAGGTCGCCGTGCGCTACGGCGACACCGCTCAGCTGGCCGTGCTGATCCTCGAGGAAGGGGCGGTCAGCCCCGCCGACGTCTACTGGGGTCAGGACGCGGGCGCCCTGGGCGCACTCGCGCAGGCCGGCCGCCTGCGCGCCGTCCCCGACGCGCTCACCGCCGAGCTCCCGGGCATCTACTCCGGCGCCAGCCAGACGTGGGTCGCGACCAGCGGCCGCGCGCGGGTGTTCGCGTACGGCCCGGACCGCGTCGCCGAGCTCCCGACCAGCGTGTTCGAGCTCACCGCCCCCGAGTGGCGCGGCCGCGTCTCGTGGGCGCCGACCAACGGCAGCTTCCAGGCCTTCGTCACCGCCATGCGCGTCGTGCACGGCGAGGACGCTACCCGCGACTGGCTGCGCGGGATGCAGGCGAACGGCGTGCGCGCGTACTCGAACAACACCACCCAAGTCGAGGCCATCGCGGCCGGTGAGGTCGACGTCGCGCTGGTGAACAACTACTACCTGCTGCGCTTCCTCGCGAACGACCCGAGCTACCCCGTCGCCCAGGCCTTCTTCGCGGACGGCGACGTGGGTAACCTGGTGAACGTGGCCGGAGCAGGCGTCCTCGACACGAGCAGCCAGCCGGAGGCAGCCGAGCGCTTCGTGGCGTTCCTGCTCTCCGACGATGCGCAAAGCTACTTCACCAACGAGGTCTTCGAGTACCCCGTGACCACCGCCGTCGCCCCCAACGCCAACCTCGAGAGCCTCGAACGCCTGGTCGAGGCCAGCCCCGACGTCGACCTCGACACCCTCGACGACCTCGACGGCACCCTCGACCTGCTGCGGGAGGTCGGCCTCCTCTGACCGCCGCCGCGCTGGCCCGCGCGCGCCGCGGCATCCGGCGCGTCCCGTGGTACGTCGCCGTGCCCGCGCTGATCGCGGGCGCGGCGACCCTGCTCCCCATCGCGTACCTGATCCTGCGCGCGACCGAGGCCGACCCGGCCACGGTCGCGCGCTTGGTGTTCCGGCCGCGCACGTGGGCGCTGTTCGCCAACACCCTGGCGCTCGTCGGTGGCGTCCTGGCGCTCACGACGCTGCTGGCGGTCCCGCTCGCCTGGCTGGTCGTGCGCACCGACCTGCGCGGTCGGAACGTGATCACCTGGCTCTCGGTCGTCCCGCTCGCGATCCCTGGGTACGTCATGGCGTACGCGCTTCTCGGCCTGGGCGGCCACCAAGGGCTCCTCGCCCAGCTCGCGGGCTGGAGCGTGCCGCGCCCCTCCGGGTACTTCGGCGCCGCGCTGGCCCTGTCGCTCTACACCTTCCCCTACCTGTTCCTGAACGTCCGCAACGCCCTGTTGGGGCTCGACCCGGCGCTCGAGGAGAGCGCGCGGAGCCTGGGGCAGTCGCCCGCCGCCACGTTGCGCACGGTCGTGCTGCCGCAGATGCGACCGGCGCTGCTGGCGGGCTGGCTGGTCGTGGCGCTCTACGTGCTCGGCGACTTCGGCGTCGTGGCGCTCATGCGTTACGAGACCTTCAGCTACGCCATCTACACCCAGTACACGTCGGCCTTCGACCGGACCTACGCCGCCTGGTTGGCGCTCATGCTGCTCGCGATGACGCTCTCGATCGTCCTGCTCGAGGCGCGGCTGCTCGGGCGGCGCCGCTACGCCCGCGTGGGGGGCGGTGCCGCCCGACGCGCCCCGACGTCGAGGCTGGGCGCGCGGGCGCCGCTGGCGTGGACGTGGGTGGCGCTCGTGCTCGGCGCCGCCCTCGGACTGCCGGTCCTCGCGCTCGGCGCCTGGATGGTGCTCGCGCCCCCCAGCTTCGAGACGTGGCAGGCGGTCGCGGCGACCTTCGGGCGCACGGCGGCGCTCGCCCTGCCCGCCGCGCTGGTGGCGACCGCGTTGGCGCTGCCGATCGCGGTGATGGGCGCGCGCGTTCGGAGCGCGGCCGGACGCGCGGTCGAGCGGCTCGCCTACGTCGGGTACGCGATCCCGCCGGTCGCGCTGGCGCTCGCGCTCGTCATGTTCGCGCTCCGATCCGCGCCGGGCCTCTACCAGACGATCCCGCTCGTGGTCGCCGCCTACGTGATCTCGTTCCTCGCCCTCGCCATCGGCCCCATCCGCAGCTCGCTGCTGCAGATCAGCCCGCGCGTCGAGGAAGCGGCCCGCTCGCTGGGTCGCTCGCGCTCCGCCGCCTTCGTGCAGACCACCTTTCGCTTGATCGGGCGCAGCCTCGCCGCCTCCGGCGCGATGGTGCTGATGGTGGCGATGAAGGAGCTGCCGATGACCTTCCTGCTCGCGCCCACCGGATACACGACGCTCGCGGTCCGCGTGTTCTCGCGCACGAACGAAGGGATGCTCGCCGAGGCGGCGCCGTTCGCCGCAGCCGTCGTGCTGTTCTCTGCCGCCTTCGCCGGCCTGTTGCTCTCGTACGAGGGGCGCCGCTGATGCCGGCCCGAAGCCAGGCGCGCTGACGCACCGCAGCGGCGAAGCGCGATGGACCCCGCCCACCTCCGGTACGCTCCGGACGTGACGACCGAAGACGAACCGCACGAACCTCGCGACGAGAAGGCGCTCGAACTGATCGCCCACCTCGCGATGCGGCTCGAAGAGCACCCAGCCGACGAACTCGACGCGGCGATCGACGACCTGTTGAGCGAGCTCGGACCGGCCGCCGACGCCGACCGTGCCTACACGTTCCAGCGCTCGGCCGACGGCACGACGGTGCGGAACACCCACGAGTGGTGCGCCCCGGGCGTCGAGCCTCAGATGGAGAAGCTCCAGGCCGTCCCGATCGACCTGATCGTCCGCTGGATGCCCGCGTTCGAGCGCGGCGAGGCGGTGGTGCTCCCGAGCGTCGCAGCCCTCGACCCCGAACACCACCCCGAGACGCCGGTGCTCGAGGAGCTCGGGGTGCGCTCGCTGCTCGCGGTCCCGCTGCGCAGCGGCGGACGCTGGACGGGCTTCGTCGGGTTCGTCGCGGTGCGGCGCGAGCGCGACTGGAGCCCCTCGGTGCGCCAGATGCTGCGGCTGACCGGCCACCTGATCGGCATCGCGCTGGCCCGCTCGTCGAGCGAGCGGGCGACGCGCCAACGCTTCGACGTCATGCTCGAGTACGCGAGCGCCACCATCGTGCTGTTCGACCGCCGCCGCCGCCTCGTGGCCTTCAACCCGGTGGCGGCCGAACGCTCGCGCCAGAACTACGGCGTGGAGCTCGTGATCGGCCAGCGGATCGAGGCGGCCTACTTCGACGCCGACCTGCGCCGCGCGCTGGCCGGCGAAGTGGTACGCGAGCTGTGGGGGCCCGAGCACCGGGAGCCGACGGTCCCGGACTACTGGGTCGAGGTCACGATCAGCCCCGTGCGCGACGACGCCGGCGATGTAACCGGCGCCGTGTACCACAGCGTCGACATCACGGAGCAGGTGCGGGCGCGGCGCTCGCTCGAGCGTGGCAACCGGTTGCGCCAGGGGCTCCTGGCGCTCGCCCACGCCGCGCTCGTCCACCACCACGACGCCGAGCCCCTGCAACAGGTGCTCGAACAGGCGGTGCGCCACGTGCCGGGCGCCGAGGCCGGCAGCGTGTTGCAGCTCGACCCCGACGGGCGGTACCGGTTCGTCGCCGCCGTCGGGTTCGATCTCGAGGCGCTCGGACCGCTGCGCTTCCCAACCGACGCGATCTCGGAGCCCGCCGCTGCGGACGTGACGCGCCTCCCGCGCCTGCTCCCGCACGTGCTCGACGACCCTGCGGTGCGCAGGGCGTTCGAGGATTCCGGCCCGACCGACGCGATCGCCGCTACCCTCTCGGTCCCGGTCGTGGTCGAGGGGCGAACCGCCGCCTACCTGCAGTTGAACAGCTTCTCGGACGCGGGGGCCTTCGGTGACGACTCGCTCGAGGCGGGGCGCCTGCTCGGCGACTTGATCGGCGCCCTCGTCCAGCGCCTCGACCTCGAGCGCGGTTTGCTCGAGGAGCGGGCCAAGCTCGCCCATCTGGCGCACCACGATCCGCTGACCGGCCTGCCCAACCGGGTCCTGCTCGCCGACCGCCTCGATCGCGCCCTCATGCGCGACGCCCGCACCGGCCACGCGACCGCGCTCATGGTCGTCGACCTCGACGGCTTCAAGAGCGTGAACGACACCTTCGGGCACGCCGCGGGCGACGAACTCCTCGCCGCCCTCGCGCACCGCCTCGACGACGTGCTGCGCGGCGCAGACACGGTCGCGCGGCTCGGCGGCGACGAGTTCGCGGTCGTGGCGGCCGGGCTCGAGACCGTCGGCAGCGCCGCCAACGTCGCGCGCAAGGTCCTGAGCACCCTGCACCAACCGATCGCGATCGCCGGCCGCGACGTGTACGTCGGCGCGTCGATCGGCGTGTCGGTAGCTCCGGCCGACGGCACCGACGCCGGCGAGCTCCTCGCCAACGCCGACCTCGCGATGTACCGCGCCAAGCGCGCCGGGCGAGGCGCGGTCGCGTACTTCACGCCCGATCTCGACGCACGGATGCGCGAACGGGCGCAGCTGACCGAGGACCTGCGCTCCGCGCTCCGCGACGGCACCGGGATCCGAGTCGCGTTCCAGCCGCAGGTGCGGCTCGATGGCGGTGGTTGCGTCGGCGTCGAGGCACTCGCGCGTTGGAACCATCCGACGCTCGGTGCCGTGCCGCCGGCGACCTTCGTGCCCCTCGCCGAGGAGTCCGGCTTGGTGCAAGCGCTCAGCGACCACGTCTTCGACCTCGCCTGCGCCGGCTTCGCGCGCATGCGCGCGGCCGACATGGGGACGAGCGGCCGGCTCGCGCTCAACGTCGCCCCGCAGGAGCTGCGCGCCGGCGATCTCGAAGCGCGGCTCGCTCGCATCACGGGGCGCTACGGGCTCGGACCGGGCGACCTCGACCTCGAGGTCACCGAGAGCGTGATGGCCGGCGAACACGCCGACCTGCTCGACCCGTTGCGGTGCCTGCAGGCGGCGGGGGCGCGGGTGGCGATCGACGACTTCGGCACCGGCTACTCGTCGCTGCATCGCCTGGCCGTCCTTCCCGTGGACGTGCTCAAGATCGACCGCAGCTTCGTGGAGCGCCTCGGGGCCGGCCGGCGCGACGCGGCCCTCGTCGACGGCGTGCTCGCGTTGGCCTCGGGGTTGGGCCTCCACGCCATCGCCGAAGGGGTCGAGACCGAGGCGCAACGCGACGCCCTGATCGAGCGTGGATGCCTGGTGGCCCAGGGATACCTGTTCGGGCGTCCGATGGCCGAGGCCGACCTGATCCACTGGCACGCCGAGCGATTCGCGTCCTGACCTCGCCCAACCGCGTGCCCCGCGCGTACCCGACCGTTTCGCCACGACCGCATGCCCGAGTCCCGTAGGCTGTCGCCATGGCAGCCGACCGGCACGACTCGGGCGACCGCGATCGCCGCGGCCGCGGCGCGGACCTCATCGCACCGCGCACGCTGCAGCTGCTGCGTCGGGTGACGGAACGACCCGCCGAAGCGATCGAACGCGGCGTCGCTGCGGCCCTCGGGGAACTGGCGGAGGCGGCCAGCGCCCACGTGGCGAGCATCATGACGCTCGGCGAGGACGGCTGGACGTTGTCGCGCACGTACGAGTGGCGCCAGCACCCCGACGGTTCGGACGCACCGCCGCTCATCGAGAACGTCGAGATGCTGGGCACCTGGTGGAACCGGCTCGTCGCCAACGAAGCGATCGTCGTGGACGACCTGAACGCGTGGACCGCGGACCCAGACGGCGCACCCCGAGCCCACGTCGCCGCCCGCCTCGCAGCAGGGAGCGCCGCGCTCCTGTACGCACCCATGCGCACCGACTACCGCACGACCGGCTTCGTCGCCTTCGAGCGCCCGGTGCCCGGCCCGTGGCCCGAGGACGCGGCGGTCGCCTTCGGAACCGCAGCCCAGGTCGTGCTCGGGGACGTCGAGCGGACCCAGACCGCCCGCGAACGCGACGACGCCCTGCGCGACCTGCGCCACCTCGCCGCCGAGGTCCCGGGCGGCCTCTTCCGCTTCGAGCGCGCGCCGGACGGCGCCCGCCGGTTCGCGTACGCGAGCCCCCGCTTCGGCGAGCTGCTCGGCATCGACATCGCGCCGCTCCGGTCCAACGCGAACCCGGCGCTCGATCGGATCCTCGACCAGGACCGGCCCGCCTTCGAGGCGAGCCTCGTCGCGTCGGCGCGCTCGCTGCAGCGCTGGGACCACGAGTTCCGGGCCATCGACCACGCCCACGGCGTGCGTGTCCTGCACGGTCGTGCGGTCCCTTCGCAGCGCGAGGACGGCACGATGGTGTGGCACGGCTTCCTCCACGACGTCACCGAGCGCACGCACCTGACCGAAGCACTGCGCCGCTCGGAGTCCGAGCTGCGCACCATGCTCGAGCTCAGTGACGACGCGGTCGTGCTCGTCGACGCCGAACGGCAGGTCGCGGCGCTGAACCCGACCGCCGCCACGCGCGTGCGGAACCGGTTCGGGCACGAGCTTCGCGTCGGCGCCAAGATCGACCGAGTCATCGACGACCCGGTGTTCCATAGCGACCTGGACACCGCACTGTCGGGTGCCGAGGTCCGTGCCGTCCGCGGCCCCGAGTCCCGCGCGGCGGGCCTCCCACCGTACTGGGTCGACGTCACCTTCCAACCGCTGTGGTCGGAGGGCGCGGTGCACGGTGCGGTCTACCGCAGCGTCGACGTCACCGAGCGGATCCGGGAACGGGCCGCGCTCGAGCGCGAGGTCGCCTTCCGCCGCAGCCTCTTGGCGCTCACCCACGACGTGCTCGGTGCGGCACCCGACGCCGACGTGCACGAGCAGGTCCTGCACCACGCGATCGCCCACGTCCCCGGCGCCGACACCGGCTGCGTGCTGGCGCGCGGCGAGGACGGTCGCTTCCGGTTCGTAGCGCTGCATGCACGGCCGCTCGGCGACCTGACCCAGGTGGCGCTCGGACCCGAGTCGTTCGCCCGGCGCCGACTCGACCGGGTCGAGCGGGTCGACCTGCGCGCCGAGCGCGAGCTGATGGATCCCGAGACCGCCAAGCGCTTCAACACCCACCCCAACGCAGCGCCGCTCGCGGCGACGCTGTCCGTGCCGATCGTCGCCGGCGGCGACCTGCTCGGGTTCCTGCAACTCGACGCCATGCACGAGGACGGCTTCGACGAAGAATCGCTCGAGCGCGCCGAACTGCTCGGCGGCACGGTGGCGGTGCTCCTGCAGCGCCGAGCCCTCGAGCGTGCCCTGAACGAGGAACGCACCAAACTCGCGCACCTCGCGCACCACGACCCGCTCACCGGGCTGCCCAACCGCACGCTGCTCAACGATCGGCTCGAACGCGCCTTGGCGCGCGACCGCCGCACGGAGGCCCGCACCGCGCTCCTGGTCATCGACCTGGACGCCTTCAAGAGCGTCAACGACGCCTTCGGGCACGCCGCCGGCGATGAACTCCTCGTCACGGTGGCCACGCGTCTGCGCGACGCGCTGCGCGACGAGGACACGGTCGCGCGCCTCGGAGGCGATGAGTTCGCGGTCGTCGCGGCCGGCCTCCAGGACGCGGACTCGGCGGCCAAGGTCGCCCAGAAGGTGATCGACGTGCTGCGCCAAGAGGTCCTCGTGGCCGGCCGCGCGGTGCGCGTCGGCGGCTCGGTGGGCGTCAGCGTCGCCCCGGACGACGCCACCGACGCCGCGACGCTCATGCGCCACGCCGACCTGGCGATGTACCGCGTCAAGCGCGAGGGGCGCGGCGCGGTCGCCTACTTCACCCGCGACCTCGACGCCCGGATGCGCGCCCGTGCCGCCCTGACCGAGGACCTCCGCGGCGCGCTGCGCGCCGAAGCGAGCTTGTGGGTCGCGTACCAACCGCGCGTCCGCCTCGCCGACGGCGCCCTCGAGGGGGTCGAAGCGCTCGCCCGCTGGGACCACCCGAGCCAGGGCCCCATCGCCCCGGGCACGTTCGTCCCGCTCGCGGAGGAGGCGGGCCTGATCGCGACGCTGGGCGCGTTCGTCCTGGACCGGGCGTGCGCCGACCTCGTCACCTGGCGGGCGGCCGGGCTCGCGGTGCCGCGCGTCTGCGTCAACGTGTCCGTCCACCAGCTGCGGGCGGACGACTTCGAGCAGGGCGTTCGCGACGCCATCGCGCGGCACGGGCTGGAGCCGCAGGACCTGGAGTTGGAGGTCACCGAGAGCGTGATGGCGGACGAGCGCCACCAAGCCACCGCGGCGCTCGCGGCGCTGCAGGCGTCGGGCATCCGGGTCGCCATGGACGACTTCGGCACCGGCTACTCGTCGCTGCATCGCCTGGCGGTCTTGCCCGTGGACGTGCTCAAGATCGACCGCTCGTTCGTGCGCGGCTTGGGCTTCGACGACCATGGCGACGACCCCGACGCCACCGAAGCCGCGAGCCGCGGCACGGCGGTGGTCGACGCCGTGCTGGCGCTCGCCGCCGGCCTCGGCCTCGAGGTCGTCGCCGAAGGCATCGAGGAGCCCGCGCAGCGACGCGCGCTCGTCACCCGTGGCTGCCGCGTGGGCCAAGGCTTCCTGTTGGCGCGACCCATGCCCGCGTCCGACCTCGCCGGCTGGACGTACCGCGCCGACGAGACCGCGTGACGGTGCCGTAAGGGGCGGACCGCTAGCGTGACGGCGTGACCTCAGCGATCGCCCCCGCCCCGCCGACCGGTGCACCGAACCCCACGGCCACCGCCGTTGCCCTGGGCGCCGCGGTCGACCCGAGCGCGGCGCTGCGCACGTCCGAGGTCGTCGCCGCGCTCAGCACCGCGCTCGACCTCACCGAGGGCATGCCCGAGGGGCACGCGCTGCGCACCTGCCTGATCGGCATGCGCGTGGCGGCCGAGATCGACCTCCCCACCACGACGCTGTCGTCGCTGTTCTACGCGCTGCTGCTCAAGGACCTCGGTTGCTCGTCGAACGCGTCGAAGATGGCGCAGCTCTTCCAGGCGGACGACCGCGCGGCCAAGGCGCTCCACAAGCGGATGCGCTGGACGAACCTGGCCGATGCCTTCCGGTTCGTGGTGCGCGCGACCCGCAGCGGCGAGGTGAGCCTCGCTCGGATCCGCCGCATCGCGGAGGTGGCGCTCGGGCGCCACGGCGGCACCCAGGAGCTGATGGCGCTGCGCTGCGAGCGCGGCGCCTCGATCGCCCTCGACCTCGGGTTCGCGGACGCCACCGCCGACGCGATCCGCACGCTCGACGAGCACTGGGACGGGCGCGGGCAACCGGCCGGGCTGCACGGCGAAGGCATCCCGCTCCTGGGCCGCATCCTGCAGCTGGCCCAGACCACCGAGGTGTTCGCCAGCGCCTACGGGCCGGCCGCCGCCCGCCGCGTGGCGCGTCGGCGCCGCGGCACCTGGTTCGACCCGCAGCTGGTCGACGCCTTCTTGAAGGCGCAGCGGCGTCCGGACTTCTGGCCGGCGCTCGCCGGCGAGCGGGTGCGCGAACGGGTGGCCGCGCTCGAACCGGAGGACCGCGTCCGCCGCTCCGACGAGGCTCAGCTCGACCGCGTCGCCGAAGCGTTCGCGGGCGTGATCGACGCCAAGTCGCCCTGGACCTACCGCCACTCCACCGAGGTGGCGCGCTACACGGTCGGGATCGCCGAAGAGCTCGGCATCGACGCGGCCGGCCAGCGGCGCCTGAGGCGCGCGGCGCTGCTGCACGACCTGGGCAAGCTCGGGGTGTCGAGCGCGATCCTCGACAAGCCTGGGCGCCTGACCGACGAGGAGCTCGTCGAGGTGCGGCGCCACCCCGACCACACGTTGCGGATCCTCGAGCGCGTCGGTCCCTTCCGCGACCTCGCCGAGGTCGCGGCGATGCACCACGAGCGCGTCGACGGCGGCGGGTACCACCGCGGCGTCGGTGGCGCCGAGCTGCCGCTCGAAGCACGGATCCTGGCGGTCGCGGACCAGTTCGAGGCGCTGTCGGCCGAACGCCCCTACCGCGAGCGGCTCGATCGGGCGCGGGTGATCGCCATCCTCGAGCGCGACCTGGGGACCGGGATCGACCCGGTGGTGTTCGCGGCGTTGCGGAGGTACCTCGATCGCGAGGGGCGGGCGACCGCGGTCGCCTGAGGACCTCAGCCCCTGGGATCGAGCGCGTCGCGCAGACCGTCCCCCAAGAGGTTGAAGCCGAGCACCGTGAGCGAGACCGCGAGCCCCGGGAAGATCATCAGCCAGGTGGCGTCGGGGAGGAAGCGGCGCCCGCGCGCGAGCATCTCGCCCCAATCCGAGGTCGGCGGTTGGACCCCTAGGCCCAGGAACGAGAGCCCGGCGATCGCGAGGATCGCGAAGCCCACCCCCAGCGTCGCCTGCACCACGATGGGGCCGACCGCGCTGGGGAGCACGTGCCGCAGCATCAGGCGGCCGTTGCCGGCCCCCAGGGCGCGGGCGGCCTGCACGTACTCCTCTTCGCGCGTCCCGAGCACCACGCTGCGCACCAAGCGCGCGTACTGCGGCACGTCGACGACCGCGATGGCGATCACCGCGTTCACCAACCCGGGGCCCAGCGTGCCCACCACGGCGAGCGCCAACAGCAGCGACGGGAACGCGAGCAGCACGTCCATCACGCGCATGAGGGCGCTATCGAGGCGACCGCGGAAGAAGCCGGCGACCAGGCCGATCGTGCTGCCGAGCAGCAGCGCCAGCGCCACCGGCACGACGCCGGTGAGCAGCGAGACGCGCGCCCCGTAGGCGACGCGCGCGAGGACGCTGCGGCCGAACTCGTCGGTGCCGAACGGGTGTTCGAGCGACGGCGGACGCAGCCGCATCCGCAGGTTCTGCGCGTCCGGCGCCCGGTCCGCGATCCAGGGGGCGAACACGGCGAGGGCGACCAGGCCCACGACGATCGCCAGGCCCACCCAGGCGCCGGGGTTGCGCCGGAAGCGGCGGGTGGCCGGCGCCGTCCAGAACGCGCGCCAGCGCCCGACGGGCGCAGCGGTGGCGGCGTCAGCCATAGCGCACCTTGGGGTTGATCGCCGCGTAGGACAGGTCGACGGCGAGGTTGACGAGGATGAACAGGAGCGAGACGACGAGCACGCTCCCCTGCACCAGCGGCAGGTCGCGCGCGAGGATCGCGTCGACGAGCATGCGCCCGACGCCGGGCCAGGCGAACACGGTCTCGGTCAGCACCGCGCCGCCGAGCAGGCCGCCGAGCTGCAGGCCGACCACGGTGACGATCGGGAGCAGCGCGTTGCGCAGCGCGTGGCGCACCACCACGCGGCGCGCGGCCACCCCTTTCGCGCGGGCGGTGCGCACGTAGTCCTGACCGAGCGTCTCGAGCACGGCGCCGCGGGTGATGCGCGCGATGAAGGCCGCCGAGGAGATGCCGACCGTCAGCGCCGGCAGCACCAGGTGCTGCCACGTGCCCCGGCCGCTGGCCGGCAACCAGCCGAGGTCGAGCGCGAAGACGAGCATCAGCAGGAACCCGGACCAGAAGACCGGTACCGAGACGCCCACGAGCGCGACGGCGATCGCGAGCGCGTCGACCCACGTGCGCTTGCGCACGGCCGCGGCGACCCCTAGCGAGACGCCGACGACGATGGCGATCGCCAGCCCCGCCAGCGCGAGCTCGGCGGTGGCGGGCAAGCGGTCGAGCACCTCGTCGAGCACCGGTCGCCGCGACCGGATCGAGGTGCCCAGGTCGCCCCGCACCAGACCGCTGACGTACTCGACGTACTGCACCGGCCAGGGCCGGTCCAGACCGAGCTGGCGGCGCAGGTCGTCGCGGCCCTCGGCGGAGATGCCTTGGGCGGTCTCGCCGAGCAGCGCGACGACCGGGTCGCCCGGGGTGAGCCACGTCATCGCGAAGACGAGCAGCGTCACCCCGAACAGGACCGGCGCCGTGCCGACCAGGCGGCCCAGCAGGTAGCCGAGCAAGTTAGTCCAGCGTCGCGTTCCGCAGGTCGAGGAGGATCCAGGAGAACGCGAGCACCTCGCCCTGGACGCTCGGGCGCTTGGCGTACGTGAAGAGCGGGTAGTAGAGCGTCACCATCGGGAGCTCGGCGACCGCGCGCTCCTGCACCTCGAGGTAGGCAGCGGCGCGGGCGGCGTCGTCCGGGTCGTCGCGGCCGGTCTGGAGCAGCGCGTCGATGTCGGCGTCGACCCAGCGCGAGCGGTTGTTCGCCGGGACCTGGCTCGAGTGGAAGAACGCGTAGAGGGTGTAGTCCGCGTCGAGCGTGACCGTGCCCCACGACGTCATGTAGAGCTCGAGGTCGTCGGACTCGACCGCCTGGGTGTACGCCGAGAAGTCCTGGACGCGGATCTCGAGGTCGACGCCGATCTCCGCGAAGGCGAACTGCAGGACCTGGGCCACCGACTCGAGGTCGGGGTTCTGGAACACGTCGAGGCGCAGCGAGAGCCCCTCGGCGCCCGCTTCGGCGAGCAGTGCCTTGGCGCCCTCGACGTCGTACGGGTACGGCTCCTCGAGGTCGGCGGCGTAGCGCACGGTGCCGGGGATGGGGGCCACGCCCGGGGCGGCGAGGCCGCGGAAGAACTCCTCGGTGATGAGCGCCTTGTCGATCGCGTGGGCGAGCGCCTGACGCACGCGCAGGTCGGCGAGCTTGGGGTTCGCGACGTTGAAGCCGAGGTGCGCGCTCCCCCACCCGGGGAGCGTGTCGGTCGCGAGCGCGGGGTCGCCAGCCAGCGTCAGGAAGTTGTCGGCCGGCAGGTTGAAGATCAGGTCGACGCCGCCCGAGCGGAGCTCGACCACCTGGGTGCTGACCTCGGGGATGATCCGCACGACCACGTCGGCGATCGCGGGCGCGCCGCCCCAGTAGTTCGCGTTCGCCTGCAGCACGACCTCGCTGCCGTCGACCCAGCGGACGAAGGTGTACGGGCCGGTGCCGACGGGGTTGCGAGCCAGATCGGCGGCCTGCGCGACCGGGACGATGGCCGAGACCGGGTGCGCGAGGTGCGCGAGCAGCGGCGCGAACGGAGGGTCGGTGACCAGCTCGACGGTCGTGGCGTCCACCGCGCGGACCTCGTCGATCGAGCTGAGCACGAAGCGGCCGGGCGCGGCCGTCTCGGGATCGAGGATGCGCCCGAACGAGGCGACCACCGCGTCGGCATCGAACGCCGTGCCGTCGTGGAAGGTCACGCCCTCGCGCAGCGTCAGCCGCAGCGTGGTGGGGTCGGGGTAGCTCCAGTCGGTGGCGAGTCCGGGAACGATCTCCCCATCGGGCGTGACGCGCACGAGCGTTTCGTAGACCTGGTTGGTGACGTGGAACGAGAAGCCGTTGAAGGTGACTTGCGGGTCGAGGGTCGGCGGGTTGGAGCCGATCGCGGTGGTGAGCGTCTGGGCGGACGCCGTCGCCAGCGCGAGGAGCGCGAGCAGGGGCAGTAGGGCACGTCGCATGCAGGACCTCCGTAGGTCGCCCGGGCTGTCCGGGCAGACGGCCAGCGTACGGCATCAGCGGCGCGCGGGGGCCGCCGATGCCGATGCATTGGGTGCCACCGCGTCGGGGGCCGCGATGCGTCATGCTTGCGGCGCGATGACCACGAATCCGGTCCCGAACGCCGACCCCGCCAACGACGCCACCGCCCACACCGCCTTGGTCGACTGGCGCGCGGCCTACGCGGCGCGCCTCGCGGCGCCCGACGGCTGGTGGGCGGTCGTCGGGCTCGACTGGCTGGGCGAAGGAGCCCATCGCCTCGGCAGCGACGCCGATTGCGCGGTGCGGACGCCACCGACGACCGCCGCGCACGTCGCGACGCTCGCCGTCGACGGCGACGTAGTGGTCGTCGAGCCTGCGGGGCCGAACCGACTGTGGGCGGACGGGGCGCCGGTGGAGGGCGTCGTGCGGGTGGCGGGGGCGGACCAGCCGTTCGCGCTCGGGCCCGAGGAGGGCGCGGTCCGCAGCGTGGTGCTCCGGCGCGGCGACCGCCACGGCGTGCGGACGTACGACCCGCGGCAAGCGGTCGAGCGCGCCGCCGGCGCGGGCGTCGGCTGGTTCGCGATCGAGCCCGGGTGGCGGGTGCCCGCCCGCTTCGTGCCGGCCGCTCCGGACGAGCACGTGGCGATCGTGAACGCGCTCGGTGACGCCTTGGAGCTTCCGGCCGCGGGTTGGCTGCGCTTCGAACACGCGGGGGCGACGCACGCGCTGCTGGCCACGTGGTCGGGCGAGCGCTTGTTCCTCAACTTCCGCGACGCCACGAACGGCGCGTCGACCTACGGCGCCGGCCGTTTCCTCACCGTCGACCCGCCCGTCGCAGGCCGCGCCTGGCTCGACTTCCACCTCGCCCACCACCCACCCTGCGCCCACACGCCCCACGCCACGTGCCCCTTGCCGCCGCTCGAGAACCGCCTCCCCTTCGCCGTCACCGCCGGCGAGCGCCACCCGTGATCCTCGACGCCCTGCGCTTGGTCTTGGGTCTGGTCGTGTTGATCGGCGGCGCCGAGGTGCTCGTGCGCGGCGCCTCGCGGCTGGCGCTCGCCGTGGGGCTCACGCCGCTCGTCGTCGGGCTCACGGTCGTCGCGTTCGGCACCAGCGCCCCGGAGCTCGCGGTGAGCGTCGGCGCCGGACGCGCCGGCCTCGACGGCTTGGCGCTAGGCAACGTCGTCGGCAGCAACGTCTTCAACGTCCTGTTCATCCTCGGGCTCACCGCGGTGATCGCACCGCTGGTGGTCGCACGCCAGCTGGTGCGCCTCGACGTGCCGGTGATGATCGGCGCGAGCGCGCTCGTCGTCGTGCTCGCCTCCGACGGCCGCGTCGGCACGCTCGACGGGGCGCTGCTGGCGGCCGGCCTCGTCGCCTATCTGGGATGGTTGCTGTACGCCGGGCGCCGCCCCCAAACGACGGCGACCCCCGGAGATCCCGCGGCCGGCGCCGTCGAAGCGAAGCGGCCGAAGCCGCGCCTAGCCCTCGATCTCGGCCTGATCGCCGGCGGCCTCCTGCTGCTCGTCGTCGGCTCGCGCTGGCTGGTGGGCGGCGCCACCGGGATCGCCACCGCGCTGGGCGTCAGCGACCTGATCGTCGGCCTCACCATCGTGGCCGCCGGCACCTCGATGCCGGAGGTCGCGACGTCGGTGGTGGCGACGCTCCGCGGACAGCGCGACCTGGCGATCGGCAACGTGGTGGGCAGCAACGTCTTCAACCTGCTCGGCATCCTGGGGGTGGCGGCGCTGGCGACGCCCGGAGGGCTGGCGGTGCCGGTCGCGGTGCAAGCCTTCGATGCCTGGGTGATGCTCGCGGTCGCGGTGGTGTGCCTGCCGATCTTCGTGTCCGGGCTCGGGATCGCGCGGTGGGAAGGGGTCGTGCTCCTCGTCGGGTACGCCGCCTACACGGCGACGCTCGTGCGCCTGGCCGCCGCGGGCGCCGTCGCCCCGGACCCGGTCGCGCTCGCTTGGGCGCTCGGCGTCCCGACCGCGGTGCTGCTGGCGGTCGGCCTCGGTCCGTCGCTCGCTGGCCGCGCTCGGCGGCGCTGAACCGCGGCCCTCAGGAAGCGGGCAGACGCCCGGCGCGAAGCCACTGCGCGACCTGCTCGACCTCGCCCGGTCGCGCGAACAGGAAGCCCTGCGCCAACCGGCACCCGTTGCGCAACAAGAAGTCGCGCTGCGCCTCGGTCTCGACGCCCTCGGCGATCACTTCGAGCCCCAGCGCCTCGCCGATCCCGATCATCGCGCGCACGATCGCCGCATCGTGCGGGGCTGCGCTCGGGTCGTCGCCCAGGTCCATGACGAAGCCACGATCGATCTTGATGCTCTTGACGGCCAAGCGCTTGAGGCGTCCGAGCGACGAGTGGTACGTCCCGAAGTCGTCGATGCTCACCGCCACCCCAAGGCGTTCGAAGGCGCGCAGTTTGGCGACCGTGTCGGCAACGTCGGTCATGGCGGTGCTCTCGGTGATCTCCACCTCGAACAGTCCGGGCGGCACGTCGACGTCCTCGAGCGCGCGCTGGACCACCTCGACGACGTCGTCGCGGAGGAACTGGCGCACGGAGAGGTTGACCGCGATCGGCACGATCGGGAGTCCGGCCTCGCGGAAGGCGGCGAGCTGGGCGGCCGCGGTGCGGGTGACCCAGGCGCCGAACTCGTGGATGAAGCCGCTGGACTCGGCCACCGCGACGAACCGGCCCGGCGGCACGTCGCCGAACGTCGGCGAGCGCCAGCGAGCCAGCGCCTCGAGGCTGACCACGCGGCGGCTGGCCATGTCGACGCGCGGCTGGTACACGAGCCGGAACTCGCCGGCCGCGAACCCGAGCCGCATGGCGGCCTCGAGCCGCACGCGCTCCTCGAGCCGGGAGCTCAGGGCATCGGTGTAGTACGCGACGCTGCCGGGCCCGCGCTCCTTGGCGCGCTCCATCGCCGCGTCGGCGTAGCGCAGGAGCACCTCGCCGCTCTCGGCGTCCTCGGGGAACACCGCCACGCCGACGCACGCCGACGCCGACAAGCGGTGCCCGTCCACCTCCAAGGGCGCCTCGAGCCCCGCGCGCAGCTTCGCGACCACCGGCGCGAGGTCGTCGAGACGGCTCACCCGGTCGAGCAAGACGACGAACTCGTCGCCACCGAAGCGGGCGACCAGGTCGTCCGCCCGCACGTGCACGCGCAAGCGCGTCGCGACCTCGGCGAGCAAGGCGTCGCCGGCGCGGTGCCCCAAGCCGTCGTTGACCGTCTTGAACGCGTCGAGGTCGAGCAGGAGCACCGCCACGTGGTCGCCGTGGCGCTTGGCAGCGACGATCGCTGCATCGAGGCGGTCCTCGAGCAACCCCCGGTTCGCGAGGCCGGTCAGCGGGTCGTAGGACGACAGGTATTCGACCCGGTCGGCGAGGCGCTGCTGCTCGGTGACGTCCTCGGAGAGCTTGAGCACGTGGTTCACGCGACCCGCCGCATCGAACAGCGGGCTGAAGGTCGCGCGCTCTTGGTACCAGCTGCCGTCCGCGCGCCGACGCTCGAGCCGCCCCGACCACGAGCCGCCAGCCAGGATCACGGGCCACATCGCCTGGAGCTGCCGCTCGGCGTCCACGTCGTTGCTCGCAAGCATCGCCAGCGGGCGGTCGACGACGTCGTCGGCACGATGGCCGGTCGCCTCCTCGAAGCGCCGGTTGACGTACTCGATGGTGCCGTCCGGGCCCGTCAAGATCACGATGCTGGGCGCTTGCTCGACGATCATCGCGAGGCGGGCCACCTCCGCTTCGCGGCGGGTCGCCTCGTCGACGTCTTGCAGCGTGCCGACGAACCGAGCCTCGGGCTCGTCCGTCCGCTCGCGCTCACCGACGAGCCGCACGTAGCGCGGATGGTCGGCGGTGCGCACGCGGAAGGTGACGTCGAAGCGGCCGTTGGCGAGCCCCTCGGCCCACGCAGTCTCGACCCTGCCCCGGTCTTCCTCGACCACCCGCTCGCGCAACGTATCGACGACGCCGAGGACCCCAAGGGGCCCGACCAACTCCTCGACCGCCGGCGACCAACTCGCGGCCCCATCGACGGGGTCGTAGGCCCAGGTCCCCAACCGGCCGACGCGCTGCGCGCGCTCCAGCAGCGCGTCGCGTTCGCGCACGGCGAGCTCGGCGCTTCGTGAGGCCGTGATGTCGAAGCCGCTGCCCACGATCCGGTGGACACGACCGGTGGCGTCGCGCTCGGGGACGAGGCTGGTGCGGAACCACGTGCCGGGCGCCGGTAGCGGCAGCTCCTCCTGGTAGGTCACGGGCTCCCCGGCGTCCGCACAGGCTCGGTACCGGGCCACCACCGCTTCGGCAGCGTCGGGCGGTACCACGTCGTAGGGCGTGGACCCGGCCAAGGTCTCCGTGGGGATCCCGGACGCGCGCACGTGCGCGGTGTTCGATCCTACGTAGCGGAACGTCCCGTCGGGCTCGACGTCGACCACGAACATGGCCGCCTCGGTCGCGGCGAAGACGTCCTGAAGGTACGCCTCGGACGCGACGAGCGCCTCCTGCGCCTGACGCAGCTCGGTCACGTCGCTGATGTATCCGTGCCACAAGACCGTGCCGTCCGGGAGTGCCTCAGGGGTCGCTTCCCCGTGGAGCCAGCGCTCGCCGCGCTCCGGGTGGCGCACGCGGTACGTCTCGCGCCAAACGGACAGCGTGGCGCGCGAGCGCTCGATGGTCGCCTCGACGCGCGCCCGGTCGTCGGGATGGAGCGCCTCGAACGCGGCGCTCGCGTCCTCAAGCACGTCGTCGGGCTCGACGCCGTACACCTCGCGGATGCCCTGGGTCGCGAACGGGAACGCGTAGGTGCCGTCGGGCCGCGCGAGGAACTGGTAGAGCACGCCCGGCACGTGGTCGCTCACCTTCCGCAGCACGCCGTCCAGGGTGCGCGCGAGCGTGCCTGCGACCACCTCGGCGGTGCGGTCGTCGATCAGCCAGACCTCGCCCACCTCGTCGGTGATGCAACGGTACTCCAGGACGCGCTCGTCGCCGTCGGGCCGGCGGATCGGCGACCGGACGGGGAACGGAAAACCCTTCGCTCGATCGGCCTCGTAGTCCGCCCGGTACCGCTCGGCCTCGTCGCCGTAGACCTCGCGGAACCAGTCGTCCAAGGTGGCCACGCGCTCGCGCGGCCGGCCGATCAGGGCCTCGATCCGGGCGTTGGCGACCAGGCGCGTACCGTCGGTCCACACCGCGCCGACCGGCAAGCGATCGATCCAGGCCCGCAGATCGAGAGGATCCGCGTCGGGGTCACGCGATGGAAAGCGCGCAGCGCTCATGGACCTTCACTCTACGTCGGCGTGCGCGTGCGACCATGGGGCGCATGCCCTCGTGGGACGACCCCGACACCGTCGCCTTCTTCCGCGATCGCCCGCCCGACCACCGCTTGGTGGCGCTCGTCGAGTCCGGCGCCCTCCCCTGCGGGGCGCGCGTCCTCGATCTCGGCTGCGCCGGCGGCCGCAACGCCGACTACCTGACCGCTCTCGACGTCGACGTCCTGGCCGTCGACGCCAGCGCCGCCATGGTCGCGGCGACGCGCGCGCGGCTCGTTCCGTTGCTCGGTGCCGCGGAGGCGGAGCGGCGGGTGCGCCACGACCGCGTGGACGGGCTGGCCGACCTCCCCCACGCGGCCTTCGACCTGGTGCTCGCTCTGGGGGTCCTCCAACACGCAGGGAGCGAGGCGGCGTTCGACGCCGCGATCGCCACCGTGGCGCGCGTCCTGCGGCCGGGCGGCGCCGTCCTAGTCGCCCACTTCGCGCCGTCCTCGCGCCCCGGTGGCCGCGAGCTCACGCCCGTCTCCGGCACGGCCCACACGTTCGTCGGCTGGGGCGGTAGCGACGACGCGGCGCCGATGGTGCTCCACGAGCCGGACGGGCTCGACGCCGCCTTCGCCGCGCACGGTCTGGTGCCCGCCCAGCCGACCCAGCGCGTCGAGCGCCGCACCGGCCCCGACGACCGCGGCACGGCCAGCGAGCCGCACCCCGCGTGGGGGGTGCGGGCGACGGTGAACGCCCACTACCGGCGGGCTGCCGACTGAACGACCCGACGGAACGACGAAGGGGCGCCGACCGGTTGGTCGGCGCCCCTGAACGGCGCTGGTGGAGCGTCGCGATCCGTCAGTCGCGACCGCCCGCGAACATCATGACGTAGTAGAACAGGTACATCACCGAGGCCGCCGCGGCGGCCACGTAGGTCATGGCGGCGGCGTTCAGAACGGCCTTCGAGCCGCCGACGTCGGCGGCGGTGGCCAAGCCGAGCCGGTCCATCTCGGCGACCGCGCGCTTGCTGGCATCGAACTCGACCGGCAGGGTCACGAGCTGGAAGAGGACGGCGGCAGCGAAGAGGGCGATGCCCACCTGGATCATGCCGGCCATGCCGAGCATGAAACCACCGATGACGATCCACGGGCCGAACTGCGAACCGATGCTCGCCACCGGGACGAGGCTGGCGCGCCACTGCAGCGGCGCGTAGGACTTGGCGTGCTGGAGCGCATGCCCCACTTCGTGCGCGGCGACGGCGGCGCCGGCGACGCTCGGGACGCGGAAGTGCTTCTCGGAGAGGCGCACGGTGCGGGTGCGCGGATCGTAGTGGTCGGTGAGCTGCCCCTTGACGGCTTCGACCTGGACGTCGTCGAGCCCGTTGGCGCGCAGGATGGCGCGCGCCGTGTCGGCGCCGGTGAGGCCGGACGCGTTCGCGACCCGCTCCCACTTGCCGTACGTGTTGCGGAGCCACAGCTGGACGCCCATGGTGAGCACGAGGGTGAGGATGAAGATGCCAATCATGTCGGTACGGTCCTCCTGGCGTGAATTCGTCGAGAGGGCCTTGGACGTTCCGCTCGGCACGGGGTCGGGCGGCGCCTCGAACGCTCCAATCGTACCCGTTCGGGATGAGAACCACGTCAGGCACGCGACCGTGACGCTCGGGACGCGGCGCCCTGGCGCAGCGCTAAGATGGAGCGACCGTCGTTCTCGTTCCCTTGCCCCTTCGGGGCGGAGGGGAGGTGTGCACCGCAGACCCTGCCGAACCGGCGCGCCCCGCGCGCTGGCCCGTTCGTAGCTCATTGGCTTCACCGAGGTGCCGAATGCTCCGCAAGTGGTTGCTCGCTTCCTTCTTCACGCTGTTCACCGCTGCCGCCGCGCAGGGCCAGATCGAGATCTTCTCCTGGTGGGCCGGCGACGAGGGCCCCGCCCTCGAAGCGCTCATCGCCCAGTACCAGGCCGACCACCCGGGCGTCGAGGTCGTCAACGCCACCGTCACCGGCGGCTCGGGCGTCAACGCGCGCGCGGTCCTCAAGACCCGCATGCTCGGCGGCGATCCGCCCGACGCCTTCCAGGTGCACGCCGGCCAAGAACTGATCGGCACCTGGGTGGTCGCCGACCGCATGGAAGACCTCACCTTCCTCTACGAAGAGCAGGGCTGGTTCGACCAGTACCCGCAGGGACTCATCGACCTGATGAGCACCGAGGACGGCATCTGGAGCGTCCCCGTCAACATCCACCGCTCGAACGTGATGTGGTACGTGCCGGCCAACCTCACCGAGTGGGGCATCGAAGCGCCCGCCACGTGGGACGCCTTCCTGAGCATGTGCCCCACGATCCGCGCCGCCGGCGTGACCCCGCTGGCCCTGGGTGAGAACTGGACCCAGCAGCATCTGTGGGAATCGGTCGCCTTGGGCGTCCTGGGTGCCGACGACTACGAAGCGCTGTGGACGGGCGAACTCGCGTTCACCGATCCCAAGGCCATGGAGGTCTGGGACGTCTTCGGCCAGGTGCTCGAGTGCACGAACGACGACGCCGCCGGCCTCTCCTGGCAGCAGGCGACCGACATGGTCGTGGGCGGCACCGCCGCGTTCAACATCATGGGCGACTGGGCGGCCGGCTACATGGTCACCACCCTCGGCCTCGAGCCGGGCGAGGGCTTCGGCTGGGCCGCGAGCCCCGGTACCGACGGCGTCTTCATGATGCTGTCCGACGCGTTCGGGCTTCCCCAGGGCATCTCCAACCGCGAGAACACGCTCGACTGGCTGCGCCTCGTCGGCTCCGCCGAGGGGCAGGACATCTTCAACCCGCTCAAGGGTTCGATCGCGCCGCACCTCGAGTCCGACCTCGACCTCTACAACGCCTACCTGCAGGACACCGCGTCCGACTGGACGTCGAACCGCGTCGTCGGCAGCCTCGTCCACGGGGCGGCCGCCAAGGAAGCGTTCATGAGCGACTTCGCCACCGTCATGGAGATCTACCTCGCGACCGGCAGCGCGATGAACGCCGCCAACGCCGCGCAGGCGATCGCCACCCAGGTGAGCTTGGGCCAGTAAGCGTCCCGGCTCGTCCCACGCGCAGGACCCTTCCTCGGGGTCCTGCGCGTCCCCTTCCCCGCGCGACCGCCGATCGCGGCGCGCCATGTCCCGTTCGAACCGGCCACGCCGACGAGGTCCATTCATGAAGATGACGCGCGACCGCTGGACCGCGATCTTGATGCTGTTGCCGAGCGTCGTGCTGCTCGGCGTCTTCGTGTACGGGTTCATCGGCCAGACCGCGTGGACCTCGCTCACCGACTGGGGCCGCGTCCCAGCCCAGGCGCTCGCGGTCGACCCCGTGATCCAGTACGTCGGCTGGCAGAACTACCGCGACCTGTTCACTGGCTTCATCGACGTGCGCTTCCGGCAAGACCTGGTCAACACCTTCTTCTTCACTATCTTCTTCCTCGCCGGCTGCCTGGGCATCGGCCTGGCGCTCGCCTTCCTCCTCGACCAGGACGTGGCCGGCGAGGGCTTCTTCCGCACCCTGTTCCTCTTCCCGATGTCGCTCTCGTTCGTCGTCACCGGCACCGTGTGGCGCTGGATGCTCCAACCCCGCGGCGGCCTCAACGTGTTGCCCACGACCGTCGGGCTCGAGCCGCTCGAGTTCCGCTGGCTCACCGACCGCACGCAGATCTGGCGCTTCGATTGGAACGCCCTGCCGAGCATGACCGGGCTGCTCGTCGCGGTGGTGCTGGCCTGGGTGGCGATCGCCGCGTGGCGCGACAAGCGCCGCACCCGCGCGGGCGTGGCGCTCCTCTCGGCGGCCACCGTCGGCCTCTGGTCGCTCACGTGGGCGCGCGACGTGGCGCTGCTCCCCTACCCCGAGTTGCACGGCTTCAACCTGGCGTTCATCGGCATCATCATGGCGGCCGTCTGGCAGATGTCGGGCTACACGATGGCGCTCTACCTCGCCGGCCTGCGCGGCATCCCGGGCGAGCTGCGCGAGGCCGCCCGCGTCGACGGCGCGAACGAGGTGCAGCTCTACCGCCACGTCATCCTGCCGCTGCTGCAGCCGATCACGCTCTCGGCGATGATCATCCTCGGCCACATCAGCCTCAAGATCTTCGACCTGATCTTCGCGATGGCCGGCGCCGACAACGCCACCACCGACGTGCCGGCGCTGCTGATGTACCTCACCGCCTTCCGCGCCAACCAGTTCAGCAAGGGCGCGGCGATCGCGATGGTGCTGCTGGTGTTGGTCGCCGCGGTGATCGTTCCCTACCTGTGGACGAGCTTGCGCGGGGAGACCAAGCGATGATCGCCTGGCGCCGCCACCGCTGGCTGATCTACGTCCTGCTGGCGATCGCCAGCGCGCTCTTCCTGCTGCCGGTCTACCTGGTGGTGGTGACGAGCCTCAAGTCGCCGGCGGCGATCAACCTACCGACCACGTGGTCGCTGCCCGAGGTCTGGTACTGGCAATCGTTCGTCGACGCCTGGGCGGCGTTCGCGCCCAAGCTGGCGAACAGCTTCACGCTGACGCTGGTCGCGACCTTCCTGTCGGCGCTGCTCGGTTCGATGAACGGCTACGTCCTGGCCAAGTGGCGCTTCCCGGGCGCCAACGTGATCTTCCCGCTGATGCTCTTCGGGATGTTCATCCCGTACCAGGCGATCCTGATCCCGCTGTTCGACTTCCTGCGCTCGGTCGGTCTGTACGGCGGGTTGACGGGTCTGATCCTGGCGCACGTGGTCTACGGGCTGCCGATCACCACCCTGATCTTCCGCAACTACTACGCCGAGATCCCCGACGAGATGCTCGAGGCCGGCAAGATCGACGGCGCCGGCTTCTTCGGTCTCTACGGCCGCATCGTCTTCCCGCTGTCGCTGCCGGGGTTCGTAGTGGTGATCATCTGGCAGTTCACCCAGATCTGGAACGAGTTCCTGTTCGCGGTCACGCTCACCAGCCAATCGAGCCAGCCGATCACGGTCGCGCTCGCCCAGCTCGCTGGTGGCGAAGCGGTGCGCTGGAACCTGCCGATGGCGGGCGCGATCCTCGCGGCGCTGCCGACGCTGCTCGTCTACATCCTGCTCGGGCGCTACTTCGTCAAGGGGCTGCTGGCGGGGTCGGTCAAAGGCTGATCCGTCCACGGCGTGCGCGCCGTTCCACACGAACAACGGGCCCCGCGGCATGCCGCGGGGCCCGTTCGATCGATCGAGCGTGCCGGTTGCTTACTCGGCCGGCGGAAGCAGGACGAAATCGATCGCGTGGATGACGCCGTTGACGGCCTTGACGTCCGTGATGATCACGTTGACGCTGCCGTTGAGGACGACGCCGCCGTCGACGATCTCGACGCCGATGGTCGAACCTTGAAGCGTGGGGGCGTCGAACGGCGACGCCGCGATGACGTCGGCCGCGAGGAAGGTGCCCGGAACCACGTGGTACAGGAGGATGTCGGCGAGGTCGGGGCTCGCCAGGAGCTCCGCCGCGGTCAGGTCGAGCGCCTCGAGCGCCGCGCCGAACGCGTCGTTGGTCGGGGCGAACACGGTCAGCGAAGCGTTCTCGTCGGCGACGGCGCCGACCAGGTCGGCCTCGGTCAGCGCGGCGACGAGCGTCGAGAAGCGGCTGTCGGCGACCGCGATGTCGGCGATCGTCTTGGTCGGCAGCAGCACCTGGTCGATGACGTGGATGACGCCGTTGCTGGCCACGATGTCCGCGCTCACGATGGTGGCGCGGTCGTCGAGGACGCCGCCGTCTTGCGCGATCGGCATGCCGTTGAGCGTCGGGATGACCTCGAGGCCGGCGGCCGTGCTGAAGAGCACGCTGCCCTCGGTCACGTGGTACTGGAGGATGTCGGCGAGGTCGTCCCGCGCGAGCAGGCCTTCGGCGGTGGTGCCGAGCTCTTCGATCAACGCTGCGAACGCGTCGTCGGTCGGCGCGAACACGGTGAAGGGGCCCGCCTCGTCGTCCGCGAAGGTCGACGCCAGGTTCTCCTGGGTCAGCGCGGCGAGCAGGATGGTGAAGTTGCCGTTCTCGGCGGCGATCTCGGCGATCGAGCCGCGATCGGCCGGCGTCGTCATGCCGCACGCCGCGAGCGTACCCGCGAGGGCGAACGTCAAGAGGGCTCGGAACAAGTTCTTCTGGCGCATGGTGCTCCTCGTTTCCCCGAGGCCCGCCCGGCGGCGGGCAGCCCCCGTCCGGATGATCGCGCCTCGATGACTGGAGTGTTCCCCAGGCTTCGAGGCGCGACCGTAGTTAGACACACCATTGTCAAACCTTGTACATCCACCGGGCCGGCGGTCAGCGCGCCAGCGGGTATCCCTTCGACACCCAGGCCATCAGGCCCCCGGCGACGTTCTTGACGTCGCGCTTGCCGGCCGACGACAGGACCTCGGAGGCGTACGCCGAACGGCTTCCCGAGCGGCACACGATGTAGAGGTTGGCGTCGTCGTCGATCTGCGCCATCGCCTCGTCCAGCCGGCCGAGCGGGACGCAGAGCGCCCCCTCCACCGTCCCTTGGGCGGTCTCCATCGGCTCGCGCACGTCCAGGACGACCTTGTCCGGGTCGTCGTCGCCGTGGAGCTCGCCGACGTCGACCTCGACGTACGAACCCATGTCGATGCGGCTCATCGCACCACCGGCAGACCCGCCCCGGTCCAGGCGATGATGCCGCCGTCGACGTTGCGCACGTCCTCGTACCCGGCGGCGACGAGCGCCTGAGCCGCCTGCAGCGAGCGATTGCCGCTGCGGCAGAAGACGTACACGGGCTCGTCCTTGGGGAGGTCGGCGGCGAGCGCCATCTCCACGGTGCGCGCGAGCGGCATCAGGAGCGCGCCCTCGACGTGGCCGGCCGCGTACTCGTCGGGCTCGCGCACGTCGAGCACGGTCGGTGCGGGGTCTTGGCCGATCGCCGTGAACAGGTCGCGAACGCTGACGGTCGTCAGAGCCGCATCGGAGCCGCGGGTGAGCGCCACCCCGAGGCCGCCGAGGACGACCACGGCGGCGAGGGCGGCGAAGAGCGCCGTCGGAAGGCGGCGCGGAGCTTGGGGGGTAGGGCGTTTGGCCATGGAGCCCTTATACCCAGTAGGGGTATGCACGTCAAGCCCGCACGCCACCGAGGCGGCGCCGATCGCTACCGCCGTGCCCCGCGGCAAGCTCGGCGCCCGGGCGACGCTCCGCCCGGTGCGGTACACCTGACCCATGAAGACGATCCCACATGCCGTCGCCATCACCGAACTCGACGTGGACGCCATCGTGATCCCCGTCCTCGCCGAGGCGAGCCTGCCCGGCGGCGCGACCCACGCCGTGGACCGCGCGCTGGACGGCCTGGTCGGTCGCCTCCACGCGCGCGGCGACCTCGACGCCGGCGTCGGGCAGGTCACGCCCCTCTTCCCCGAACGAGGGCTGGCGGCGCCGCGCGTCCTCGTGGTCGGGCTGGGTCCCGCATCCGGCCTCGACGCCGAGGTGGTGCGCCGCGCCGCGGCCGCGGCCCTGCGGCGCGCGCGAGCTCTGGGCGCGAAGCGCGTCGGGGTCGCCCCACTGGGCGCCGGGCTCGCCGACCTCGACTTCGCGGCCGCGACGGGCGCGACGGTCGAAGGGGCACGCCTCGGACTGTATCGATACGCCCAGGAGCCGGGCGTGGACGAGCTCGTGCTCGCGGTGGACGAGCCGCGCCTCGAGGCCGCCCGCGACGCCGTGCGCTGGGCCGAGGCGGTCGCCGAAGGCGTCGAGCTCGCCCGCGAACTGGTCAACCGCCCGCCGAACGTCGCCACGCCCGACCACCTGGCCGACGTCGCGCACGAGCTCGCGCGCGACCACGGCTTCGCCGTCACCGTGGGCGACCGCGCGTGGGCGGCCGAACACGGCATGGGTGCCTTCCTCGGCGTCGCCCAGGGCGCCGGCTGCGAGCCGCGCTTCATCGTGCTCGAGCACGACCCGACCAACGGCCAGGAAGCGCCGCTCGTGCTCGTCGGCAAGGGGGTCACGTTCGACAGCGGCGGCGTGTCGATCAAGGGGCGCGCGGGCATGGGGGCGATGAAGGCGGACATGGCCGGCGCCGCCGCGGTGCTCGGTGCGATGCGGACGCTCGGGCGGCTGCGCGCGCCGCGGCGGGTGGTCGCGATCGTCCCGGCGACCGAGAACATGCTCGACGCCCACGCCTACCGCCCGGCCGACGTGCTCACGGCCGCGAACGGCACGACGATCGAGATCATCTCGACCGACGCCGAGGGGCGCCTCCTGCTCGCCGACGCGCTCTCCTTCGCGCAGCGGTACCGCCCGCGGGCCGTGGTCGACCTGGCCACGCTGACCGGGGCCGTGGTCACGGCGCTCGGCGAGGGGATCGCGGCGGGGCGCTTCGCGAACGACGCCGCGCTCGCGGCGCAGATCGACGCGGCCGCCGAGGCGACGTTCGAGCGGGTGTGGCCGCTGCCGCTGTGGAAGGAGTACCTCGAGGACCTGCGGAGCGACGTCGCCGACCTCAAGAACTCGAGTGGCAAGCCGCGTGGGGGGGCGTCGGTGGCTGCCGCGTTCCTCGAGCGCTTCGTCGACTACCCGTGGGTGCATCTCGACATCGCGGGCATGAACCTGCAAAGCACCGAGCAAGGCTACGTGACCAAGGGGGCGACGGGCTTCGGGGTGCGGCTACTCGTGCGCTGGGTGACGCGCGCCTGATCGCGCCGTCGCGGACGCGACCTCGGCCGCTGCCGCCGCCCGGCACGCCGGCATGTGCGCGCGCGCCCAGGCGTCGATCGCATCGACCACCTGCTGCAGCGCGCGCCCGGATTCGCTGAGCTCGTAGCGCGTCCGCGGCGGCATCGTCGACTCGATCGTCTTGACCACCACGCCGACGCGCTCGAGGTGCTCCAGGCGCGCGGAGAGCGTCGTCGTGTTGACCCCACCGACGGCGCGCGCCAGGTCGTTGAACCCGTGCGGTCCCTCGAGCAGCGCCCGGACGATGTGCAGCACCCACTTCTCCTGCAGCAGTTGGATGCTGTCGTAGACGGGGCAGAAGGCGTGGTCGTGCGCGGTCATGCGGCAAGTCTACACGATGGTGCGCTGCATCGGTTAGAGCGCTTGACATTCTGGAGCACTTGACCGTACGGTGTGCTCGTTCGACCGCAGCGGCGATGCGCCGCCCCGACCATCCCACACCGCGAGGAGCCCGACCATGACCACCACCACCGCCACCACCACGCCCGCCACGTGGACGATCGATCCCACCCATACCGACGTCGCGTTCGCCGTCCGCCACATGGGCCTCTCGACCGTCCGTGGCCGCTTCGAGCGGGTCGCCGGCACCGTCGAGACCGGCGCCGACGGCGTCCCCACGTCCGTGCGCATCGACATCGAGACCGCCAGCATCAACACCGGGACCAAGGACCGCGACGCCCACCTGCGCTCCGCGGACTTCTTCGACGCCGAGTCCCATGCCACGATCACCTTCGTGAGCACCGGCGTGTCCGCCCGTGGCGGCGAGCGCTTCGAGGTCGCCGGCGACCTGACCATGCACGGCGTCACCAAGCCCGTGGTCCTCGACGCCGAGATCGGTGACCCGATCACCGACCCCTGGGGCCTGCAGCGCCGCGCGGCGACGGCCAGCGCCAAGCTCAACCGCAAGGAGTGGGGCCTCACCTGGAACCAGATCCTCGAGGCCGGCGCGCTCCTCGTCGCCGAAGAGGTCAAGCTCTCGATCGACGTGCAGGTGACGCAACAGGGCTGAGCGACCCCTGCGACTCGGAACCGCTCCGTGCGTCGCTCGGCGGTGCCTCGATGGCGCCGCCGAGCGTTACGCTCGTTTCCGATGCGAACGAGCGAACGCCCAGATTTCGTTCGCGTGATCCAGCGCGCGATGCAACTCTCGCGGCTGGTCTCGCGCGAGATCGACCCGTACGTCACCGAGGTCAGCCAGCTCCGGCACAACGACCTCCTGGTCTTGCACAGCCTCGTGCTCGGCTACCACTCCCCAAGCGCGATCGCCGACCGCTTGGCGCGCTCCGCCCCGTCCGTCGCCCGCGCCCTCGGATACTTGGAGGTCGAAGGGTTGGTGCGCGTCGAAGACGAACCCGGCGATCGTCGTCGTCGGTCCGCCCACGTCACGGATGCGGGCAGGGCGCGTCATGCCCTCGCCATGCGCGCGGCGGCCGAGCGCTTCGATGCCCTCCATCCGGACGTCGATCCAGCCAGTCTGCGCGCCGCCGCGGACGCGCTGGAGCTCGTTTGGCTGCAGATCGGTCGCGACGAGGGATACGCCGACGACCCGCCGCGCCGCTCCTAGCCTTCTGCGTACCCGACGTCGAACGGCGCCGCCCGCCGCGCCCACCAGGAGAGCCGGACCCCGGTCAACTGGCGCAGGTGGACCAGGTCGTGGGCCACCCACGCGGCCAACAGGTCGCCGGCTCGGAGCCGACGTCCCTCGGCGTCGTGCACACGCTCGAGGTCCGGGGCGTCGAGCGTGGCGAGCCAGGCGAGCGACACTTCCCGCTCCTCGCGGAACCCTTCCACGAGGACGCGCGCCGAACGGGCGTCGCGCCGGGCGTCCTCGACCGTGCCGTGCGGATCGTTCGGCGGCCACGGGCCCGCCGGGTCGTTCAAGGTCGCCCTGAAGCGCTTGCGGAAGTCGGCGCCCTCCTCGTGCAGCAGATGAGCGAGCACGTCGCGTACGCTCCATGCATCCGGCCCTGGGCGGTACGCAGCCTCCTCGTCACCGATCCCGGCGACGAAGCACTCGATCGCTTCGACCCCCACGGCCAAGCGACTGCGCGCCTCGTCGAGGTCCATACCGCAGCATGCACCCGCGGCACGGGCACCGCCGTGACGTACGGCCGGGGCGGGCGCACCCGATCCGTTCGGCGGACGCAGGTCAGTTGAGGACGCGGCTCCGATCGCGCTCGAGCCGCACCCGCGGGCGACCGGCCTCGAACGCGAGCCAGCCGAGATCGCCGGGGCGCGCTTCGGCCGGGGCACGCCGCAGGTCGACCTCGTACGCGCGACCGGTGTCGGTCGAGTGCCATACCTGCAGGCGATCCGTGACCACCTCGCAGCGGACCGGGAAGGCGGCGTCGAAGCGGGCGCCCTCGCGCGCGTCGTTCGGGTCGACGTTCCAGGCCGCGTCTCCGCCGTCCGCCGGCGCGCGCGACCCGTAGGGATCGACCGGTCGGCTGCGGCGCACCAACGCCCACCAGGTATGGGCGGCGCGGCCCAAGGTTCCGAGTGCGCTGCCCCGCGCGCGCCACACGGCGCGTCCCCGCGGCGTCCACGGAGGCGCCCGGAACGTCATGGGGACGAGCCAGGCGGCCAAGCCGCCGACGAGCAAGCCCACCAGCACCGGTCCACCCAGCGCGCTGACGAGCACGGCGCCCGCGAAGAACGCGCCCATGGCAGGAGCCCACGAGGGCCATGCGCCGCGCCTCACGCCCGCACCGTCAACCCGTCGAGCAGGACGTCGACCATCGTGTGCGCCATCGCGACCCGATCGGCGGAACCGTACGCGCGCGACTCGGCGAAGTCGACCGCATCGAGCACCGCGAGGAACGACCCGGCGAGCAGGTCGGGGTCGCGCGCCTCGATCGCGCCGGCGGCCGCCGCCTCCGCGAACGCGTCGCGGATGGGGCGCATGAGCGCCGCGTAGGCGGGCGCCGCAAGCGCCTCCGCCTCGTCGTCGCCGAGCGAAGGCATGTCGGAGGTCATCATGCGCAGGAAGTTCAAGGGCTGCTGCGTTCCGTACCAGCTCGAGACCGCGCGCAAGCGGGCGCGCAGGTCGGGGCCGGCCGCGGCGATGGCGTGCTCGAGGCCCGCGCGATGGTGGGCGATCATGCGCTCGAACACCTCGCGGTACAGCTGCGCCTTGCCCCCCGGGGCGTGGTGGTACAGCGAAGCCTGGCGCATCCCGAGCGCGTCGGCCACGTCGCGCATCGTGACGCGCGCCAAGCCGTGCTCCTGGAACAACCGCGCCGCCACCTCCAACACCCGCTCCCGCGCCGTCGATGCCGCGATCTGCCCTCGTTCGCCGTCCTCCACGCACGCAATCTACCGCGCGACCTGGCCGCCCCCGGCGCGCTCCACGACCCGGACGCCCGCGCGGCCACCCGGCGAACCCACGCGCGCTTGGCTCCGAACCGGAGCGGCCGGGTAGCATCGGTCCACACCCACGCGCGGGCGCCGTCCCGTCGCTTCGGAGGTCGTCCATGCGCCGCTTCGTCGCCACGTCCATCCTCCTCCTCGCCGCCGTGTTCTCGAGCGCGAGCCACGCCCAAGCGACCGGCGCGTGGAACGTCGAGAGCGAGTTCGACCTCTTCAGCTACTTGGGGCTCGGCTCCATCTGGGTCTCGGCGTCCCAGCACCCGGACGACCTCCCGACCAGCGACGCGGTCCTGGTGGTCGGCTGCGACGACCAGTCGCCCAACGGCTTCGAAGTGAGCGCCTGGGTGGCCGCGATGCCCTTCCCGGACGCGGTGAACGCCGACGGTGACGTCTCGATGCTCGTGCGCTTCGACCAGGGTCCGGTGGCGACCCAGACGTGGTTCCTGACCGGTGAGATCGGCGTACAGGAGGTCGTGGCGTACTACGAGTTCAACGAAGCCCTGTTCGCGGGGCTCGCCGGCGCCACCAACCTCGCGCTGCGCGTGCAGGCCGACCCGGAAGCGGGCGTGCCGGAACGCACCTTCCAATACGACGTGCGCGGGTTCTCGGCGGCGCTCGCGCAGCTCACGTGCGGCACGGCGCCCGCAGCGGACCCCGGCGCGCCCGACGCGATCGGGAGCTGGTCGCCGACCGAGGACGCCGCCGGCATCTTCAGCGCCGTCACCGACGGGGCGATCGGCCTCTACTGCGTCGAAGGCGGCAACGGGGTGGAGATCGACGTCGGTCCCTACGGGCTCGCCGAAGGCGACGTCTACGACGCCACCTTCCGCTCCGGCAACGTCGACTTCCTGACGACGCCGGTGACCGTCGGACCGTTCGCGGCCGCCCAGATCCCGGACGACGCGACCGAAGAGCGCCTGATCCGCTTCCTGCGCGGCGTCGTCGACGTCACCGTCCGCATGGAGCCGCGCCGGGCAGGCCTCCCTCCGATCACCTTCACGACCGAGACGACCGGTTTCAACGACGCGTTCGCGGCGCTCGGTTGCCGCTGAGCGAGGTGCCTCGGATCGACGCCGCGCCCGCGCGGTCGCGCCCCACCGTCCGCGTGCTGCTCCTCGATCCCGCCGATCGCGTCCTGCTCCAGGCGTTCGTCGACCCCGAGGTGCGGCGCCCCGGCGCCCCACCCACCGACGCCCCGGTGTGGTTCCCACCGGGCGGCGGGCTCGAGCCCGGCGAAGACCCGGCCGCCGGGCTCAGGCGCGAGCTGCGCGAAGAGACCGGTTTCGACGACGTCGCGTGGGGCGCCTGGGTGTGGCGGCGTACGGTCGACCTCCTGGTGCACGGCGAGGTCCGCCGCTTCGAGGAGGCGTACCGCCTGGCGCGCGTCGCCGTCGAACGTCGGACGCCGCACCCGACCGGGTTCGAAGCATGGGAGGCGCGCACGTTCCACGGGTTCCGGTGGTGGACGCTGGCCGAGCTCGCGGCGACGTCGGAGCGGGTCTTCCCGCCCCGGATCGCGCAGCGGTTGGGCGCGGTCCTTGCGGACGGTCCTCCGGACGCCCCCCTCGACGTCTCCGGCGACGGCTGAGCGACCATAGAAGACCCCGCCGCGCCCGGCTGCGGAGGGATTCCTGCGCGAGGAAGCGGGGCGACGGCGGGGAGTTGGTCGGTCAGGGACGCTCAGGCTGCCACCACGGCGACCCTGCCTCCTCCATACGCACACGAACGAGGTTGCATCGAGGTTGCATCCGCGCGCGTCGATCCGGCCGCGAACCTCACTCCGGCAACGACCCCGGCGCCCAGTCGAGCACCACCTTGCCCGAAGCGCCCGACCGCATCAGATCGAAGCCCTCCTGGAACCGCGCCGCCGGCAACTCGTGGGTGATGATCGGGCTCAGGTCGAGCCCGGACTCGAGCAGGCCGGCCATCTTGTACCAGGTCTCGAACAGCTCGCGACCGTAGATCCCCTTGAGCAGCAACCCCCTGAAGATCACCACGTTCCAGTCGATCGCCACGTCGGCGCTCGGGACCCCGAGCAACGCCACCTTGCCGCCGTAGTTCATCGCCGCCAGCCCCTCGCGCAGCGCCGCCCCCGAGCCCGACATCTCGAAGGAGACGTCGAAGCCCTCGGTCATCCCCAGATCGGCCATCACGTCGCGCAGGTCGAAGCCGGGGGCGCTGGGGTCGACGACGCGCGTCGCGCCCATCTGCTCGGCGAGGCCTCGCCGGTAGGGATTGGGGTCGGTGACGACCACGTGGCGCGCACCGACGAAGCGCGCCACCGCCGCCGCCATGCAGCCGATGGGGCCGGCACCGGTGACGAGCACGTCCTCCCCCACCACGTCGAAGGAGAGCGCGGTGTGCACCGCGTTGCCGAACGGGTCGAGGATCGCCGCGACGGTGTCCGAGATGGCGTCCGGGAGCTTGAAGACGTTGCTCGCGGGCAGCGCGAAGCGCTCCGCGAACGCGCCGGGCACGTTCACGCCCACGCCCACCGTGTTGCGGCACAAGTGCCGGCGCCCGGCGCGGCAGTTGCGGCAATGGCCGCAGGTCAGGTGCCCCTCGCCCGACACCCGGTCGCCGAGGGCGACGCCGCGCACCTCGCTGCCGACCGCCTCCACCACGCCCATGTACTCGTGGCCGGTGACCATGGGCACCGGGATCGTCTTCTGGGCCCAGGCGTCCCAGTTGTGGATGTGCACGTCGGTGCCGCAGATGCTGGTCTTGCGGATCGCGATGAGCACGTCGTTGGGGCCGACGGTGGGCTCGGGGGCGTCGAACGCCCACATCCCCTCGCGCGGCTCGAGTTTGGCCAGGCTGAACATGCCGCCTCCTCAGGCGAGGACGCCGAGTTCGCGCCCGACGCGGGTGAACGCGTCGATCGCGTGGTCCAGATGGGCTCGGGTGTGCGCCGCCGACATCTGCGTGCGGATGCGCGCCTGCCCGCGCGGCACCACCGGGAACGAGAAGGCCACCACGTAGACGCCCTCGTCGAGCATGCGCTCGGCGAGGCGCGCGGCGAGCGCGGCGTCGCCGATCATCACCGGCACGATCGGGTGGCCGGCGCCCGCCAAGGTGAACCCGGCCGAGCTCATGCGCTCGCGGAAGTAGGCGGCGTTGGCGTGCAGCTGCTCGCGCAGGTCGCCCGAACCCTCGAGCAGGTCGAGCACCGCGAGCGAGGCCGCCACCACCGACGGGGCGAGGGCGTTGCTGAAGAGGTAGGGGCGCGAGCGCTGCCGCAACAGCGACACCAGCGCACGGCTGCCGGCGGTGTAGCCGCCCGAGGCGCCGCCGAGCGCCTTGCCGAGCGTGCCGGTGAGCAGGTCGACCCGATCCAGCACGCCCGCGTGCTCGTGGGTGCCGCGGCCTTGCGCCCCCATGAAGCCCACCGCGTGCGAGTCGTCGACCATCACCAGCGCGTCGTACCGATCGGCCAGGTCGCAGATGCCCGCGAGCGGCGCCACCACCCCGTCCATGCTGAAGACGCCGTCGGTGACGATCATCCGGAAGCGAGCGTCCTGGGCGGCCTGCAGCTGCCGCTCCAGGTCGGCGAGGTCGGCGTTGGCGTAGCGGAAGCGCTGCGCCTTGCACAGCCGCACGCCGTCGATGATCGAGGCGTGGTTGAGCGCGTCGGAGACGATCGCGTCCTCGGCGCCCAACAGCGTCTCGAACAGCCCGGTGTTGGCGTCGAAGCAGCTGCTGTAGAGGATCGCGTCCTCGGTGCCGACGAACTCGGCGACGCGCCGCTCGAGCTCGACGTGCTGGTCCTGGGTGCCGCAGATGAAGCGCACCGAGGCGACCCCGAACCCGTGCTCGTCGATGCCCCGCTTGGCCGCCGCCATCACGTCCGGGTGGTTGGCGAGGCCGAGGTAGTTGTTCGCGCACAGGTTGAGCACCCGGCGGCCGTCGGCGAGCGTCACCTCGGCCTGCTGTTGGCCGACGATGGCGCGCTCGTGCTTGGTGAGGCCCTCGGCCTCGATCGCGGCGAGCTCGGAGCTGAGGTGCTCGTGGAAGCGCTCGGAGGCGCGCGTCATGGGCGTACCCGGTGGTCGAACGACGGTGAACGGCGCATGCCTCACGGTAGCAGGGCGCACGATGCGGGACGGCGCGCGGCACCGCGGTACCCTCTCGCCATGGTGGCCTTCGACGTCGACGGCGTCCTCGCCGACAGCATCCACGGCTTCGTGCGGCTCGCGCTTCGCGAGACCGGGGCCGATCCAGCCGAACTGGGGCGCTTCGACGACTACGCCGATCCCTTCACGCCCTGGCCCTCACGGTTCCGGCCGCGCGTCCAGGAGCTCTTCCAACGCGCCTACTTCAGCGGCGAACACGGCGTGTACGGCGACGCCGACGTGGTCCCGGGAGCGCTCGAGGGGGTGTGGGCGCTGCACGACGCGGGCATCGCCGGCGGCTACGTGACCCGTCGACCGGACACCCTGAGCGCGATCACCTTGGACTGGCTGCTCCGCCACGGCTTCCCTGAGCTGCCCGTGCACCACGCCCCGAAGGGCGTCGGCAAGGCCGCGCAGGTGCGCGCCTTGGGCGCGCGGGTCATGGTCGAGGACGCGCCCGTCGAAGCGCGCGCGCTCGCCGAGGACGGGCTGACGGTGCTGTTGCGCCACGAGGCGTACAACGCCTCCTTCGAAGCGCCCGGGGTGGAGCGCTGCGACGGTTGGCCCATCATCGCGAGGCGGGCGCTGGCGCTCGCGGGCGCTTGACGCCGAGGCTCGTCCAGGGGACGTGCCCAACGACCGGCGCGCACCTCGTCCGGAGCCGGTCCTAGCCCTTCGCCGTGACCCCCGTCGGTCCGTCGTGCTCGGGATCGCTCCGGTCGTACCGCCCCTCGAGCTCGTCCACGCCGGTCCGCTCCCATTTGGGCACGTCCTCGTGGTGCGCCGCGCGCCCGAGCACGTGCGCCGCCACGGGCGCCGTCAGCAGCAAGAAGACGAACACCGCCATCGCCTTGACGGTCACGGCGAGGGTCCCGAACAGCACCGATGCGCCGAGCAGGATGAGGCCGGCGCCGAGCGTGCCGGCCTTGGTCGCGCCGTGCATGCGCATGTACAGGTCGGGGAAGCGCAGGATCCCGATCGCCGAGACGAGCACGAAGAACGCGCCGAGGAGCAGCAGAGCGCCCGCCACGATCTCGTTCACGACTCCTCCCGACTGCGGCGCTCGATGAAGCGCGAGAAGGCCACCGTGCCGAGGAAACTCACGAGCGCGATCGCGATGGCGGCGTCGAGCAGCACGGCCTGGTGCGACGCGATCGCGACGACCGCGATGAACGAGACCGACAACAGACCGATCATGTCCAGCGCCAGCACCCGGTCGGGGAGGCTCGGGCCCCGGAGCACGCGCACCGCGGCGGCGGCGACCGACAGGACGACCGCGACGATGGCCGCGTACGCGGCGAAACTGAGGAAGGTGGGGGCTGCCTCGAAGAGCGTCATCGGAACACCTCCTGGATCCGGCGCTCGAAGTCGTGCTTGATGCTCCGCCGCACCGCGTCGGGGTCCTCGCCGTACATGGCGTGCACGAAGAGACACGACCGGTCGTCGGCGACGTCGATCGACAGGGTCCCGGGCGTGAGCGACACCATGTTGGCGAGCAGCGTGATCGCCGCGTCGCTCGTCAGGTCGAGCGGCACCGCGACGAGCGCCGGCGTCATCGTCAGGCGTGGCCGCAGCACGTCGATCGCGACCCGCACGCTGGACACGAAGAGCTCGCGGAAGAAGAACAGCGTCAACCCCACGATCCGCAGCGCCCGGATGCCGTAGCGCGGGTCGCCGAGCGCGGGGCCGGCGAAGTGCAGCACACCACCACCGACCACGAAGCCGACGAAGAGGTTGACGAGCTCGAGCGAGCCGGTCGCCATCGCCCACAGGATCGTGAGCACGAGGTGCAGTCCCAGGAGGCTCACCGCGGCCCCCCGACCAGTGCCGCCGCTTCGGGCCCGAGCACCGCACCGACGTACCCCGCGGGGTTCAGCAGCTCGCTCGCAGCGGCCTGCGCGAGCGCGACGAACGGTCCGCTCCAGAAGCCGATGACCAGCGTGATGGCCGCGAGGCCGATCACCGGGGCGTAGAGCAGTTTGGGCACGTCCGCGCGCAGCGTCGTCCCCTCGGGCGCCGGCGACCAGAAGGCGGCCTGCCAGATCTTGGTCATCGAGTAGATCGTCAGCAGGCCGACCACGAGCGCCAGCGCCACGAAGAACCACTCTTGGGCCGCGAGGCCGGCCTGGATCACGACCAGCTTGGCCCAGAAGCCCGAGAGCGGCGGGAAGCCGGCGAGCGAGAACGCGGGGATCACGAACAGCACCGCGAGCAGCGGCCGGTAGCGGTAGAGCCCGCCGAGCCGATCGAGCTCGAAGCTGCCGCCGGTGGCGCGCGCGATGCCGGCCACCAGGAACAGGTTCCCCTTCACGACGATGTGGTGCACCAGGTAGAAGACCGCGCCCATGAGGCCGAGCGGGGTGTAGAGCGCGAGGCCCAGGATCATGTAGCCGATCTGGCTGATGATGTGGAACGAGAGGATCTTGCGGAACTCGTTCTGCGCGGCGGCCCCGAGCACCCCCGTCAGCATGGTCACGCCCGCCACCCACAGCAGGATCGTGTGCGTGAGCGCGACGTCGCCGACGAACAGCAGCGTGAACGAGCGGATGAGCGCATACACGCCCACCTTGGTGAGCATGCCGGCGAAGATCGCCGAGACCGCGACGGGCGGCGTGTGGTACGAGGCCGGCAGCCAGAAGAACAGCGGGAACACCGCAGCCTTGATCCCGAACGCCACCAAGAACAGCATCGAGAGCGTCGCCACCAGCGCCGGGTCGGCCTGCGGGAGCTTGACCGCCAGGTCGGCCATGTTGAGCGTCCCGGTGGTGCCGTACACGAGCCCGGTGGCGGCCAGGAAGATCATCGACGAGACCAGGTTGACGGCGACGTACTTGACGCCCCCCTCGAGCTGCTCCCGGCGATTGCCGAGGGTCAACAGCACGAAGCTGGAGATGAGGAGCACCTCGAACCAGACGTAGAGGTTGAACAGGTCGCCGGTGAGGAAGGCACCGTTGATGCCGGCGAGGAGCACGTGGAAGAGCGCGTGGTAGCCGAGCCGCTCGCGCTCCGGGTCGATGTCGCGCAGCGCGTACACGGCGACCGCCGTCGCCATCACGCCGCTGATCACGACCATGATCGCGGAGAGGTGATCGGCGACGAAGCTGATCCCGAACGGGGCGCTCCAATCGCCGAACTGGGCCACCTGGATGCCGTGCTGCGACACGCGGCCCAGGACCACGATCGCCGCGATCAGTCCGAGCGCGGCGGACGTGGTGGAAAGCACGCGCTGCGCCTCGAGGCGGTCGCGGAGCAAGAACAGCGCAGCGGCGGTCAGCAGCGGGAGCACGACCGGGGCGACGACGAACCAGCTCATGGCGCCACCTCCCCGTCGTCGCTGCCGGCGACCGGCCGCGGGTCGGCGACGCGCGCGGAGAGCTCGTCGGTGCTCAGCGTGCCCAGACGTTCGTACGCACGCAGCAGCAGGACCAGCGCGAACGAGGTGAGGCCGAAGCCGATGACGATGGCGGTCAGGATCAGCGCCTGCGGGAGGCCGTTCGCGACGGCGCCGACCGGAGCGTACGCGCCTTCGGGCACGAGGGGTGGGGCACCGCGGGTGGGCCGGCCGGCGGTGAACAGGAGCAAGTTGACCCCCCCGGACAAGAGGATGAGGCCGAAGACGAAGCGCAGCAGGTTGCGCTGCAACAGCAGGTAGAGGGCGCCGGCGATGATCGCGCCGACGACGAGGGCGAGGGGGACCTCCACGTCAGCGCTCCTCCAGGGCGAACACCATCGTGAGCACCACGCCCACGACGACCAGGTAGACGCCGACGTCGAACACGAGCGGCGAACTGAGCTTCCACTCGACGCCGGCGAAGCTGAAGATCAGCCATTGACCGGTCAGATACGGCTCGCCCTGGAGCGCGGCGAGCAGCCCGGCCCCGACGCCGAGCGCGAGCCCCCAACCGATCAGCGCCTGCGGCGGTACCCGCAGCAGCCGCACGGCCGCCGGGTGGCCATACGCGATCGCGTACAGCGCCGCCGCCGACGCGGCGAGGAGGCCGCCGATGAAGCCGCCGCCCGGAAGGTCGTGCCCGCGGAGCAAGAGGAACACGCTGAACAGCAGCAGGACCGCGATGAGCAAGCTGGTGGCGGAGCGGAGGATGACGCTGTTCATGACGCTCCCCCTTCGTCCGCGGCGCCGTCGTCGGGACCGGCAGGCGCGTCGACGCGCTTGGTGCGCGCCCGCCGGAGCAGGGCGTAGACGCCGCTCGCAGCGGCCGCGAGCACGGTGATCTCCCCGAGCGTATCGATGCCGCGGAAGTCGACCAGGATCACGTTGACGATGTTGCGTCCGTTGGCCTCGGGGTAACTCGCGGCCTCGTAGAACTCGGTGAGGGTGCGGTCGAGCGGGTACGACGTGACCGCCATCAGGAGCCCCGCGAAGAGCGCGCCTCCGAGCGCGGCGATCGTACCGGCCAAGAGTCGGACGCGGCCGTTGCCGGGCGCCCGCAGCGTACCGCTCGGGAGCCGCACCAGCACGAGCGCGGCGATGATCACGATCAGGGTCTCCACGAGGAACTGGGTGATCGCCAGATCGGGCGCGGCGAAGAGCACGAAGAGGAGCGCGATGCCCAAGCCGACGACGCCGAGCGACGTGATGGCCACCATGCGCGAGTGAGCGCGCACGGCGCTCGCGACCGCGGCCACGATCACGAGCAGCAGCACCACTTCGTAGCCGTACTCGAACACCGGCGCGAGCGCAAGGCCTGCGAAGGCCCCGGACGCGATCCCGACGGTGCCGGTCAGGCCGATCGCGAACGCGACGATCACGGTGAGGTGGTGGCGTAGGTCGTCGGACTGCAGGAACTTGGTCTGCGCGTACGCCGCGGCCACGAGCCCCTTGAGGAGTGCGAAGTACCCGGCAGCAGGACCCCAGGTCAGGTCGCCGAAGCGCGCGACGAGCGCCGGGTGCAGGCGGGGCCAGGTCGCGGTGAGCACCACGCCCAGCAGCACCGTCAGCACCGAGAGGCCGAGCGCCAGCGTGAGGCCGTGCCACAGGTAGAGATCGAAGGCGTAGGGCGCCCCGAGGACCGCGGCGGCGGCCGGTCGCATCAGGCCGTCCTGCAGCAGGTCGGGCCGGACCCCGAAGGCCAGCCCGAGGCCAGCGATCGTCAGCGGACCGATCAGCAGCGAGAGCGGCGCCTCGTGCGCGGCCTTGGGCGCCTCGACCGTGCGCCCCGCGAACGGGCGCCAGGCGACGAGCACGACGATGACGAGCATGACGGCCGACGCGGCGATCAGCGCCGCGAGGAGCCAGGGCGTGTCGAAGAGCCCTTCGTACGCGAGCTCCTTGCCGACGAACCCGAGCATCGGCGGCAGCCCGGCGGCGCTGACGCCGGCGACGACCGCCGCCACCCAGGTCCACGGCATCACGCGCCCGAGCCCGCGGAGCTTGGTGACGTCGCGGCTGCCGGCCTCGTGGTCGACCGCACCGGCGACCATGAAGAGCGGGGCCTTGTACAGCGAGTGCGCGAGGAGGAAGACGACCATCCCCTTGATCGCGGCCGGGGTACCGACGCCGATCAACAGCACCAGCGTGCCGAGCGCGATGAGCGTGCTGTACGCGAGCAAGCGCTTGCTGTCGCGCTGCAGCATGGCCAGGCCCGCCGCCGCGAGGATCGTCGCGCCGCCGGCGAGCGTCAACAGCCAGAACCAGAGCGGCGTCCCCCCGAGCCCGGGCGCCATGCGCGCGAGCAGGTAGACGCCGGCCTTGACCATCGTCGCGGAGTGCAGGTACGCGCTCACCGGCGTCGGTGCCGCCATGGCGCTCGGGAGCCAGAAGTGGAACGGGAACTGGGCCGACTTGGTGAGCGCCCCCGCGGCGACGAGCAGCAGCGCGGCGGCGTACCAGGGGCTCGCCTGGAGCACGTCCGGGGACGCCATCAGCTCGGAGATGCGGTACGTGCCGCCGATCTGACCGAGGAGCAGGAAGCCGCCGAGCATCGCCAGCCCGCCCGTGCCGGTCACGAGCAGCGCCTGCAGCGCGCTGGTGCGGCTGTCCTCGTACTCGTGCTTGTAGCCGATGAGGAAGTACGACGTGATGCTGGTCAGCTCCCAGAACACGAACAGCGTGACCAGGTCGTCGGTGAGGACGACCCCGAGCATCGCCGCCATGAAGGCGAACAGCAACAGGTAGAAGCGCGGCAGCTGGCGGTCGCCGGCGAGGTAGCCGCCGCCGTAGATCGTGATGAACGTGCCGATCCCGGCGATCATCAGCGCGAAGAGCGCCGAGAGCCCGTCCATGCGGAACGCGAGTTCGACGCCCACCTGGGGGACCCAAGCGAGCGTCTGCTCGACGACCTCGCCCGACGCGAGGCGCGGGAGGAACGAGGCGTAGTAGGCCGTGAGCCCGGCGGGCAGGAGCGCGAGCACCCAGCCCGCCCGCGCGCCGATGCGGTTCGCGAGGGACGGCGCCGCGAGCGCCACGGCGAACGCGAGGAGCACCGAGGTCAGCATCGGCGCGCTCCGCGGCTCCGACCGGGGCCGGCAGGGGGTGCGTTGGACTCGCGGGCGCCCAGGCGCGTCGCCCGTTGCGGGATCGTCATCGAGCCTCCTCGGGGTCCGGCGGTACCACTCGGTTCGGGGCGCAGCTCGAGCGCACCGGAGCCCCGGTTCGGATTCACCCTCCAACCAGTGCACCGCCCGGGCGGGCGACACCGCGGAAGGCGCGGTCCTCAGGTCGAGCGGGCCGCGAACGGCGGGGGGTACGTCGGTCGCCCGCGCGATGCGCGCGGGCGACGTCCCTTCACGGTACCCGAACGGCGGTCGCCCGTGCACGACACGCGCGACGGGCGCCGCGCGGCGTGCCACGCGCTCCACGCACCGACCCCGGCACGGCGCGGATGGAGGTCGCGCCGTAGCATGAGGCGCTGGACGTCCACCTTCGTCCGACGCAGGCGCGCGGGCGCATGCGCGGGAGGCTCGTCGCGGAAAGGAGCAGCAGCGTGCACGAGGACGATTTCGATGCCGGCGCCGGGTCGCTCGCCGCGTTCGATGCGCTGCTCGCCGACCACCCGGTGCCCGCCTGGATCTACCTGCGGGCCACGCTTCGGATCGTGGCCGTCAACGACGCCGCGTGCTCCGCGTACGGCTACGACCGCGCGACCTTCCTGACCCTCGACCTGATGGATCTGCGCTCGCCCGACGAGGGCGTGCGGCTCCGGGAACGGCTGCGGCACCAGGGTCCGGACGTCGTCCACCCGGGCCCCGCCCGGTGGCGCCACCTGCGGGCGGACGGCAGCGAGCTCCCGGTGGACATCACGGCCAACCCGGTCTCGTGGGGCGGCGAGCTCGCGGTCCTCGTCCTCGCTCGCAACCTGACCGAGGAGGAGCGCTTGCTGGCCGAGCGGCGCACGTGGGACGCGCGGTTCGAGGCGCTCGTCGCGCACGCGTCGGGCGTCATCGCGCTCGTGCAGGACACGGGGGTGATCGCGTACGTGTCGCCCTCGATCCGCCCGATCTTGGGGTTCGAACCGCGCGACCGGATCGGTACGCTCTTGCCCGATCTGATCCACCCGGACGACCGAGCGGTCGCAGCTGCGCTCTTCGCGGACGGCGGCGGGCCACGGCGCGGCGCGCTGCGGCTGCGGACCCGGGACGGCTCCTGGCTGCCGACCGACGCGGTGGTGCAAGACCTGCGCGCCGAACCGGCGGTCGGTGCGTTCGTGCTCAACGCCCGCGATGCGAGCGACCGGCTCGCCCTGGAGCAGGAGCGCGAGAAGCGTGCGGTCGAAGCGGAGCGGCGCGCGGCCCGGCAGCGCGCCCTGCTCCGACTCTACGAACGCCCATGGGACGACGATCCGAACCCGTTCGCCATCGTGCTCGAAGAGGCGTTGGAGCAGCTCGGCGGCACCCGCGGGAGCGCGCTCGCACGCACGGAGCGCGGCACCTTCGCCTTCGTCGCCGCCGTCGGGTACGACCTGGCGCGGCTGAGCCGGTTCGAGCTGCCTGCCGACCAGGTGCTGTTCGGGAGGGACTGGAGCGACGGCGAACCGAACGTCGTCGTGGACGTTCCGAAGGTGGTGCTCGACCTGCCCGAGGCCGTGCCGGCCGCGCTCTCGGCCTACACGCTCGAGACCGGCATCGCGTCGACGCTCGTCGTCCCGATCGTGCTCGCCGGCCGCCTCGAAGCGGCGCTGTGCATCGACCGCCTCGCCGACGCACCACCGTTCGCGGACGACGCGGGCCCCTTGGCGCGGTTGTTCGCGCGGCAGGTCGAGGTCGCTCTCGCGCGACGCTCCGCGGAAGCCGACGTGCACCGCCACCGCGACGCCCTCGCCACCGCCAACCAAGCGCTGGAGAGGCAAGTCGAGCAGCTCGCTACGCTGCGCCGCATCGACGCGGCGATCGCGGACCAGACCGAGCCCGCCGCGGTGCTCGACGTCATCCTGGAGCAGTTGCTGCTCCACGCGCGGGTGGACGCCGCCGCCGTGCTGCTCAAGAACGCGGACGCCGGCACCCTCGGCTACGCCGCGACCCTCGGGCTCCCGCGCCACCTGCTGCACGACGTCGCGCTCCGCCCTGGGGAGGGGCTGGCCGGGCGAGCGCTCGCGGCCGGCGCACCGCTCGACGTCGACGGTCGCGACCGCCTGATCCGCGAACACGCGGCAGGCCCCGCCGCCATGCTCGGGCGCTTCGAGGCCTACACGGCGTTCCCGCTGCTCGCCAAGGGCCGACCGCTCGGCGTGCTCGAGGCGTTCTACGTCGACGGAGCGGCCCGCACGCCCGGCCACGCGGCCTTCGTGGCGGCGATCGCCGGCCAGGCGGCGGTCGCCCTCGACGTGGCGCAGCTGCTCGAGCGGCTGCGGACCGCGGCGACGAGCTACCGCGACCTGGCGAACTTCTCGGGCGCGATCGAGGACCTGCACGACGTCGACGCGCTCCTCGAGACGGGCGCGACGACGCTCATGCACGAGTTCGCCATGGACTCCGCCGCCTTCTTCGTAGGGCGCGGCGACGCGCTCCACTTGGAGCGCTCGTGGGGCACGATCCCGGAGGGGATCCTCGACATCGCCTCGGCACCGGTGGTGAACGCGTCGGGGGCGGTCGGCGCGGCGGCGGCGACCCGCGACGTGGTGTACCTGCCCGACTACGGCGCCTGGCCCGGCGCGGTCCCCGGGCTCGCCGACCTCGGGCTGGCCACCATGCTCTGCCTACCGGTGTCGACCGACGAGGGGGTCGACGTGCTGGCGCTCGCGAGCTACCAGCGCCGCAACGAGCTGAGGTCCGATCAGCTGACGGTGGCGCGCGCCTTCGTCCGGCGCCTGGAGCACGCGCTCGAGCGCGCCGACTACCTGCACGAGATCGAGGCGACCCGCCAGGACGCGTTCCGCGCGCTGGGGATCGCGCTCGAGTACCGCGACTACGAGACCAAGGGGCACACCGACCGGGTGGTGGCGCTGACGCACCGCTTCGCCGCGGCGCTGGAGCTTCCACCCGAACGCGCCCGAGCCCTGCAGTGGGGCGCCTACTTGCACGACATCGGCAAGATCGCCATCCCCGACCAGGTGCTGCTCAAGCCGTCCAAGCTCGATGCCGACGAGTACGTGCTCATCCGCACCCACGCCACGATCGGCGACGACCTGTGCCGCGATCTGCGCTTCCTCCCGGTCGACACGCGCCAGCTGGTGCGGTCGCACCACGAGCGTTGGGACGGCGCCGGATACCCCGACGGGCTCGCGGGCACCGCGATCCCGTTGGCCGCGCGCGTGTTCAGCTTGATCGACGTCTACGACGCGCTCACCTCGGAACGCCCCTACAAGGAGGCGTGGTCGCACGAGGCAGCGGTCGCCGAGCTCGCGCGCGGCGCCGGCAGCCAGTTCGACCCGGAGCTCACCGCGCGCTTCCTGGGGCTGCTCGAGGAGGGCGCCGCGCCTCGGCCGGATCCGATTCAGCCAGGTCCGAACACGTCGGCGTAGCCGACCGCGAACCCGAGCCGCTCGAAGGCGACCTCGCGGCCCTCTTCCTCGGGCCAGGGATCGAACCGCGCCCGCCCGGCGAGCCGGCGCGCGGCCTCCTCCACCCGCACCCGACCGCCGCCGAGCGGCCGCAGCCGCAGGCGGACGACGGTTCGGCTGTGGCCCAAGACCCGTTCGAGCACCTGCGTTCCCGAGAACAGATCGGGCTGGAGCGGCCCGGTGCGCTCGAGCATCCTCGGGGCGCCGCTCACGCCGCCCCCTCCCCTTTGCCGCGCGCGCCGCGCACCACGCCGGCCACCGGCTGCGACAGGACCGCTTCGTGGCCGTCGACGAGCACGTGGACGACGCCCGCTTCCGGCGTCCGGCGGACGACCGTCACCACCTGGCCGGGGCGGATCCGAAGCGCGTCGAGGTGCGCCAGCAGCGAGGCGTCCTGCGTGCGCAAGCGCGCGACGCGAAGGCGGTCGCCGACCTCCAGCTCGTCGAGCGCCAGGTCCGGGGTCCGCGGCAGACCGCCGCGCCGGGTGGGGATCGGGTCGCCGTGGGGATCGTGCGTCGGGTGGCCGAGGCGCTCGGCGAGGCGCTCGGTGAAGCGGTCGCTGATAGCGTGCTCGAGCGCCTCGGCCTCCTCGTGCACCTCGTCCCAGGTGTAGCTCAGGTACTCGATCAGGAAGGTCTCGATGAGCCGGTGGCGCCGAAGCAAGCGCAGCGCCTCGGCGGCGCCGCGCTCGGTGAGGGTGGCGCCCTTGTAGCGCTCGTACGTCACCCATCCCTGGGCCTGCAGGCGCGCGAGCATGCCGGAGACCGAGGACGCCGAGACCGAGAGGTGCTCGGCGAGCGCGCTCGTGGTGGCGCGCTCGCCCTGACCGACGATCCAGATCGCCTTGAGGTAGTCGCCGATCGCGGTGGAGAGGGCGGAACCGGGCACGTCGCCGTTCATCGTAGGCCGAAGGCGCCGTCCGGTGGTCGGGACGTCAATCGCGGCGCTTCGCGACGTGTTCGAACCGGCCTTCGACGCGGGTCGCGCCGTGCTCGGCGAACCAGACCTCGAGGCCGCCCCACAGGTCGTCGTCCCAGTACAGCGTGACCCGGTGGGCGCCGTTGCCCGAGTGCCACGGTCCGACCTCCAGCGCGCCGGCGTGGTCGGCGACGAAGGCGTCGAGCGCCTCGGCCAGCGGTGCGGCACGCCCCGGTTCGACGACGAAGCACACGGTCGCTTCGCCGACCGCCACCGGGCAGGCGACGCGCTCCGCGTGCAGGTGCTCGAGCAAGGCGTCGGCGACGTGGTCGTACGGGGTGCCGACGAGTCCGGCGGCGGCCGCGACGGCGGCCGCCCACGCCACGACGACGGTCCACGCCGCGGCGCGCCGGGGCGTGGGGTGGGGTCGCAGGGCCTTGGGCATGGTCGAACGGCGGGCGGGGACCCCGGTGGGTCGCGGCGGCGCCGATGGGATGATGACACGCCGAGGCGCGCGCGCCGTGAACGAGCGGTGAACACAGCGCCCCTTCGCCTTCATGCTGCGCCGCTCAGGAGCGGTCGGGCCCGTCGCCCTTGGTCAGGAACGCCCGGACCCGCGCCTCGCTCCAGGCGTTGAGCACGTGCTCCGGCCCCAGGCCCGCGCGCCGGGCCGTGACCACGCCGTACGGCATCACGTCGAGCCCGGCGACCGAGTGGGCATCGGAGTTCACCACCACGGTGCACCCGGCCGCGACCGCGCGGGCGAGCTCCACGTCGCCGAGGTCGAGCCGGTACGGCGAGGCGTTGCATTCGATCGCCACCCCATGCGCCGCCGCCACCTCGAAGATCGCATCCAGGTCGACGGCGTACCCCTCGCGCTCGCCCAGCAGGCGCCCCGTCGGGTGCGCGAGCACGTTCACCCGCGGGTGCTGCAGCGCCTTGACGATGCGCGCCGTCTGCTCCGCCTCGGGGAGGTCGAAGTGCCCGTGCACCGAGACGATCACCAGGTCGAGGCGCGCGAGCCACGCCTCGTCGAGGTCGAGCGTGCCGTCCTTGAGGATGTCGACCTCCAGCCCGCGCAGCAGCGCCGGCATGGGTGCGCCGGCCTCGGCCTCCTCCGCAGCGACCTGGTCGAGCTCGGCCCACTGGCGCTCGAGCTTGGCGGCGTCCAGGCCCCCGGTCATCTTCAGGGCTTGCGAGTGGTCGGTGAGGCCGTGGTAGGCGTACCCCTTGGCGGAGCAGGCCGCGCGCATCGCGCGCACGTCCCCCTTGCCGTCGGACCACGTGGAGTGCAGGTGCAGGTCGCCCTTCAGGTCGTCCTGCGCCAGCAGGCGCGGCAGGCGGCCGTCGGCGGCCTGCGCCACCTCGCCGCGGTCCTCGCGCAGCTCCGGCGGGATCCACTCCAGGCCCAGCGCGGCGTACACCTCGGCCTCGTCGGCGCCGGCGACGCGCTCGCCGCGCTGCGGGTCGGCGCCCGCTTCGGCGTCCGCGCCCTCCTCGCCGCCCCGGAACACCCCGTACTCGTTGAGCCGCAGCCCCCGCTCGATCGCGCGCTGGCGCAGCGCGACGTTGTGGGCCTTCGAGCCGGTGAAGTACTGCCAGGCGGCGCCGAAGCTCTCCTCGGGCACCACCCGCAGGTCGACCTGCAGGTCGCCCTCCAACCGGACGCTGGTCTTGGTCGCGCCGCTTCCGAGTACCTCGGCGACGTCCGGGTGCTCGCGCAGGGCGGCCATGAGCGCCGCGCCGTCGTCGGCGACCGCGAGCAGGTCGACGTCGCCGATGGTGGCGCGGCCGCGCCGGACGCTGCCCGCGACCTCGATGCGGCGCACGCCGGGCACGGCCCGCAGCGCCGCGAGCAGCGGCCGCAACCAAGCATCGACGTCGCCCAGCCGCCGGCGCCCGGCGCGGCGCCGCACCTGCGCGACGCCCGCGAGGACCTTCGCCTGGGTCTTGGCGCCGAAGCCGGCGAGCGCGGCGACCTTGCCTTCGGTGGCCACGCGCTCGAGGTCGTCGAGGTTGGTGACCGCGAGGTCCTTCCAGAGCGAACGCGCGCGCTTGGGCCCGACGCCCGGCACCTGCACCACGTCGAGCAGCCCCAGCGGCACCTCGCGGGCGAGCTCGTCGAAGGCGGGGATGGCGCCCGTCGCGTAGAGCGCGGCGATCGCGGCCGCGATGTCCTTCCCCACCCCCTTGAGGTCGGTGAGCGGCGCATCGCGCGCGACGAGGTCGCCGACGCGCTCGGGGTGCGCCTCGACGGTGGCGGCGGCGGTGCGGTAGGCGCGCACCCGGAACGGGTTGGCGCCGGAGAGCTCGAGCAGGTCGGCCAGCCGCTCGAGGCGCGCGGCGACGACCGCGTTCGAGAACGCCCTGGGGACCGTCATTCGGCACCTCCGACCAACGCTGCGACCTCGCCCGGCGCCACCCCGCGCTCCTCCAGGAAGGCGAGGAAGCCCTCCTCGTCGGCGACCGGCACCCCGAGCGCCACGGCCTTCTCGAGCTTGCTGCCGGCATCGGCGCCGGCGACCACGAGGGTGGTCTTGGTGCTGACGCTGCTGGCCGCCTTGCCGCCGAGCTTGGCCACGAGCGCCTCGGCGGCGCCGCGAGTGAAGCGCTCCAGCGCGCCGGTGAAGACCAGGGTGGTGCCTGCGAGCGCGTCGGAGGCCGGTGCGACCACCTCGAAGGGTGCCACCTGCACGCGCCCGTCGAGGAGCGCGTCGACGACGCGCGCGTTCTTGGGGTCGGCGAAGAAGCCGGCGATCGCTTCGGCCATGATCGGGCCGATGCCGTGCACGGCGGCCAGCGTGTCGGCGTCGGCGGCGCGCAGGGCCTCGACGCTCCCGAACCGCCCGGCTAGGGTGCGCGCCACCGCAGGACCCGTGTCGGGCACGCCGAGCGCCACCAGGAAGCGCGGCAGGGTCGTGGCCGCCGCCTTCGCGACGTTCGCCTCGAGGTTCGCAGCCGAGAGCTCGGCGAACCCCTCGAGCCGCTCGAAGTCGGCCGCGCGCAGGTCGAACAGATCGGGCAGCTCCTTCACGAGCCCCTCCTCGACGAGCAGTCGCGCCGTGACCTCCCCCAGACCCTCGACGTCGAGCGCTGCGCGGCTGCCGAAGTGCACGAGCCGCGCCACGGCCTGCGCCGGGCAGCCGAAGGCGTTGGGGCACAGGCTGTAGGGGCCTCGCGCGACCAGTTCGGTGCCGCAGCTGGGGCAGCGCTCGGGCATCCGGAACGGAGCGCCACGCTCCTCGGCGCCGGCGACCTCGATCCGCTCGATCACCTGGGGGATCACGTCGCCCGCGCGCTCGACGCGAACCGTGTCGCCCTCGCGGATGTCCTTGCGCTCGACGTCCTCGCGGTTGTGCAGGTTGGCGCGGGCGACCGTCACGCCGCCGATGTTCACCGGCCGCAGGAGCGCCACCGGCGTCACCACGCCGGTGCGCCCGACGCTGGCGATGATCCGCAGCACTTGGCTCACCTCCTTGCGCGGCGCGAACTTGATCGCGTACGCCCAGCGCGGGTGGTGGGCGGTGGTGCCGAGGCGCCGCCGGGCGGCGAGGTCGTCGAGCTTGACGACCAGGCCGTCGACCTCGTACGGCAGGTGGTCGCGGCGCTCGGCGAACGCCTCGAACGCACGCCACACCCCATCGGCGTCGTCCGCGAGCGCGTTCTCGGGGTTGACGGGGAGACCCCAGTCGCGCATCGCCGCGAGCACCTCGGTGTGGGTCGCGAGCGCTCCGTGGCCATCGTCGCCAGCGCCCGCCTCGAGGACGTCGTAGGCGTACACCGAGAGCGGGCGCGAGGCAGCGAGCGCGGGGTCGAGCTGGCGCACCGTGCCCGCGGCGACGTTGCGGGGGCTGGCGAAGGGCGGCTTGCCCTCCTGGATCAAGCGCTCGTTGACGTCGTCGAAGGCCTGCAGCGCCAAGAACACCTCGCCGCGCACCGAGAGCAGCGGCGGCAACGGCCGCACCGAGCCGTCGAGCTCGAGGGGCAGCGAGCGGATGGTGCGCGCGTTCGCCGTGATGACCTCGCCGGTGCGTCCGTCGCCGCGGGTGACCGCGCGGGTCAGGCGGCCGCCCTCGTAGACGAGCTCGATCGACAACCCGTCGAGCTTGGGCTCGAGCGAGTAGCGCAGCGGGACGTCGTCGCCGAGCGCCTTGCGCAGGCGCGCGTCGAACTGGCGGAACGCCTCCTCCTTGGCGCTGGAGTCGAGGCTGAGCATGGGGGCGACGTGCTCGGCGCTCTCGAGGCCGTCGAGCGGCGTCCCCGAGACCCGCTGGGTGGGGCTCTCGGGCGTCACGAGTTCGGGATGGGCCGCCTCGAGCTCCTTGAGCTCATGCCACAGCGCGTCGTACGCCTCGTCGCTGATGTCGGGGGCGTCGTCCTGGTAGTACAGCCGGTCGTGGTGCGCGATCGCGCGGCGGAGCTCGGCGGCGCGGGCGGCGGCGTCCGCGGGAGGGGGGGCGTCGGGCATGACGTCAGTGTAGGGGGGCAGCAGCCCGCGCACGGGGCGCCAGCGTGCGGCCACCGAGCCGACGCGCGAACACGAGCAGCTCCACCGCGTCGTCCGGCTCGCGGTCGACGGCGCGCAGCGCCGCCCAGCGCCCCTCGCTCAGCGAACCAGCGCCACCGGCGCGCGCCGCTCCGGACGCCGCGTCGACGCCGAGCGGGCCAGGACGACGGGGGCACCTCGCCGGTGATCCCCCCGAAGCGCGACCGGCCGACGCGCCGCCGACGCGTTCGCCCCCATGCTCGCCGAGGTCGTACGACCCGCCCACGCCCGCTCGATCGCGTCGTGGATCGCGACCGCTACGGCACCGATCAGCACGACGGCCAGGAACGGAACGAGCAGCATGGCGGCGGTGGTGAGCGTGGCGGTCATGAAGTCCTCCGGGGCGGGAGCGAAACGAAGCGGGTGAGCGCGGGTGAACGAGTACCTGAATTGCTACGGTACCGCATTTGCTACGGCATGGTGTGAGGTGGCCGACACGATTCGCAACCCGCGGCGAGGTCCGCCTCATCCGCATCGGATACCGTCGTGCGCATGGACGACTCGCCCCTCCCCCGCCCCCGCGCCCAACGCCGCGGCGCGCTCGCGCTCCCGGCGCTGCTGACGCTCGCGGCGCTCATCGGTTCCGCCCACGGTGGCCTCTACGGCCCCGAAGCCCCCGTCGAAGCCGCATGGGTGCGCGTCGTCAACATCGGTGCCGAAGGCGGCGTGGCCGTGCGCATCGCCGACGGCAGCACGCGGGTGTTGGCGCTCTTCGATGCGACCCGCTACGCCCTCGTGGCGCCCGGTCCGGTGCGCCTGGACGTGGGCGGCGACGCCGTCACGCTCGACGTGGGTCCGGAGTCCTTCACCACCGTCGCCGCCACCAGCGACGGCGTGGTCGTCGTGCCGGACCCGGGGCTGCGCGACATCTCGCGCGGCCTGCTCGGGCTCGTGAACCTGACCGAGCGCGAGGGCCTCGACCTCCAGGTGCCCGATGGGCCGACCGTGGTCGCCGCGGTGCCGCCGGGCGCCCACGACGCGGTCGCCGTCGCCGAGGCGACCACCGAGCTGGTGGTCGTGGACGGCGGCACCGTGGTCGCGCGCCTCGAGGCCCGCACCTTCGAGCGCGGCGTCGCGTACGCGGTCGTCGCGACCACGACCGCCGACGGCATCGTCGCGTTCGTGCTGACCGCCGCCGGCGAATAACCGCGGGGTCGGGGCGTGGTCTTCACCTCCACCGTCTTCCTGTTCCTGTTCCTGCCGGTTTTCTTGGCGGGGTACGCGCTGCTTCCGCCGCAGCGGCGCACGCTGGCCATCTTGGTGGGCTCGTACGCCTTCTACGCCTGGTGGCGCCCCGACTTCGCGCTCGTCTTCGCGCTGTCGTCGCTCCTCGCGATCGCGGCCGGCCGCGCCGTCGCGCGCGGGCGCGGTACGCCCTCCGGGCGGCGCGCGCTCGCGTGGGGCGTGGGCGCGCAGCTCGCGACGCTCGCGTACTTCAAGTACGCCGACTTCGGCGTCGCCAGCCTGAACGCGCTGCTCGACGGCGTCGGGGTGCGGCCGCTGCCGCTCCTGGAAGTCGTGCTCCCGATCGGGATCTCGTTCTACGTGTTCCAGGCGATCAGCTACGTGGTGGACGTCGCGCGCCGCGACGCGCCGGACGACGCGCGGGCGGTCGACGTCGCCGCCTACATCGCGCTCTTCCCGCAGCTGATCGCGGGGCCCATCGTCCGCTACAAGACGATCGCCGACCGGCTCGCCGCGCCGATCATCGACCGGGCGGCGTTCGCCGCCGGGGCGGAGCGCTTCATGCTCGGCTTCGTCAAGAAGGTGCTGATCGCCGACGCGGTCGCCCCCATCGCCGACGGCGCCTTCGCGCTCGCGGCACCGAGCGCGGCCGAAGCGTGGCTGGGCTTGCTCGCCTTCGCGGTGCAACTCCTGTTCGACTTCTCCGGGTACTCGGACATGGCGATCGGCCTCGGCCGGATGCTCGGCTTCCGCTTCCCCGAGAACTTCGACCGGCCGTACCAGGCGCGCAGCATCACCGAGTTCTGGCGCCGCTGGCACATCAGCCTCTCCACCTGGCTGCGCGACTACCTCTACGTGCCCCTGGGTGGCAACCGCCGCGGCCCGCTGGGCACCTACCGCAACCTCGCGCTCGTCATGCTCCTGGGAGGCTTGTGGCACGGCGCGGCGTGGACCTTCGTGCTCTGGGGGGCGTGGCACGGAGCGTGGCTCATCGCCGAGCGGCTGCGCGGCGTCCGCGGCGACCGCCCCGCGTGGCCCGGAGCGTTCGGCACCGTCGGCACCTTCGCCGTGGTGCTGTTCGGCTGGGTGCTCTTCCGCGCGGAGGGCCTGCCCGCGGCGCTCGCGATGCTCGGCGGCCTGGTGGGCGCGCACGGGTTCCCGGTGACCGGCGAGCTCGCGTGGCAGCTCGAGCCCCGCGCCCTCGCGACGCTCGCGATCGGCTTGGCGCTCGCCTTCGTCCCGCGACCGTCCGGCCAGCCGGCGACCCGGCCGCGTCTGGCGCTCGCCGCGCCGCGGGTCGCGCTCCTCGTCCCGCTCTTCGTCCTGGGCGTCGGCCGCGCGCTCGCCGACACCGCCTCGCCGTTCCTCTACTTCCGCTTCTGATGCCCAGCGACGACCCGCGCCCCCCCTCGCGGCTCGCCACCGTGGCGCTGCTCGCGGTGCTGGCGCTCGGCTTCGCCGCCACGCTGGCGAACCCGGCGCTGCGCCGCGCGCCCGAGCTACCCGTGCGCACCGGCGCTTGGGCCGCGGCGTACCAAGCATCGCTCGACGAGGCGTCGCCGCTGCGGCCGTGGGCGGTCGCCGGTTGGAACGCGCTCGACCTGCTGGTGTTCGGTCAGGCGCCCGACGGGGTCGTGGTGGGCGCCGACGGCTGGCTGTTCACCGACGAGGAGTACGCCGCCACCGCCGCGGCCGAGCGGCACCGGGACGCGTGGGTGGCGCGGATCGACGCGGCGGCGGCCCGGGTCGAGGCCGAGGGGGTCGTGCTCGTCGTGGCGCTGGTGCCGGCCAAGGCCGTCCTGGTCGACGCCGATCAACCGCCGCTCCCCGAGGTGGCGCGCGCGCGCTACGACGCCACCTTGGCCGACCTCGCCGCCCTGGGCGTCCAAGCGGTCGACCTGCGGCCGGCCTTGGCAACGCTGCGTGAGGACGCCTGGCTCCGCACCGACACGCACTGGACCCCGGCCGGCGCGCAGGCGGCGGCCGACGCCATCGCTGCCGCGTTGCTCGAGGCCGACCCCGGCCTGGGCGGCGCCGACGCGTTCGAGCGCGACTTCGTCGGCGTCGAGGCGATCGAGGGCGACCTGGTGCGGCTGCTCGACCTCGGCCCGCTGGAGGACGCGCTCGCCCCCGACCCCGACGTGATCGAGCTGAGCGAGGCGCGCTCCCGCGCCCAGCCCTCGAACGACCTGTTCGCCGCGGTCGACCTGCCGGTGGCGGTCGTCGGCACGAGCTACGCCGCCGACCCGCGCTGGAACCTCGCCGACCGCTTGCGGACCGCCCTCGGGCGCGACGTGCTCGACGCCGCGCGCGCCGGCGTCGGTCCGCTCCGTCCCCTGCTCGACTACCTCGACGGCGACGCCTGGGCCTCCGCCCGTCCGCGCGCCGTCGTCTGGGAGGTCCCCGTGCGCTACTTGACCGACGACGCGTTCCTCACCGCGGAGCCGACGCCGTGAGGCGCCGCCTCGCGGCCCTCGCCGCTGTGCTCCTCGTCGCCCTCGCGACCGCGCAGACCCCCCCGGGGACGCTGCTGTCGGTGCAGCCGCTCGGCACCCTCACCGGCGCCCAGGTGGACGGCGCCGTCGGCGGCCGCTTCCGCCGGGACGGCGAGACCCCGCCGCGGGCCAGCACGGCCGTCGACACCTACCTGCTGCGCTACGCGACGACCGGGACCGATGGCGGCGAGGCGCTGGCGCAAGCGCAGCTCTTCGTCCCGCGCGCCGCGACCGAGGACGCGTTGCTCGCGTTCGCCCCCGGCTCGACCGGCAGCGACCCCTCGTGCAGCCCCACGAACGTCCGGCTGCGCGGCGGCAGCGTCGAGACCTACGGAGCGACCGCGCTCGCGTACGCCGGACAGGGACTCGCCACCGTGCTCCCCGACTACCTAGGCGCCACCGAGCCAGGCTCGGTGCAGCCCTACTTCGTGGCGATGGCCGAGGCGACGGTCGTCCTGGACGCCCTACGCGCCGCGACCCATGCCCTCGCCGACGTGGCGCCGAACCTGGAGGTGGCCGACGCCTTCGTGGCCGGCTTCTCCCAGGGCGGCCACGCCGCCCTCGCCGCCGCCGATCGAGCGGCGGTCTACGCCCGCGAGGTGCCGCTCTCCGGCGCGATCGGCTTCGGGCCGAGCGGCGACCTCGACACGCTCTTCCGCTCGTTCCACTACACCGCCCCGTGGGCGGTGCGCGCCTTCGAAACGGCGTACCCGGGCCAGATCGATCGCGACGACGTCCTCGTGGACGCCTACGCCGATGCGCTCGACGCCGACGCGCGCCGGTTGTGCATCCTGGGGGCGCAGGCGCACTACCCGGCCGATCCGGCGTTCCTGTACACCCCGGAGTTCCACGCCGCGCTCTTCGGGGGCACGCTCGCCGAGGACTTCCCGGAGTGGCGGGCGCTGTTCGACGCGAACGACACCGGCGTCCGCCCGCACGGCCTCCCGGTGGCGATCTTCCAGGGGGTCGACGACCCGGTGGCGCCGCTCGCCGCTCAGGACGTGCTGGTCGAGCGTCTGTGCGAGCTCGGCAGCCCGGTCCGCTACGCCAACTACCTCCGCACCCGCCACGAGACCCGCTACATCGGGTTCCGCGACGCGCTCGCCTGGATGCGCGCCCTCGCCGCGGACCAGCCCCCCGCCGACGACTGCCCGGAGGTCGCACCGTGACGAAGCCCGCCCGATCCGAACGCCCCGCCCGCCGCGCGCCGCTTGCCGTCGCCCTGAGCGTCGCCGCCGCCTTCGCGGCCACCACCTTCGCCCAGGCACCCCTCCCCGTCGCACCGCCGACCGTCGACGCCGCCGGCCTGCCGGCAGGGAGCCTCGTCGAGGCCGTGTTCGTCGAGCGCTGGACGCCGCAGGAGGTGCACCAGCGCGCCGTCGTCGCCTTCGGGGGGTACGGTGCCCCGCTGGTCGAGAACGCGGTCGATCTGTGGCTCCTGCGCTTCACCACGACCCGCTTCGACGGTGAGGTGGCGGTGGTCCGCGCGCGCGCCTTCACCCCGGTGGACCCGCCGCGCGGCGCGGCACCGCTGCTGGTGTACGGCTCCGGCACCACCGGCGTCGCCGACGCGTGCGCCCCATCGCGCGAGTACGAGCGCGCGACGCCGCTCGGCTACTACCGCGAGTTGCTCGCCCCGTACGCCGGTCGCGGCGTCGCCACCGTCTTCCCCGACTACCTCGGGTTCGAGGACCCCGACCGACCGCAGGCCTACTTCCACGCGGACAGCGAGGCGCACGTGCTGCTCGACGCCGCGCGCGCCATGACCGAGCTGTACGCGCGCACCGGCGCCCTGGGGGGGCTGCGGGCCGAGACCTTCTTCGGCGGGTACTCGCAAGGGGGCCACGCCGCCTTCGCGGTCGCCGACCAGCACGGGTCGTACGCGCCCGACGTGCAGGTGGCCGGCGCGATGGGCTTCGCCGCGACCACGGACGTCGAGGCGCTGCTCGCCACCGCGGCGTACTACGCGCCGTTCGTGCTGCTGGCGTACCGGTCGGTCTACGGCGAGGCCATCGACCCGGCGCAGGTCCTCGCGCCGCGCTTCGTGCCCACCCTCGAGCAGGACGCGGGCGCCTTCTGCGTCGACCGCGCGCAGCAGGTCTACCCGTACGACGGCGCGGGCACGTACACCGACGCCTTCCATCGCGCGCTGCAGGCCGGCGATCCGGGCGCGGTGGCGCCAGGCTTCGCGCGCGCGCTCGCCGCCAACGCCACCGGACTCAGCGGCCACGGCCTACCTGCGCTCGTGGTGCAAGGCGGACGGGACGTCATCGTCCTCGATCGCACCCAGGAGCGCTTCGTAGCCGCCCTATGCGCTGCCGGGAGCCCCGTGACCTACCTGAACGTGCCCACCGCGCGGCACCGCGACACCCGTCCCGCGGGCTTCGACGCCTCCCTCGAGTGGATGTGGGCGCTGACGAACGGCGCACCCGCGCCGTCGACGTGCGCGAACTGAGGCAAGCGGCTTCGCGCGGGTGCTCAGGCCCGCTGGATCAAGCTCGGCTCGTCCACGCGCGCGTTCCCGACCTCCGGACCGACGGGGTACGCCTCCAGCCAGGCGTCCGGACAGGGCACGAGCAGGTCGTCGAGGGCGTGCGGATCGCGCTGGTCGGGGTCGAGCCAGCGTGCGATCGCCGAGGGGTCGAGGACGACGGGCATGCGGTCGTGGAGCGCCGCCAGCGTCGCGTTGGGTTCGGTCGTCAAGATCGTCGTGCTCAGGCTCGGTCCGCCGTCGCCGCGCTCGGCGTAGAGGCCCGCGAAGACCATCGGCGCGCCGTCGCGCCGGTGGATGTACCAGGGCTGTTTGCGACCGCCGTCGCCGACGGTCCACTCGAAGAAGCCGCTCGCCGGGACCGCGCAGCGGGTGCGCCGCGCGGCGTCGCGGAAGCTCGGCTTCTCCGCGACCGTCTCGGACCGGGCGTTGAAGAGCAGCGCCTTGAACGCTCGGGGCTCCTTCACCCATCCCGGTACGAGACCCCAGCGGGCGTCGACGCGCTCGCGTCGACCGCCCTCCCCCACCCGGACGATGGGCACCGTCTGAGTGGGCGCCACGTTGTAACGGGGCGCCACGGCGAAGGCGTCGAGCTCGAAGAGGGTGCTCAGGTCCTCCTCGTCGTGGTAGAGCGTGTACCGCCCGCACATCGCGTCAGGCACCTGCCTCGCGGAGTTCGCTCAGCAACCGTTGGCGGTCCTCGGCCGGGTACTCCTCGAGCAGGTCGCCGTGGTCGGCGTAGGCGACCACGTCGCTGAGGTAGGGCGGCAGCGTCAGGAAGCCGTGGCTGAGCAAGACGTCGATGCGGTTCGCCTCGTACAGCGGCCCCGCCCACCCCGCGGCCTCGATGCGCTCGAGCGTGAAGCGGTGGCCGGTCGCTTGCATGAGCGTGTGGACCAGGTCGCGCTGGTCGTCGCTCAGGGCCTCCCAAGCGGCCTTGGCGCGCTCGCGGCGCTGCTGGTCGAAGGCGTCGACGATGCCCGACACGATGCCGCGGACGGCGTCGCGCGTCAGTCGCGCGTCGACGACCTCCGGCTCAGCGGGCGGCGGTTCGATCCCCTGTTGCAGCAAGCTGTGCACGAAGCCGGCGAGGTTCGCGATGGGCCTTCCGGTCTGCTCGGACTTGCGCTGCAGCGAGCGGGCGTAGCGCACGACGTCGATGACCCGCTGGGCGCCGTGCTGCGCGACGCTCCGATCGGGCTCGAGCGCCCAGCCGACGTCGCGCAGCGCGTCGGCGGCCTGCAGCGCCCGGAGCTGGGCCTCGGTGTCCCCCTCGCGCTGCACCCGCCGGGCGATGCTGTCCGGAAGCCGCACGCGCGGCTGGAAGACGTCGTTCTTCTCGATGACGATCGCGACGTTCTGGTACTTCCGACCGACCTTGCGCCCCTCGTACGTGAACGTCAGCGACGTGTACTTGGCGAACTCGCCCTGAGCCTTGTCGAGGACGTAGGTGAAGTCCTTGAAGCGCTCGTACTTGCCGTCGAGGCCCAGACGCAGCTTCAGGTCGTCGACGTCGAAATCGAGGTGGCGCTTCTCGCCGCCGTAGCTGGCGGTGTAGAGGACCTCGAACAGCCGCATGCTGTTGAACGACTCGAAGCTGAGCAGCTGGTCCGTCGGGATGATGCTGAAGTCGCGCCGCAGCTGCAGCAGGTAGGGCTTGAGCTTGTCGTGGATCTTGAGCTCGATGCAGGCGAGCTTGTCCTTGCTGTCGCGACCGCTGTCGTACCGCGCCTCGGAGACCCACTGGAACATGATCCAGTCGCCGTTGGGTTCCTTGATCTGGACGGTCTGCTCGAGGAGCTCGCGGGCGCTGTCCTCGATGCGGTTGTAGATGCTCTTGCCCCGGATGTTGAAGATCTGGGCGTACTCCCACGCCGTGATCCGGATGGGCTCCAGATCGTGGTCGTCGCGGGTGATGTCGGAAAGCGCGAGCACGAGCAGCCGCTTGGTCAGGAGCCCCATCTCCTGCCGCGACAGCGCCAGCGGGTTCGCCTGCGTGACCGACACGCGGCCGCCGCTCCGACGCTCGATCGCGCGCTTGGCACCGGCACGCGCCGTACCCTTGGCGGCGTTCTTGGCCGCGCTCTTGGCAGGGCGTGCTCCGCGGGTGCCCGACCGTGCGCTCCCCGAGGCCCTGGGCGCGGCAGGGTTGGTGCGGGCCCGACCGTCGCCACCGCCGTCGACCCCGCTCCCGTTGCCGTCAGCGCCGTCGCCGACCGCGGCGTCGACCGCCGTGGCCTCCGTGGCCGGTGCACCGGCAGCCCGGCGCCTCGAAGTGGGAACGTCCATCGCTCTCCTCCCGCGTCCGATCGGAGCATACGGATGCGGGAAAGCGTGTGTCAATGTTCACCACATGGGCGACGAACCTCGAACGGCGAGTACCCCGTTTCCCCCATTTCGGTCCCCCCCGCTCCCCACTCGGTCCCGCAGCCTCCCCACATCGGTCCCGCTGCTCTCCCGCCTCGGTCCCCGTCCGCTCCCGCCTCGGTCCCCGGGCCTCCCCGGTTCGCCGTCGCACGCGCGTCCAGCACGACCTCGAAGGGCCCCCCTAAAGGGAATGGTAATGGAAGACCTTAAACGTACAAGCAACACGAACGCGCCTCCGGCGCTCATGGTGTGCGGCGGAAGCGTCCACGGTCGAACCCGAAGACCACCCACCGAGCTCCCGGGCGCACGATACCCCCATGGATTCCCCGCTGGACCTGCGATCCGGCTCGAGTCCCTCTCGTTCCCCGTTCGGAGCCTCCAGCGCGATCCGAGATCCGAGGACCCGCGCACCCGGGCTGGCGACCGCGGGTAGCGCTCGACACCCAACGGCGCGAGTCCCGCTGGGTACCCGTTGGTCGAGCGAACCGGGAAAGGCGTGGGACCGACGGGCGACAACGCCACGGTCCCGCGAATTCCCCGGTCAAGCGGTACCCCGCCTTCCCCGTGCCGCGGGCACGGTCCCGCGAATTCCCCGGTCTTGGGTTCGAAGTACGATCGGTACGGCCCGCATCGCGCGCGCTAAGCACCGATGAGACCCACGAGTCCCCCGCGTTCCCCAGTTCGGTGCGTGCGCGAGCACGCGATCGCTGGTCTCGCGCGTGGTGCGTGGGGTGCGTGACCGCGATGCGCTGCGACCGGACGCTAGCCGCAAGCCTCGATGCGCGGGCGAGTGCTCCAGATCGCGCGATCGCTGGCGTTCCGTGACCGTCGCTGTTCGATGCGTGCCGGTTCGCCGAGGTGCGGGTGCCGAACGTGGGAAGGATGGGGGACCAGGTCGACCCCTGCGGCGGAGTGCGGGGACGAAACGGGGAGCCCGCGGTACTCGGCACGAGTGGTGCGCTTCGAACGCCATAACGTTATGGCCGATGGTCCCCGAGCCCGTCCCCGTCGTCGACTCCGTTCGCTGGCTTCTCGCTAGCTCCGTCGCCCACGGGACCTTGCGCGTAGCCTCGCGACCGCCGAAGAGGTTCGTGCCGCGCGATGGGCGGCTTTGGGCGGGGCCTGCGTCTCCAGAGCCCTGGTTATGATGCCGCCATCGTGATGCCTCGACCGGATCGGCCGAGCGGACGCAGGAGCTGAGGCCATGGTGGTCCTGACGTTTTTCAACCATGCAGGCGGCGTTGCCAAAACGAGCACCGTCCGCGACGTGGGCTACGTGTTGGCCGAGCAAGGCCGGCGCGTGCTGCTCATCGACATGGACCCTCAGGCCAACCTGACCAAATGGCTCGGCGTCGAGGACGACATCGCGCTCGAGCAGACCGTGTACCCGGCCATCCTCGGCTCGAACGAGGAGGGCGCGGAAGACGCCGAGTTGGCCCTGCCAGCGCCGATGCGGGTCCATGGGATGGACCTGATCCCATCCCACCTGAACATCGCCATCATCGAGCGCGAGATCCTGAGCGTGTTCCTGGGCGTGCTCCGCCTTCGCGAGGCGGTGCGCAAGCTCGAGGGTTACGACGCCGTCCTGATCGACCCGCCACCGAGCCTCGGGCAACTGTCGGCCCTGGCGGTCGTGGCGTCGGACCGGGTCGTGGTGCCGCTGCCGACCAACCGCAAGGGCCTCGATGGCATCCCGACTGTCATCAAGATGGTGCGCGAGTACAAGAAGGCGGCGCGCGACCTGAGCATCGCCCTGTTCGTGCTCACCCAGCACGATCGGCGCACCCGCCACGACCGCGAGAGCCACGAGATCATCGCCGCTCAGTTGCCGGCCTTGGCGCCGATTTCCACGCCGCTGGCCAGCCGGCCGGCGTACTACAGCGACGCGCAGGTCCAAGGGATGCCGATCCCGGTCTATGCGCCCGGCAGCGAGGCCGACCTCGAGGTTCGGCAAGTCACCTCGGAGCTGATCGCTGCGCTCGGTGGCCGGTTGTGAGCACCAAGCGCCGCCGGACCGATCTCGACCGAGCGGCGGTGTTCGAGGCGATCCTCGGCGACCTAGGTGGTGCGCCCGAGGGCGACCGTGCCGTCGGGACGGTGCCGATCGACGCGATCGTCTACAACGAGCGGCAGCCACGCCAGTTCCTCGATCCGGCCGGCCTCGCGCAGTTGACGGCCTCGATCCGCGAGCGCGGGGTGCTCGAACCCGTGCTCGTGCGCCGGGTCGGTGACCGGTACGAGCTCGTCGCGGGCGAGCGCCGCACGCGCGCGGCGCGCGAGGCGGGTCTCACCGACGTCCCGGCGATCGTGCTCGACATCGACGATCGCGAGGCGCTCGAGATCTCCATCATGGAGAACCTCCAACGCGAGGACCTCAACGCGGTCGAGGAGACCGAGGCGGTCCTGCAGCTGCTGCAGCTCAGCCTCGACCTCGATCGCGCCGGCACCTTGGCGCTGATCGGCGAGGTGGTCCAGGAGTCGCGCGGTCGGACGGCGCAGGGCCGGTTCGAGGGGTCGCACAAGGGAGCAGCGGTCGGCCTCTTCGAGCGGCTGGGGCGGTTCACGCCGGCGTCGTTCCTCGCAAACCGGGTGCCCATCCTCTCGTTCCCCGAAGAGCTGCTGGACGCGGTGCGGTCGGGGCGCTTGGCGTTCACCAAGGCCCAGGCGCTCGCTCGGGTCGACGATGCGCACGAGCGCCAGCGGCTGCTCGACGAGGCGATCCGCGAAGACCTGAGCTTGTCCCAGATCCGCCGCCGCATCACCGAGGTCCGGGCCGACGTCGTCGTCGAGCGGACGCTCGGCGACGAGGTCATCGAGCGGATGAACGCCACTCGGCGCCTGCTGCAGCGCAAGCACGTGGTGCGGCTCGACGACGATCGGTTGGCCGAGCTCCGGTCGCTTCTCGACCGAGTCGTCGCCTTGATCGAAACCGACTGAGGTTGGCTGCGGTCCCCCGACCTTCCCACCTTTCGACACGGTCCCTCTCCTCTCCCCTATCGGGGTTGTCAGGTCGCCGATGCGGTGCCGACGCCTCGTTCGGTCCGCGCGCGCGCCGCGGCTGGCATGGTGGCGTGCGTTCGTAGGCGAGCGGACGCCGTGCTGGCGTGTGCGAGGGCCGTGGTGCGGTGCCGCTCGGTCGAAGCCCGCCCGCTTCGCTTCGGCTCGCGTGCCCTCCGGACGCCCTCGACCGGTGATAAAGTCTGGGTCCACGCACCCGCGGTCGAGCCGCGGTTCCGCCCATCGCGCCGTGCCGTCCAGGCCGGTCGAAGCTCGTGCTGAACGGTCCGAAAGGTCGCACCGTATGTCATCGTTCTGTGTCTTCGTGAAACCAACGGCGCGCCGCCCGAACTCGACGTTCGTGAGCTTGCAGCGTTGTGGTCCGGTGTGGAAGGGCGCTCGCCTGCGGCTCGAACGCCCCGATGAGCTCGGCCTGCGGTTTCCGGTGTTGATCGGGTGGTCCGACTTCTACGGCGGTACGCCGGCGCCGGTCGCGGTCGCCTGGGCGAGCGACGGCGAGCGCAGCGGCTGGGTGGTCTGGGGGGGCTCGCAGGGCCTTCGGGCGGTGCCCGAGAGCGACGAGGCCGCGGCCGAGGTGATGGCGTCGGCGACGTTCGAGGAGCGGCCGCTGATGTGGATCGGCGACGTGCGGATGCTGCCGGCCGAGGTCGCGTCGATCGTCGCCCGGGACGACGACCGTGCGCGGCCCGTCGTCGAGGCGCGGACGGCCGTCGGTCCGCGCGGGGCGGCCGACGGCCGGACCGTCGCTGAGGGTCAAGGCAGCACGGCGCACGCAGACGCCTGGTCGGCCCCCCTCCCCCGACCCTGAGGGCCCCCAGTCGGGGCGTGGCGGTGGGATGGCGCGCGCCGTCGTGGTTGCCGCGCGAAGGAGCCGGCGACACGGTCCGTTCGAACCCCGCGGCGTACCCTCGCACTTTGGAGGTGTACCGTGCTCGAAGTCGGTCAGGCCGCGCCCGCGTTCACGCTCGTCGATCAGGATGGGACGTCGCGTTCGCTCGCGGATGCGCGCGGCAAGTGGTTGGTGCTCTACTTCTACCCCAAGGACGACACGCCGGGATGCACGAAGGAAGCCTGTGCGTTCCGGGATGGTCTCCCCCGCTTCGAGGGTCTCGATGCGGTCGTGTGGGGTGTGTCGGCGGACGACGCCAAGGCGCACCGCAAGTTCGCGGACAAGTACGACCTCAACTTCCCGCTGCTCGTCGATTCCGAGAAGGACATGCTCGAGGCGTACGGAGCGTGGACCGAGAAGAGCATGTACGGGAAGACGTACATGGGCGTGCCGCGGATCACGTACGTCATCGATCCGTCCGGCACGGTGGCGCGCGCCTGGCCGAAGGTCAAGCCGGAAGAGCATGCGGACGAGGTCGCGGCGGCGCTCGAAGAGTTGCGCGGCTGAAGCGTGTCTGCGCGAGCACGCGCGCGCGTCAGGCACGTCTCTAACGTCTAGATGTTCGGTGTGAGCCATGGCGGCCTCGGTTTCGATCGAGGCCGCCATAACGTTATGGCGGTGTAAACGGTAGCGGCGACGGCCCGTTCGACGAGGGGCTCTCCCCCGTTCGGATGCGTTCGCCTCTGCCGCCCGTGGCGAGCTCACCTGTAGTGGTAACCATCGACGGCGACGGGAGTTGGAAGCGCGGTCAACCGCTCGGCCTTGAGGGTCAACTGGTAACCGGTGTCTTCCACGATCGCATCCACGATCAGGATGGACGCGTCGCGGAGCAGCGTGCGGTGGGTGGCCCACAGGTCGGGCGAGATGATGACCTGGCCGCGCGTGGAGCCATCCTCGATCACGAAGAACGCGAAACCCTTGGCCGTGGGGGGTCGCTGGCGGCTGACGATGAGCCCGGCGGTGCGGCAACGGCTCTTCCGGGGTCGGGTGCGAACCTGCCATAACGTTATGGCGGCGAGCTCGGCGAGCTGGTCGCGAACCAGATCCAACGCGTGGAGCTCCAGGGTCGACATGCGCGTCGTGTGGTGGTCCCATACGAAGCGCTCCTCTAGCGGCAGCGGCGCGAGGTCGGGCGTGGACGTCGAGACTTCGAACAGCGACGCGGCGTCGACGGTTTCGGGGCTGCGCGCGGCGACCCCGGTTCGGTACAGCGCTGGACGCCGAGGTCCGAGCGCATCGAACGCGCCGGCGCGCACCAGCGCTTCCCAGGCGTCGCGTGGTGCGTCGACGCGGCGGACGGCGTCGTCCACCTCGGTGTAAGGACCGTGCCGCAAGCGCTCGATGAGCAGGTCGCGTGCGAAGTCGACGGCGACCTGCTTGACGGAGGTCAACGCCGGTCGGACCGCGAGCCGCCCGTCGGCTGCGCGTTCGACGCGGTAGTGGACGCCCGAGCGGTTGACGTCGAGCGGTAGGAACGGGACCCCCCAGGCACGCGCTTCTTGGCGCTTGGTGCTCGGTGACCACATGCCTGGTTCCTCGGTGAGGATGGCCGCGAGGTAGGCGGCCGGGTGGTGCAGGCGGATCCACGCCGAGGCGTACGCGTGCAGCGCGAAGGCCCAGGCGTGCGACTCGGCGAACCCGTAGCCCTGGTAGGCCTTGATGGCGTCGAACACGTGCTCGGCTTCCTCGTGCGTTGCGCCGACGGTGGCGCGCGCGCCTTCGATGAAGCGGAGGCGATCGGGTTCGATGTCCGCCAGGTCGCGGAACCCGGAGACCTTCTTGCGGAAGCGGTCGGCCTCGATCCAGGTCATGCCGGCGAAGTGCACCGCGATGCGCAGGACGTCCTCCTGGAACAGGAGCACGCCGTAGGACTTGGCGAGGATCGGCTCGAGGGTCGGATGCCAATAGGTGATCGGTTCCAAGCCGCGATGCCGCTTCAAGTACGGGTGGACGGTACCGGACTGGATCGGTCCGGGCCGGATGAGCGCGATCTGGTGGGCCAGGTCCTTCATCGTGCGTGCGCGCATCGCCTTGGACGTGTGCACTTGACTGGGGCTCTCGATCTGGAAGAGGCCCATGGTGGCGCCTTCCGAGACCAGGTCCCAGACGCGCGGATCGTCGGGGAGCGTGGCGAGGTCGAGCCAGCGGCCCTCGATCCGGAAGACTTCTTCGCGCGCGCGCTCGAGGGCGGCAAGCATCCGCAAGCCCAGCAGGTCGAGCTTGATCAGACCGAGCGCCTCGGCGTCGTCCTTGTCCAACTGGAGCAGCTTGATGCCGCCGCTCGAGCGCTCCAGTGGCGAGTAGTGCGTCAGGGGATCGCGCGCTAGGACGACGCCGCCCGAGTGCGGCGCGAGGTGCCGGACGTGGCGTGGCTCCATGCATTCGAGCAAGCCGAGCAGGTGCTCTTTGACGGGGGCGTCGCCGAGCACTTCGTCGAACACGACGGCGGCCTCGCGGGCGCGGGCGGGGGAGAGGTGGCGGAAGTCGCGGCCGAGGGCGCGGGTGAGCGCGTCGCGCTGCTCGGCGGGGATGCCGAGCGCGCGCCCGAGGTCTTGGAGCGCGGACGGCAACCGGTAGGTGATCTTGTTCGCGACCATCGCCTCGGTCGTGGCGCCGAAGCGCTCCTCGACCCAGGCGAGCACCTGGTCGCGTCGGGCGGAGGAGATG